>JACRCK010000121.1 GCA_016219065.1 Deltaproteobacteria bacterium
CTCGACGAGCTGCCCCAGTTTTTCAATGTGTTGCAGGGAGAGATGAGTCTGGTCGGACCCCGGCCGCCCCTGACCTTTGAGGTGGAAAAATACAAGTCCTGGCATCTGCGCCGGATCCTGGAAGTCAAGCCCGGCATCACTGGCCTATGGCAAGTGGAAGGACGGAGCCGGACCTCATTCGACGACATGGTCCGGTTGGACATCCGCTACGCGCAGAATTGGTCCCTCTGGCTGGACCTCAAGATCATGGCCCGCACCGTTCGGGAGGTGGTCTTTCCCAAAGGGGGGGTTAATCGCTGCGTACTGATTTAGATGGAAGGCAGCGGCGGTGAAACGCAATTTTAAGTTAAACAGGAGAGATGGCCCCGGTGATTATCGTAGCTCCGGCACTCAAGGCCAGGCTAACAGTCAAGGCCAGGATCAGTCCAAAAATAATCATCATCTTTTTCATTGTGTGTTACCTCATCTTTTTGGGTGTAAATCATTTTCCCTATTTCTATCGTGTCCGTGTCTTGTTGCGGTAAAGGTTGTTGTCAGAAGTTGAGATCGATCAATCATTTAAACGCCTTGTTCTTTCTGCGCGCGTTTCGCGAAGGTTATTATTTATTGGCGTCTTTGGCCGCATCCTCGATTTTGTCACCCGCCCTTTCGATCTGCTGCCCGGCTTTTTCTAACCCCTTATCGATTTGTTTGCCGGCGCGCTCCACGGGACCCTCTTTTTTCTGGCAGCATAATAGCCCGGTGATCAAAACACCCATTACCAATGCCGTCAGGACACGTTTACCCAGTTTTCCCATTAGCCTCTCCTTTTTCCTGTCTTTAATTCTTTTATGAATATCAAATACCGCTGCAAGTAACCTGCCAGCGGCCAAGGAAAACAATAAGTTTTAAAATCTGATTAATATCAAATTGTTATATCAGAAAAAGATGTCAATAAAGAAGATTGAAACGATTACCTGGACCTCCATATTTGGTGGAGCTTTCATATATTGAGGGGACCCTTTGCCCGCTATTCCGCCCCATTATTCTTCTTGATTCTTTCTTTCCCTCCTCCTATATTTTTTTATATCCATAAAGAAAATTTTTATCAAAGGGATCGACCGAAGGTCGTTGATTAGCTGTCTGATCAAGACGCCAGCCGATGGCCATGATTAAGACCTGGGAGGAAAGTATGCCGGGAAAAACCCAAACGGTGACCGGACCTTCCGCACTGGGGGCCAACCCCGGTGCCCAGGGTGTAACTTTTCGTGTCTGGGCGCCCCATGCCGAAAAGGTTTACGTGACCGGAACCTTCAACAACTGGAGCGAGGCCTCAACCCCTCTGGCCAAAGGAGAGAACGGGCACTGGTCGGCCGACGTGCCGGAGGCCAAAACAGGGGATGAATACCGCTACTGGATTCATGGACCCCAGGGCCCCCTCTCGCGCATCGACCCCTATGCCCGCCAGGTGACCGGCGCCACCGGTAACGGGGTTATCTATGATCCTCACGCCTTCGACTGGGGTGATGATCGCTTTCAGATGGCCACAGGGAATGAGCTGGTCATTTACGAGATGCACGTCGGCACCTTCCACGTGAAAGAAAAGGGTCAACCGGGGACGCTGGACAGTGCTATTGAAAAACTGCCCTACCTTAACAAATTGGGCATCAATGCCGTGGAATTGATGCCGCTGGCGGAGTTTTCGGGCGAATTTTCTTGGGGCTATAATCCGGCCCAGCCCTTTGCCGTGGAGAGTATTTACGGCGGGCCGGAGGCCCTGAAGCGCTTTGTGAAGGCGGCCCATGAGCAGGGCATTGCCGTTATCGTGGATGTCGTCTACAACCACCTGGGCCCCTCCGATCTGGATTTGTGGCAGTTTGACGGTTGGAGCGAAAACGAGAAGGGGGGAATCTACTTTTATCAGGATCGCCGCTCGAGTACCCCCTGGGGGGAAACGCGGCCCGACTATGGCCGGGACGAAGTGCGCCAATATCTGCGCGATAACGCCCTGATGTGGTTCGAGGAATACCATGCCGACGGCTTGCGCTGGGACATGATCGCCTATATCAAGAGCATAGACGGCAGCGACGACAACCCGGCCAATGACATCCCCGAAGGCTGGACCTTGATGCAGTGGATCAATGAGGAAGTTAAGCGACTGTTTCCCGGCAAAATCAGCATCGGCGAAAGCATGAAGAACAACCCCTGGATCATCAAAGAGGTGGGAGCGGGCGGCGCGGGTTTCAATGCGCAATGGGATGCCGGATTTGTTCACCCCGTTCGCCAAGCCGTCATCATCCGCGATGATCACCTTCGCGATCTGGGCGCCGTCAGTAAGGCGATCGAGCATCGCTACGATTTAGACGCCTTTCGGCGGGTCATTTATACCGAGTCGCATGACGAGGTCGCCAATGGCCGGGCCCGCGTGCCGGAGGAGATTTGGCCTGGCAAAGTGGATAGTTGGTTTTCCAAGAAACGCTCCACCCTGGGCGCGGCCCTGGTGCTCACGGCGCCCGGTATCCCCATGCTTTTTCAGGGGCAGGAACTGCTGGAAGATCGCTGGTTCCAGGATAAAGACCCGATCGACTGGTCCCGAGCCGAGGACGAACACGGTATCCTCGGGATGTACCGGGATCTGATCGCCCTGCGGCGCAACCGGTCGGGGGTAACCCGGGGCTTGTGCGGTCAAAATATCCACATCTATCACTTTGACGATGGGGCTAAACTCATTGCTTTCCATCGCTGGGACCAACAGGGTCCCACCGATAGCGTCGTGGTGGTGGTGAATATGACGAATGAAAACCGCGACGGGGTTCGCCTCGGCTTTCCGCGGGCCGGATGGTGGAAAACGCGCTTTAACAGCGACTCCTACAACTACGGCCCGAACTTTCTCAATCATCCCACCCCGGACGTCGAAACGAAGGAGGAAGGGGCCGATGGACTGCCCTGTTCGGGCGAAATCAGCATCGGGCCCTACACCGTGGTGATTTTTTCGCAGGATGGATAGGTTCAAAATGCGCAAACGGATTATCACTCAAAGTTCGAAGGAGCCCTCATCCGCCGATCAGGATTGGCTTGACCTGGGACTAGTAGCGCAGGTCGAGATTACGTCCGAGGAGGCCGGACATCCCGTCGAATCGGCGCTGACAGCCGACGGCGGGTCGGGCTGGCTGGCCGGCGAACCCGGGGAGCAGACCCTCCGCCTGCTGTTCGACGAGCCGCAGGCCCTCAAGCAAATTCAACTCGTATTTGCGGAAGAGAGACGGGAGCGGACCCAGGAGTTTGTGCTGCGCTGGTCGGGGGACGGCGGGCGGTCTTACCAAGAGATTCTGCGCCAGCAGTACACGTTCAGCCCGCCCGGGGCAACCCGCGAGGTCGAAGACTACGTCGTCAACCTCCAGGGGGTGACGGTATTGGAGTTGAGGATCGTACCGGACATAAGCAAAGGGGATGCCCGGGCATCGTTGGTCCGGTTGCGGCTGGCCTAACCTCGATCTGCTATCGATATTTCGCGGCCGCCGTCAGAATCGATTTATTAATTTTCTGGGAATTATTTAACGGTACCATCCGCCAAGGCATCGGCCAAACGAAGGAATTAGGTAATTCTCTGGAAGTCGATGAAGCCCCGCTCCACGTCGGTGTGAATCAGTTGCACGCGGATTCTTTGACCCACGTCAACCCCTTCGAAACCCTGCGTCAGTTTCCCTTCAATCGGAGGATGAAGCAGACGAACCCAGGTGCCCTTAGGGGCTGCCCCCGTGACGAGGGCCTCGAACCGTTCTCCGATTCTGGATTCGAGCAGGATGGCCACCGCGGATTTTTTGACCTGCCGTTCCACCTTCCGGGCGGCATCCTCTCCCTCCGTGCAGTGTTTACCCAGGGCCTCCAGGTCCTCTTTTCCATAAGGGACGGGGCCTTGAGCCAGAGCCGCTTTCAGCAGTCGCTGGGTGATGAGATCCGGATAGCGGCGGTTGGGCGCGGTGGAGTGGGCATAGTCTTTGACCGCGAGTCCAAAGTGTCCTAAGGGGGGCGTGTCTCCCGGACTTTCCTCCAGATATTCTCCGGCCCCCAGCAGTTTGATAACCGAGAGGGAGAGGTCGGGGAAGCGTAGCGGATCGGCCGCTTTCTCCTGCAGCAGGAACTCCTCCAATACTCTGGAATCGGGATGAGCCGGAAGCCGGAACCCGTGTTCCCCGGCGATCTCGACGATCCGTTCCCAGCGGTTGGGAGTGCGGACCACCCGCCGCAGGGAAGGAAAATTTTTTGCGGAGAGATACCGGGCGGTAACACCGTTGGCCCCGATCATGAAATCCTCGATGAGGTCCTTGGCCCGGTTCCTTTTTTCCACTTCGAGGGCCCGGATTTCATCGCCCTCAAATACCGGTCGCGCTTCAATGAGTTCCAGGCTCAGGGCCCCCTGAATCTGACGGAATTTCTTCATCCTTTGGGCCGCCCGGTCCTGCAGGCGCAGATTCTCAGCCAGGCCCCTTACGGCGGCAATGGCCGCCGGCACCATTCCGTTTCCTTCCAGCCAGGCGGCAACGCCGTTATAGGCGAGCTGGGCCTGACTGCGGACCAGGGCCCGGTAGATATTCGAATCCTGGAGGGACCCATCAACGCCGATCACCATTTCGACGATAATGGCCGGTCGATCCTCGTTATAGTTCAAGGAGGTCAAATGGGTTGAAAGCTTTTCGGGAAGCATCGGAAATATGGTGGGAGTCGTGTAAACCGAGGTGGTATTGTGGCGGGCGTGGTCGTCAATGGCCGTGCCATCCTTAACGAGCGAATCCACGTCCGCCACCGCCACCAGGATCTTGACTTGGTCGTCGGGCAGGGCCTCGGCCACAGTAAGCTGATCCAAATCGCGGGAATCGTCGTTGTCGATGGAAGCCCAAAGAAGGTCCCTCCGGTCCCGAAGCGGTTCACCCTTCCCGATGGCCGGGCCCGGAATCCCGGCCAGTTCGGCGAGGGCTTCTCCGGAAAAGTCAGGAAGCAAACCCTTCTCGACCATCACCCTCCGGGCGATGCTCTGCAGAACGGCCCGATGCTGTTTATTCGTCGCGTTCATCGAAAATACCTCTCTTCGTCGGGCTGCCCGCTTCTGTAAAGAAAATCGGTAACCTGCTCATTTTCTGATTTTAAAGCCAGCGTGATAATAAATGGGCCAGCAGTTCCCGGATCTTAAAAAGCAGCGGTCTTTTTTCCCACTCTTCCCTCAGAATCTCGCTGGATTCGGCCAGGTCCGCGGCAAACATCTTTTCCATTTCCAGGGCGAACTCGCGGCTCAGAATAACCGCGTTCACCTCGTCATTAATTGAAAAGCTCAAGAAGTCCATATTGGTAGAGCCGATGGTCGCCCAGACCCCGTCAATGACCAGCGTTTTGGCATGCAGCAGGACCTGGTTACGCCGATATAACCGGACTCCCGACTTCAACAGGTCGGAATAAAAATATTGCCCCGCATACTGGACCAGTGAGGAATCGCTGGTTCCGGAAAGAATAATCTTCACCGCGACCCCGCGCTGCGCGGCATCCGTAAGGGCCTCTACGATCTGGTGGTCGGGGACAAAATAGGCATTCGTCATATAGAGCGAATTTTCCGCGAAAGTAATGGCGGAAACATACAGAATAAAAGTAAGCCTGTTGGCCTCTCCCGGACTGCTGCCGATCACCCCCACCAGGGTGGTTCCCGCGTCTTTTAGGGGGGGAAAATAGTTCCGTTCGGGAAGTTTTGCACCCTGCTGTCGCTGCCAGGTGTCCAAAAAGAGTTTTTGAAACTCAGCCACTGCCGGACCCTCAATTTGAACGTCGGTATCCCGCCAGGGGATTTGGGTCTGGTCTGGTTCCCTCCCTCCGGAAAGCCTGCTCGAATAGACCTGGCTGATGTTGATGCCTCCGGTAAAAGCGATCCGGCCGTCGACGATCAAAATTTTGCGGTGATCCGATTTGGCCAGGCGCCATTTCCCGCGGGCTTTAACCGGGTTTAGCGGGTTGAATTCGGCCACCTGAATCCCCCCGTCGCGCAGACGCTGGAAAAAGGCAGCCGGAGTATTGTAACTGCCCCGGCTGTCATAAAGGAGATTCACCTGAACACCGGCCGCCTGTTTCTGCAGCAAAAGATCGGCCAGTTTCAGCCCCGTTTCCTCATCGGCCAGGATGTCTTCGATGATGAAGGTTTCGAGATTGATATGGTCGGTCGCCTGGCGGATGGCTTTGAACATGGCGGTAAAGGTGGCTGGACCATCAACAAGCAAAGTGGCTTTGTTCCCCTTGGTCAAGGGGCTTTCACTCACCGATTCGATTACGGCCAGATAACGTTGCAGCATGTCCGTCGGGTCGACGGATCGCTGCAATCGCTCCACGAGGGCTTGGCTCTGTTTGGAAGACAACAGTCCTTTGGCCGAGAGGATTTGAGGAGATTTCCGGCTGACGGGCGCCTCCTGAATCTTTTCAGAAACATTCGGTAAGGAGGCACACCCGCTGAGGCTCACGGTGGAAAGGAACAGCAGGAACAATAGGGAAGACTTGACAATCTTCATGAGGATGGCTGAGTGGGTTAATCTGACTTTTTGATCTCCGGACGGATTATTCCGAGCTTATGCATCCGGGCCCTCAAA
>JACRCK010000117.1 GCA_016219065.1 Deltaproteobacteria bacterium
GTCGCGCCCCATGCGGCCGCGTCGATTGAAACGCCTAAATACTACACTTGTTACCCGGGTAACACCCCCTCTCCCCCCCAGGCGAAAGTATGGATTGAAACTTTATGACCCGGGTCATAAGTGTAGCGCTGGGGTGTTGCGTCATGATGGCGCGTGGATTTAAGTCAATACTTGATCAGTGATTTTGTGGACTTAGAGAGTTGCGCTCCAGGCCGGGGCCTGGATTGAAACTTTATGACGCGCGTCATAAGGGGTGTCCCGAGGTTCGCCCCACGTGGGGGCTTGGATTGGAACAGGGTGTTACCCCGGTAACAGGTGGTGTATTCAGAGTCGTGCCCCTCACCGGCAGGCGGATTGAAATCACCCCCTTCACCTTCAAAGGGTTGCCCGGCTTATCATGTCAAAGAGGTCTTGTGTTTTTCCCTGCCTTACGTTAGATTTTCTTTAAAATCATGTCTTTCTCCACTTCCCCGGAAATAAAAGAACTGCTGCATAACAGATCCCTGCTTTTGTTCTGGTCGGGTCGGGTGGCCGGGACCGTGGGCAACCAGATGCTGGCCGTGGCCGTGGGCTGGCAGATCTATGTCCTGACCAAAAGCCCTTTCTATCTCGGCCTGGTGGGACTGGCCCATTTTCTGCCCATGTTTCTTCTGACCCTCGTCGTCGGCCACGTGGCCGACCGCTATGAACGGAAAAAGATCCTTGGCCTTTGTCAATTCCTTCAGGGCGCGGGGGCCTTTGCGCTGGCGGCGGGCAGTTACGGCGGCTGGCTCAACCGGGAAAGCATCCTGACGATCGTTTTTCTCTTCGGGGCGGCCCGGGCCTTCGAACTGCCCACCGGACAGGCCCTGATGCCCAATCTGGTCCGCCGGGAACTCCTGCCGCGGGTCATGGCCTGGTCCACTTCCTTGACCATGAGTGCCTTCATCGCCGGGCCGGCCCTGGGCGGGTTTCTCTATGCGGCCGGGGCCTTGGCGGCCTACTCGGTCATCGGCGTGCTCTTTTGGGGGGCCAGCCTGTTCGTTTCCTTCATCCGGGTGGAGACGTCGCTGCCGGTCCGGGAACCCCCGGGCCTTTCAACGCTCTTTGCCGGCATCGGCTTCATCCGCAGCAAACCGGAAATCCTCGGGGCCATCTCCCTGGATCTTTTTGCCGTTCTTCTCGGCGGGGCCACGGCCATGCTTCCCGTCTACGCCCGGGAAATCCTTTCTGTCGGACCGGGGGGATTGGGGATTCTCCGCTCGGCCCCGGCCGTCGGCGCCTTGCTCATGTCCCTGTACCTGTCCGACCATCCCATAAGACATAACATGGGCCGGACCATGTTTCTGGCCGTGATCGTTTTCGGGGCCGCCACCGTGGGGTTTGCCCTCTCGACCTCCTTTCCCTTGTCCCTGGGGATGCTCAGCCTCCTCGGTGCGGCCGACGTCAATAGCGTCGTCATCCGCCAGTCCCTGGTCCAGATGCGCACGCCCGATGCCATGCGGGGGAGGGTGAGCGCCGTCAATTACCTCTTTGTCGGCACCTCCAATCAGTTGGGCGAGTTCGAGTCGGGCGTCACCGCCGCCTGGTTCGGCGTCGTACCGGCCGTGCTGCTGGGCGGTCTGGGCACGATCGGCGTCAGCCTCCTCTGGATGCGGCTTTTCCCCGATCTCCTCCGGGCCGATAGGCCGGAAGAGGCGACTTCCCTGGATTAAGGCGGGGCGGGTCGCTTGGCTAAAGGAGCACGAATCTACCGAGGCGGGAGGCGGGCGGCTTTGCTCGCTGATACAAAATAGGCTTCGAGATCCCCTATCTGACCGTCATTTAATGAGGCCTGGGCCCCCATATCCCGGACAATGCCGGGCCAAGCCCCGGGCGGATATTCGTCCGGGAGGCGAAACCGGTGACATTCCTTACACTCAGCCAGGGCCAAGGCCCGTCCCCGGCGCAGTGATTCAATGCTCACGCCTTGAGGCACAACCCCCCGCTCGACCAATTGTTCCGGGAGACGGAGCGAATCGAAACTGGCTGCGCAGGTGGCCAGGCCAAAAAAAACGGCCAGAAGAACCGAGAGCCGGGCACCTGTCGGCAGACCGGTAATTTTTTTCATAGTTTTCCCCTTCCTAACTTAACATTGCCAACTCATTCAACGACCAGGACCTGCCCGGATGTTTGGTCAGGATAGCACAAGTCAAAAAGGCGGCAAAATAGGGTGAAACACCTATTTCTTGCGAATAAAGACGGTAAAATTCCACCCTGGACGTAAGCAAGCAAGGGGGGACCAGGGCCTTAAGATTTTTTTATGGTTTTCCCCTTGACCACTCCGGCTCCCCCATTTATACTTCCAACACTATTTAGTGTTCATCCGGAAATTATAATTTTCCGGATGGAGCAGTCAGCCATCAGCTCTTAGCTTTCAGCAAAACCCTTTATCATTAAGGCGTTGAGCTAAATGCTGACCGCTTACTGCTGAAAGCTATCCGGAAATCTTGGATTTCCGGATGAGAACTATTTGGCCGCGGACCTGCCCGGGTTATCTCGGATACATAAACGATACAAGGTGGTCTCAGTTTTATGCACAGATTATTCATCCCCTCGGCCGACCAACCTTCCGAAAGAAGGGAACCGGCCTGGTGGTTTATCTTTCTTAAGGGGAGGTTGCTGGTTTCAGGTGAAGGCGACCGGCTGACCATCCCCCTTTCCCCCGGACTTGAGGACCTTGGGCTTGATACCCGGGAAGAAATTTTTCTGGGGACCCTGGGGGAAAGGCCCTGTTATGCCGCTGTCCCGGCCCAGGGGGCCTCGGCGCCGGCGGGCATGACCTTCTTGGACCTGCGCCAGGTCTACGGCCGGGTGGCCCACGACCTGATCCCCATAGCCTTTCGAGGCCTTCATCTTCTGCACTGGTCCCAGAAGACCCGCTACTGCGGGCAATGCGGGATGAAGATGAGGGATAAAGCGGAGTTGCGGGCCAAGGAATGTCCGGGCTGCGGGAACCTCAGCTTCCCCCGAATCTCACCGGCGGTGATCGTCCTGGTTGAGCGGGGAGACCGCTGTTTACTGGCCTGTTCCCCCCGGTTTAAAGACGGTTTTTACAGCACTCTGGCCGGTTTTGCCGAGCCGGGTGAGACCCTGGAAGAGGTGGTGGAGAGGGAAGTGCGGGAAGAAACCGGCATCGAGGTCAAGGATATCCGTTATTTCGGGAGTCAGCCCTGGCCCTTCCCGGACTCCCTGATGGTCGGCTTTACCGCTCAATATGCCGGGGGGGAGATCCTGGTGGACGGCACGGAGATCTCGGACGCCCAATGGTTTTCATTCGACCGGCTGCCCAAGATCCCGGGCAAAATCAGTATCGCCAGAAGTCTCATCGACTGGTTTGTGACCAAGCATCAATCCAAAGAGCCTGAGGAGGAACGCCATGACTAAAACCGAAATCCTTGAGTTTTTAAACGCCAACCCCATTTGTTATCTGGCCACTGCTGAAAATAGCCGGCCTCACGTCAGGGCCCTGGGCATGGTTCGGGCCGATGAGCAGGGGTTGCTTTTTCAGACGGTTGAAGGGAAGGACTTGTCGAAACAGTTGAAACAGAACCCGGAGGTGGAAGTCTGTTTTTTTGACCGGGAGAAAAATATGCAGGTCCGGGTGCAGGGGAAGGCCGTTGCGGTGGACGACCTGGAATTAAAAAAAGAAATTATTGAAAAGCGGCCTTTTCTCAAACCGTGGGTCGAAAAGAACGGCCTCGCCCCGATTTTTGTTTTCCGGGTGGTGGATGGTCAGGCCCTGGTCTGGACCATGGCCTTAAATTTTGCACCCAAGGAATATGTCCGCTTATAAGTCGGGGTCGGCTATCAGCTTTCAGCCGTCAGTAAAATCTTTTCAATTGACGGGTTAGCTGAACACTGATAGCTGAATGCTTCAACCGATAGGGTTGGGCCTTGATTTCGCTAAGTTTCCGGGAACAGCTCCGGCTTGGCGTATTCGGTGATGTCGATGCCGAAATGGACAAACAAATCCCCCTGGCCGAGGGGAAGCCAATAAGAATCCAGGACCTGTTTCCGGGCCGGCGAGTAAACGACCGACCGTTTGGCCACCCCTTGTTCCAGGGCCTCGTTTCCCAGGCAGAGGTTATGGATACCGGTGTCTCCTGATAATTGAAAGCATTTCATCCCCGGCCGAACGCCCAGGGCTGTGGCCGTTTGGTTGCAGTCCAGAATAGTCCGGTCCTTCCTTAAAAGTAAGACGGGGGAAGGGAAAATATCCCACATGGCATGAAAGGCTTTCAAAATATCGGGATCGATGGCGCTGTTGATTTTTTCCAGTCCCTTTTCCATTTTCCCTCCAGGTAAAAAATGCGCCACTAACATCCACCCATAAAGCCTGAATCATAAAAACCTGTCAAGGATTTTATTACCAAGGACATCCGGTCCTGACCGGCCGCCAGGCCTTTGTCAAGGAGGCCCCCGTCAGTCTCGTCTTCGTGGCCGACTTTTCGAAAATGGGTAAAGGCACCCAGGAGGAGCAGGAGGTTTATGCGGCGGCCGACACGGGGTTCATCGCCCGGAAGGTTTACCTGTCCGGTGCTTCGGAAGGATCGGCCGTGGGTGTAAGGGCCTGAGCGGGGGGAGGCGGGGGGTAGGGAACGGCGAAAGATATCTTCATGTTTCGCGGTATCCCATCAGGCCGGCCGGCAAGGGATACAAACCCACCTTGGGATAAAATACAGCTTTTTTAAAACCGAACTACTGGGTTTAACTACTTTTTATTTCCTGGAAGGCCCTGTAAGCTGTAATCATCATCCGGACCGGGGTCAGGAGAGATACCTTTATCTCTTGTCAAAATGAGCGGTCCGGTCAAAAGGGCAATGGTTCGGCTTAGGCAGATCAAAAAGAAGATCATGGTGGGATTGCCGCTGGCGGCCCTGCTGTTCCTGCAACTCTATGCCTGGCAGGCGGCCTTCAGCCAATCCCCCGGACTGAAGGGCCGCGGCGCCGTTTGTAAAGGTGATCACCGGCTGTGCGGCTGCCCTCCGCACAAAATCGCCAACCACACCTGCTGTTGTGCCCGATCTCAATCTTCCGGCATAATCGACCGGTCCAAAAAACACCACCACCGGGAATCGAAAACCGCCGCGCGCCCCGAGACAAACCGCTCACCCCGGCTGGTCTGTGCACCCTGCGGAAGCCAGCCGACCTTTATTGCCGTCTCCCTGGAAAAATTCCTGCCTTTCGTGACCCGTTTAAAAACACCCGGCGATCCGTTGATTTTCGAGCACCCGGTGATTGCCGAAACCTTCAACAGCCGACTCGGCCAACCCACGGTCCCTCCTCCCAAGCTCCTTCGCCTTTCCTGAAAAAACGTTCACCATATGACCAAACGTGCGGCTGAGCGCATGGAGGGCGGATTTTTGTCTTCGATCGCGCTTCTCATCCCTTAGGAGCGGCTTGTCCGATAAGAGAGCTTTATCCTTATGGAGAGAAGCCTTCATAAAAATCCCCCCAGTGGTTTGCCGTAAATAAGGAGGGGTTAAAAGTATGGAAGTTCCTAAAATAAAGAGTTCCTTTTCTATGGCTGTGCTGTTGATCCTGGTTCAACTGTTCTGCCTGCCTCCGGCATTTGCCGACGCCGGAGAAGGCCGGGCCGGAGATAAGTCTTTCACCATGGAGGAGGTCGTAGTCACCGGCTCCAGGGAGACGGAGCCTCTGAAGGAGAAACCACAGACTATAGGAGTGGTCAAGAAAAAAGAGATACAGGAGGTAAAGCCGGCCCATCCGCAGGAGATCATGAACAGGGTTCCCGGTGTCTGGGTGAATGTCACCGCCGGAGAAGGACACACGACGGCCATCCGCCAACCCCTGACCACCAACCCGGTTTACCTTTATCTGGAGGACGGTATTCCCATAAGGTCTACGGGATTCTTCAACCACAATGCCCTTTATGAGGTCAATGTGCCCGGTGCCGAGCGCATCGAGGTGACCAAGGGACCGGCGACCGCCCTCTACGGCAGTGATGCCATCGGGGGGACCATCAATGTCCTGACCAGACCGTCACCGGCCAGACCCGAGATAGAGATAAACCCGGAAATCGGCGAATTCGGCTGGTACCGGCTTCTGGCCTCCGGCGGCGGCACCTGGGGCAATGACGGCTTCAGAATCGACTTCAACGGCAGCCATTCCGACGGCTGGCGGGAGAGGACCGGTTACGAACGCCGGGGTTCGACCCTGCGCTGGGACCACATAATCGGGGCCACGGCCAAGCTCAAGACGCTCATCGGCTTTTCCGACATCAGCCAGGATACGGGCGGCACCAGCGGCCTTTTAAAATCCGATTTTGAAAACAGGCCCACCCTCAACTATCAGACTTTCGACTTCCGAAAAGTCCAGGCCTTTCGCGCTTCGACTGAATATGAAAATGAAATCGGAGAGAAGGGCTCTTTGAGTCTGATACCCTACTTCCGCTGGAATCAAATGGATCTTCTGCCGGGATGGGCCCTATTCCAGGCCGGGCCCAATTTTTTCGGCTATAGCGCGACGACCAAGTATTACTCCTTTGGCTTGCTGGCCAAGTACCGACAGGATTTCGATTTTTTAAGGAGCCGATTGATCGGCGGGGTGGATCTGGACTATACCCCCGGAGATTATTTTGAAAGACGCCTCCAGGCCTTTAAGGACGGCGTCCGTTTTGTCTCCTTTGTCTTTGTCAACAACAGGGATAACAATTTCGACTACGACGCCACTTTTATCGGCCTTTCGCCCTACCTGCAGTACGAGGCCTCGCCCCTGGAAAGACTCCGTCTGACCGCCGGCGCCCGTTATGACAACCTCTCTTACGACTACACCACCAATCTGGCGCCCAATGCCAACAGGCCTCCCGGCGCCGTGCTGACCTTTACCCATCTGAGCCCCAAGATAGGCCTGACCTATGATTTAACCAGCAGCCTGAGCGGCTTTGCCGCCTACAACAAGGCCTTCAGGGCGCCTTCATCGGGCGACCTCTTCCGGGGAAATCAGGGGACGGCGTCGACCTCCATCAACCTCAAGCCGATTGTGGCCGACAGTTATGAAGTGGGGGTGCGGGGAGGGATCGGACGGTACCTGGCCTTCAGCACCGCCCTTTATTACATGATCAAGAAGGATGATATCGTCAATTTCTCGCCCATAACCAATGTGAACCAGAGGCTGAACGCCGGAAAGACCGAGCACCGGGGCGTCGAGATAGGCTTGAGCCTCATTCCCCTCAAGGAGGTTGAGTTGAACACCTCCTTTTCCTATGCCGTCCATACCTTCAAAGAATTTCAGGTATCCCCCACCATTGACTTCAGTGAAAAGGAGATGCCGATTGCGCCGCGGGTGATTTGGAATACCCGCCTGGTTTACCGGCCAGCCTTCTTCAAGGGCGGACTGTTCGAGCTGGAATGGATACGGCTCGGGGATTACTGGTTAGACAATGCCAATACCGAAAAATACAACGGCCATGACCTTTTCAATATCAGGGCCTCCTACCCGATTACCAAGCAATGGGAGGTCTATGCCCGTCTCATCAATGCGGCCGGTAAGCTCTATGCGGAAAGCGCTTCCAAGAGCGGCAGCGATGCGGCCATTTTTGCACCCGGCCAACCTCGGACCATTTTTGCCGGGGTGGTCTATCGCTGGGGAGGAATCTAAAAGTGGCCCCGAAACTTAAGGGGGTGGCCCTGGCGGCCGCCGGAATAGTGATCGGTATTTTATTTGCCCATTTCAGACCGGCGGATTTCATCCACTGCTCGCTGGACTTGGATTACCATGGCGATTCGAAACCCCTGATGATCGGTAAAGTAGAAGGCCGGAAGGTGGTGGCCCTCTCCGTCAGGAATCTGCAGGCGGCCAAGGATGTGCGTCTGAGGCTGGACGGCGCTGAAATCAGCAGCACCTTTCCCCCGCCGGTTGTCCTGCCTTTCAGGCATTGGGTGTCCTTTAAGGAAAATACCTTCCGCGGTCTTTGTTACGGCCAGAAGTTCCCCCTGTTCATCACCCTCGGCGGGGGAAGAGCTTCTTATGAACTGGCCTTTTTCAGGGAGCCGGATGGAACATTGATCAAAAAAATACTCCTTATCCCCGGAGAGGCCCATGGAAAACACCATTAAATCGTTCTCCGTCCCGAGCCGCCGGACCATCCTGATCATCCTGGGGATGGTCCTCTTTCTTCCGCCGCTCAATATCATCCCCCAGGCCGTCGGCGAGGTGAACCTGTGCGGCCGGGTCTGCCCGCGGCTGTTTTTAATCCTTTCCCCAAAAGGGATCATCCCCGGTGGACTGGCCAATATCCAGGCCATGTGGTTCGGCGCCGTCCTGGTCGGAGCCGTCCTCGGCATCACCCTGCTTTTCGGTCGCTTCTGGTGCGGCCACCTGTGCCCCATCGGCGGTTTTTCGGAGATGGTCAGCCGGGGCCTGCCAGGGAGGATCAAAATCAATTTCTCCGGGATCGACGCCCCGGCCTTCAGGTACGGCTATCTGGCCGTATTTATCGCCGGGGCTTATGTCGGCCTGGGAAGCATCGCCTGCAAGCTCTGTAATTACCGGGTGACCCCTTATCTGCTCGGACTGCCCTTTGAGCCGGCCTACCGGGCCTACTTTTCGACTTCCCTGGGAATGGCCGGATTGCTGACCATGACCGCTACCGGGTTTTTGGCTAAAGGAGGCCGGGCCTACTGTAATTTTCTGTGCCCCCTGGGGGCCCTGGACAGTCTGGTGAACGGCTTCAGACAGCGACTTCGGTTCATCAAAAAAGTAAACACGGACCCGTCCCGGTGCGTCGGCTGCGGGCAGTGCCTCGAGGCCTGCCCGGTCCGGGCCCTGAAGGTCGATCATGACCAAAACGGGAAAGGCCGGACCCTGAAGAGAGACCATTTCTCCTGTCTTTCTTGCCGGGAGTGTGTCCAGGCCTGTCCGGAGGGAGCGAACTATTATGGAAAAACTTTGGAATAAGCTGCTTTATGCCGCCCTGGGTGCGTCGAGCGGATTGACGGGACTCCTCGCTTTCACGGGATGCCCGGGATCGGCCTGCCTGTCCTGTTTCGGGTGTGCGGGTGCGGGAGTGGGGGCGGCCTTGAGCGCGTTTTGGGGGTTTAAAAGAAAACAAAAGGAGGTTGACCATGGAATGGCTTAACTACGGAGTTGATTACGGAGTGATCGGATTGTTGGCCGTCCTGAGTGTTATCGGGACGGCCGTCGCCCTTGAACGCTTTCTGGTTTACAAAAAAATCAACCTGGAAAGCTTCAACAACATAAAGTCGCTGGAAATCGAGCTGACCCGGAAGCTGCACATTATCGCCACCATCGGCAGTAACGCCCCTTATATCGGGCTCCTGGGCACGGTGCTGGGGATCATGCTCACCTTTTATACCATGGGCCATGAGGGGATGATGAAGTCGGGCAAGATCATGTCGGGGTTGGCCCTGGCCCTGAAGGCGACGGCCATCGGACTGCTGGTGGCCATCCCGTCGGTGGTGCTCTATAATTTTCTCCTCAGAAAGGTTAAAGTGCTCATGATGCAATGGGAGATTGAAAATGAAAGAGAAAGAATTTGATTATATCAACGTCATTCCCCTGGTGGATGTGATGCTGGTCCTGCTGGCCATCGTCCTGACCACCTCCGCCTTTATTGCCGCCGGGACCATTCCGGTCGATCTGCCCAAGGCGTCGAAAAGTCACGAGGCCGCTTTAAAGACCCTGACCATAGAGATCGATAAAAAGGGGATGGTTTATCTCGACTCAAAACGCACCTCCGTCCCGGTCCTGAGAACGTGCCTGCGGCCGATGAATAAATCAACCCCTGTCCTGATAAGGGCCGACCGGGATATAGGGCTTCAGATATTCGTGGACGTTTTGGATGTGGTCAAGACCCTGGAGTTCAGGAAAGTGAGCCTCCAGACGGAGCAAAAAGCATGAGCGGTCAAACAAAGGCCTGGCAACTGTCCCTGGTGATTCATGCCCTGGTGATCGTCGGCTGTATGGGTCTCAGCCGTTCGGTTGTCCGGTTCAACCAACCTCTGGAAATCAACTTCGAGGTGAGGTCCTCTACCTTCGACCGGCCCGAACCCCAACAGAGGTCCGTTCCGGTCGAAAGGAGACCGGATAAGGTTGTAAGGCCGGTGGAGAAGACCGTCCAACCGATCGGACAGGAGAGGGAAAGAGCGGTGGAACAACCGCCATCGCCCCCGGTTTCCGAAGGGCAGGTCTCCGCACCTTCTCCCGAGGGGATTATGGCACGGAAAGGGGAGGGCGTGGGTCCGGTTGAACCGGCCAAAGGCCCCCTGGCCCCTTCTTCGGCAGGGAGAAGCGAACCAGGAACAGCCTCGGCCGGGAATGTCCATACCGACCCGGCCGGGGCCGTAAACGAAAAGGCCAAGTATCTCAAGGACCATTTTGTCTACATCAGGGACCTGGTCCAGAAATGCGTTTCTTATCCGCGGATGGCCAAAAAGATGGGTTGGGAGGGGAAGGTCGTCGTCGCCTTTACGATTCTGGCTGACGGCAGCGCCAGGGATGTAAAGGTCATTCAAGGATGCGGGATCGACTTACTGAATACCAGTGCGGTTGAGGCGGTGAAAAAGGCCTGCCCCTTCCCAAAACCGCCCGTTGAGGCCCAGATCGTCCTGCCGGTTGTTTACCGGTTAACTTAGTGCTGATTCGTAAAAGGCATTTTTGGATGAGAGCGGTCAGCTTTCAGCTTTAAAAAAATCGGGAAAATGATTGGTGCGGGGGCGGGTTTAAACCCGCCCCCTGAGATATGGCCAAGGGAGAAACCCGCCTAAACCGGTATAAACTCGGCCGGCCGGACCTCTTCCAGGCAGAGGGCCTCTTCCGGACAGGTCACCAGACAGACGCCGCAGCCCATGCACTTCTCCGGGTTGACCACGGCCGTTTCCCCTTCCCCCTCCAGGCTGATGGCCTCGAAATGGCAGCGGTCCAGACAGGTGCCGCAGGAGGAGCACTTTTCGGAATCGGCTTTGGCCCGAAAGCGGCTGGGCACCACGAATTTCCCCAGCCCGGTCCTGACCGACGGCCAGTTCAGACAACAATCGCTGCAGCAATTACAGATCACATGGCCGGGGGCCCTTTTGTTGTCGCTGACGTGGACCAGACCTTCTTCCTCGCACATCTTCATCAAGCGCAGGGCCTCGTCCTTCTCCAGCCTGCGTCCCGTTCCCCGTTCAAGGGCATAGTCGGCGGCCTTGTCGATCTGGACGCAGACCTCCACCGGCTGGCCGCACTTCCCGTCGATGAGGCGGCAGGAACAGGGGGTAACCGCCAGGTTCCGGGCATTGGCGACGATGGTCTTGATATCGTCGAAGGCCAGGATTTGGGTCTCGGGATTGATGGATATGTTGACCGGGATCACCCGGACGGCCGGGGCCGGCAAGAGCTGTTCTATTATCCGGCTGTAGTCGTCGAATTCCGTTTCCATGAAGATCTTCCACAATTCCAGCATTCCCGGGGGGGGATTTACCGTAACGGCCGTGGAGTCGTGGAGCTGAAAGAGATTCCGAACCCGGTAGTATCTGGTCACTTCGCCCTTCTTGGATTTAAAGAGCAGACCTTTCCGGAAGAGGGGATCGATCCTCTTTTCGACCTCTTCCTGCTTCAGGCCGGTCTTCTGGGCGATCTCCTCGACCGTGGCCGGCGGGGCGGCGGCCAAGAGGATCTTGGCCTCATTTTCGTCGGCCATTTTTTCAAAGATGCCGGCGATGGTTTTCGATTCCCCGGCCCCAATGGATTCAGCCAGGTTTTGGTACATCGATTTTTCGGTCATCGGTTTTTCCTCCTTGTTGTCTTGAATGGAGTTTAAATTAAGAAAAATTAACAGGGAATAGGTCAGCCCCGCCCGGGTGGGGTTGACTGACTTTTTTTTATTTCAACCTAACCCGGACAAGCCGGAACCAAAAAATTCGTAACATTTAGCCCTTTGAAAAACTTGAAACTTTTGTTTGAAAATCCTGACTTTCGTACACGTCATTCCGGTTTTCACCGGAATGACGGAGAGGTTGTCGACGTTTTTTCAAAAAGTTAAACTGGTACAAAAATTCTATCCATTTTGCGTAGAATTTTATTCTTAAGTTACTAATTGCCAGGTCGTTCGACCTTGTCGAACTTAAAAAAGGCATCCATTCGGATGCCGGATGCCCGACCTATTTTAAATTAAATTTAACAGGCCTGAAACCATTTTAATCGAAGGTAACTTTTGCAAAAAAGATAATTGGTCACGATTTTAATATCACGTTGGCGTCGACCGCCAGGGGGAGGCCGTCGCTGACCACCAGGGGGTTGATATCGATCTGGGCGATCTCCGGATAGGCTGCGCCCAAGCGGCCCAAGTGGACCAGGATTTGGGCCATGGGCTTTTTTTTGAGCGGCGCCGTCCCGCGGCAACCCTGTAAAAGTTTTCGACCGTGGCTACGGTCGATGACTTTCAAGGCCTCGTCTTGGTCTAAAGGGGCCAAGGCAAAGACCACGTCCGGTTCGAGTTCCGAAAAGATTCCTCCCAGACCGAACATCAGACAGGGTCCGAACTGATCGTCCCGGATAAAACCGGCAATCAATTCATAGTCGAACCGGATCTCTTTCTGGATCAGGAACCGGCCTCCCGGTTTAAGCCTCCCCTGAATATGCCGGAAGGCGTTCTCCAATTGGGGTTTATCCCAGATCCCCAGCCGCACCAGCCCCTGCTCGGTCTTATGGGCCTGGCCGGGCATCAGTCCCTTTAAGACAACCGGCCAGCCTGTTTCCCGGGCCTGGTGCAAGGCTTCTTTAAGGTCACTGACCAGGGCCTCCTCCACCACCGGGATTTTCCAAAGGGACAGAAACCGTTTACTGTCAAATTCATCCCAGACTTTTTCCCGCAGGGGAAGGGGCGGTCTTTTTGAGGCCGACGGCAGGGTCAAGCCGGTGTCAATCCCTTTTAACCCGGACTGGTGTGTCTTGAATCGGGAGGCGGCCAACAGACACTCGGCTATCCGGCCCACGTCTTCATGGACCGGGATGCCCAGGGTGCGGGCCTCCTGGCGGAACCGTTTACAGCCTTGTTTCCTGCCCATTAACCAGAAAAGGAGCACCTTCCCCGATTGATCGGCTTTGGCCTTGAAGGCCTTCAGGTCCGGGGTTTCATCCAACCCGGCTACATAATGGATGAGGAGCACATCGCAATTAGGGTCGGTTAAGACGGCCGATCCGGCCCGTTCGAAGACGACCCCCCGGCCATGGACGCCCACGGCCGGGAAGAGGTCGATGGGATTGGCTACCGGCATCCAGGCCGGGAAGATTTCCCCCACGGCCTTTCGGGTCTCTGCGGATAATCGGGCGATGGGAATCCCGCGTTTTTCCAGGGCATCGCAGGCCAGAATCCCCGCCCCGCCGCTTAAGGTCAGAATGACCGTCCGACAGGCCGGATTCATCTGAGGGATCATGGTCAGGGTATGGGCGATCTCCATCATCTGAAAGATCCCTTCGGCCAGGGTAACGCCGGCCATTTCCAGAACGCTGTTGGCCAGACGGGAGTTTCCGGAAAGGCTGTAGGTGTGGCTCCTGGCCGCCTGGGCGCCGGCCGGGCTGTTGCCGCCTTTCAGGACCACGATGGGCTTGGGTGATTTTTGGGCCAGCTCGGCGAAGAGCCTGCCCCGGGGAAGGGACTCCAGATAGAGGGCGATCACCTCCGTATCGGGGTCTTTCAACAAATAGTCGAGGACATCCACCTCATCCACGTCGGCCCTGTTGCCGATGGAACAGGCCTTGTTGATACCGATGCCCCTCCGTCCCAGCTCGGCCAGAAAGATGGCCGACATCATGCCGCTCTGGACGATCAAAGAGATCCGGCCGGGAAGCAGGCCCTCTTCCCGTATGCCCGGATGCATAAAGGTGAAGAAATGGCCCTGAAGGACATCGACGATTCCCATGCAGTTGGGCCCCCAGATCCGCAGACCGGCCTGTTTGGCGATGGTCAGACAGTGCTCCTGAAGGGCCAGACCGGCCTCACCGGTCTCGGCGAATCCGGCACTCTCGATGATCACCCTTTTTATGCCTTTACGGGCGCAGGCCGTAAGCAAGGCGGGGATGGATAGGGCCGGCACCAGGACGATGGCCAGATCGACCGGCCGGGGGATGTCTTCTACGGCAGAAAAACAGGGCAGGCCTTCGATTTCCGTATAATTGGGGTTGACCGGATAAATCGGTCCTTTGAATCCGGCCAGGAGATTCCTGATGACAAAATTTCCGATGTTCCGTTTACTGGCGCCGATGACGGCGACGGAGTCGGGGTTGAAAAAAATATCCATAATCCTACTTATTCACTAAAAGTCATGGCTAAAGCGGAGTTTGATTTTATTTCAGGGAATATAGGCCAAGGAAGGCTCGGGTGTCAATGAAAATGAGGCCTAAAATACTTTTCCTTTTTTAATAAAATACAGCCTTTACCGTATTAACTCCCGGGAAGGCTTTCGGTAATATTTAGTACGAAAATAAAAAACAAGAATTAAGAATCCAGGAGTCAGAATTCAGAATAAAAACTCCTAACCAGTTGATCCTAAATTTTATTTTCATGATTCGTGGTGCCCCAGCGGGGCATGACGGTTTAATACGAAAATAAAGGTTCAAGGATCGAGGATAAAGGATAAAGAACCTTCA
>JACRCK010000118.1 GCA_016219065.1 Deltaproteobacteria bacterium
GACGACAGCGTCGCGATCAAGGTTCATTGCGGCGAATGGAATCGAACGGCCTGTCTGCGACCGGAATTCGTAGCCGCCATCGTGGAAGAAGTGAAGGCCTGCGGCGGTCGCCCCTTTGTAACCGACACCACCACGCTGACCTATCACCTGTTCAACAACCGCTGCACCGGCCAGTTGGAACAGGAAGGCGCCAATCGCCACGGATTGAACTGGGCCAGCCTGGGCGCGCCTTTTATCATTTCCGATGGGTTTTTCGGCGAGGACGACCTCCGGGTGGAGCTACCCGAAGGCAACATCATCAAAGAAACCTATATCGGCCGCGGGATCTACGAGGCGGATGCCATCATCAACCTGGCCCACGCCAAGGGGCATCCCATTACCGCTTTTGGCGGCTGCATTAAAAACTTCGGGATCGGGGCCCAATCCAAACGGGGCAAATACCAGACCCATCTGGCCTTCTGGGGCGATCCGGAAGAAGCCATCGGCTACCCCAAGGTCAACCGGACCTCCTGCAAGGGAACCGAATGCCCCTTCAGTAAAATGTGTGAGGATAGTTGCCCGGATGAGGCCATCACCGTAAAGGCGGACGGGGTGGTGATCGACTATTCCAAGTGCTGCCTGTGCTATTCCTGCCAGGTGACCTGCATGTTTACCGGTATGGAGGGTATCGGCTTCCGCGACGATTATTTCCCGCTGGCTCAAATTGCCATGTCGGATGCGGCGTTGGGCTGCATCAAAACTTTCAAGCCCGGCAAGATCGGCTATATGGCCTATGCCTTCGATATCGCCCCGGAATGCGACTGCTTCCCCTGGAACGGCACGTATGTGGCCCCGGATGTGGGCGTCTTTGCCTCCAAAGACCCGGTGGCCATCGATGCCGCCGTCTGCGATATGATCGACAAGGCCCCTATCGGCCCCAATTCCCGGGCCGAAGAGCTGGGGCTCAAACCGGGGGAAGACAAATTCAAGGCGGTCAACGCCTTTACCCCGCGCATTCAACTCAAGGCGGCCGAGAAGATCGGCATGGGGACCATGAATTACGAATTGATCGAGTACGAACCGGAGCTCAATCCGGCCAATATCGCCAAGTGGCAGATTCGTAAGATCCCGATGACGGTTAATCCCATGCGGCAGGTGTTCAAACATCACCATATCGCCCGTGAGTTTGCTTTCAACCGGGAACCCCTCGACCGCTGGCTCGGGGATTGGAAAAACTTCGACCCGACTATTTAACCTGTAACCGGCGCCGGGTGCGGACGGGGGCTCCCCCGTCTGCACCCCGGCAGCAGGCGATCTCCTTTCAGAAAGTTTTGGATCATGAAGGTCTACTGGATTAAAGGGCGCACAGAAACCTGTGACAAAAATCTCATCCGCAAGATGGAAACCTTGCTGCACCTGGAAGAATTGGCTTCCCTGATGGTCCCGGACGGCAGCCTGGCGATTAAATTTAATTTGAGTGAAATGGGTTACGGCCATTATCTGCCCCCGATCATCTTCAGCACCTTGTTTGAAAAAGCCCGAGCCCAGGGGGCGAAACCCCTGTTGACCGACGGTTGCAGCCTTTATAAGGGCTCCCGCTTTGACGGTTACAGTTGGATCGACGGAGCCCTGTTGCTGGGATTCAGCAGCGGAGAAGTCTTTCACAACCAATTGATGCAATCGGGGGGCTACACCAACGAAGAAGGGAAATTCTGGCCGGCTGACGGCCAGCATCTGGCCGGGATCGACATCGGCAGCTTATTGACCGACACGGGCAACCTAATCGTGGTTTCCCATGTAACCGCCCATCCGCTGCTCGGGATCGCCGGGGCCCTGTACAACCTCGGGCTGGGCTTTCTGACCGCTTCCGGGAAGCTCAAGGTGCATGCCTGTCTGGAAATCGCTTATGAGGCCGAAAAATGCGACCATTGCGGGATCTGCGCCTCCTTTTGCCCCACCCAGGCCATAGCCGGGGAACCCGGCCGGATCACCTTCGACTCCCGCAGTTGCAATCGCTGCCTGGGGTGTTTTGTAAGCTGCCCTCAGGGGGCGTTCCAGCTCCAGCCGGCAGGCGTGCCGATCTTTCAGGAATGCGTCGTCGAGGCCGCCCAGACGGTCCTCGCTCAGCTTCGCGGACGGGCCTTCTTTATCAATTTTCTGAGTTCCGTTACCCCGCAGCCCGATGAATATCCTTTTTCCGACATCCCTTTTGTGCCGGATCTCGGCATCTTGGCCTCGAGCGATCCGGTGGCCCTGGACTGGGCCACGGCTCAACTGATCCTGCGGAGTCCGGGAGTACCGGGCTCCATCGCGCAGGATTTGCAGGTTTTGGCCAAGGGGGATGATAAGATTCAGGCCATCACCGGCCAGACCCCCGCGCACCTGCTAGCCTATGCCGAGCAGGCGGGACTTGGCAGTCGGACCTTTGAATTTTTTACCGCAGGGTAGCGGATAAATCGAATTTTGAATTTCGGATGACGGATATTTCACCGGAGGGAGGAACACCTTGATGGATTCCCAAGAGCATCAGTCACGCCATCATCACGGCCCGATTCGCGACGCCATGGCCAAAATCAATTATAAAATTGCCATTATCAGCGGCAAAGGCGGCGTGGGCAAGACCAGTGTGACGGTCAATCTAGCGGCCGCCGTTCGCCGGAAAGACCTGGTGGTGGGGATTTTCGATGCCGATGTCCATGGTCCCAGCGTTCCCAAGATGGTCGGCATCCGGACCGAAATGCGGGACATCCTGCACGGCTCCCACGGCATCGATCCGGTGGTTACTCCCCAGGGGTTGAAGGTCATGTCCGTCGCCCTGATCTGGCCGACGGAGATGACCCCCATTATGTGGCGCGGACAATACAAGGCCCGGGTGCTCCGGCAGTTTCTGAGCTCCATCAAGTGGTATGAAATGGATTTTTTATTCGTAGACCTGCCGCCGGGGACCGGCGACGAACCGATCACCATCATGAAGTCCATACCGGACCTGGACGGTATGATCGTGGTGACCACCCCCCAGGAGATCTCTACGATCGTCTGCAGCAAGGCCATTAACGCCGCCCGGGAATTGAAAGCGCCGATTCTGGGCCTGATCGAAAATATGAATCATTACCAATGCCCCGATTGCGGCCGGATCGAACACTTCTTTGGTAAAGACCGCGGCGCGCGACTGGCCAAAACGTTTGGCATCCCTTTATTAGGCGGGATCCCCCTGGACGGGCAATATTCCGAAGCGGCCGACAGCGGCATCCCGATCGTCTATAAAAATCCGGAATCTTTGGCGGCCCAAGCCCTGATGGGGATTGCCGACCGGTTGCTGGCGCTGTTGCCCCCCCGTGAAAAAGTGGTGGTCACCAAACGGCCCTGGGAAATGGAACGCGATCATCATCCGCCCAAGACCCCGGATAATCAGAAAACCATGGAAAGGAGCAGTTAATCAATGACCGAAAAGAGCAGGCCTGATGTGGTGGGTAAAGGTCCGACCTTCACCCGTGAAATGCTGGAGGTATTCCAGGAAATTCAAGCCAAGTCCCCCGAATTGTCTCCGGGAGCCGCCGAGCAGATCAACTCCCAATTGGGGGAAAGAAGCACCGAACTGGGAAAAATTATTAAAATGGCCTATCTGAAAACCGTCAAAGCCGGGGAAACCACCTGGGACATGAAAGAAACGGCCTTGATCCTGAAGGAAACCATCGCCGCCGGCGAGGAACCGAAATCGCTGGAGCTGCTGAAAGACCTTACCGGCGCCCTGGACCAGTTCATCCATAAGACCAAAACGTTCGTGGTCCGAATGACCTGAAGGGACCGCCATGACCGGTGCGCCATTACGTGCCGATCTGATCGAGATCCTGCAACTCCTGAAAAAAGAAGGCGGCACCTATTGCACCGGCACCTGTCACCATCGCCAACCGGGGGAGTTACACTGCCATACCCTCGGTCGGATGCTGAACATCTCCTCCCAGGGTGTGAAGAATCGATTGTTGACGTTGCTGCGCCTGGGTTTGGTAAGGCGCTGCCGGGTGGAACGACCGGATAGCCGTCCGGCGATCTGTTTTATCATTACCCCCCAGGCCGAGGAGCGCCTGGCCAGTTATGGAGGCCGAGTTGATGTCTCATCCGCTTCATGAACCCGTGGTCCAGGTTGTTCATCAGGCCCTTGCGCTTATGGATGCCTATCTGCGGGACCGGATCGACCAGCCGACGTATTCGGGCCGGATCAAGGCCCTGGAGGTGGACCCCCTGCTGGGGGGCTACCGGGAGGACTTCCGGCATAATCCGGAACTGGTTTATTACCTGGATGCGTTGATGCTTTTGTCTTCCCTGCAGCAGGAGCTTGATTTTCAGGTGGCTGAATACGGCGCCAACGTGACCGCCGAGGATATCCGCATGCTCCAGGAGTTGCTGCAAAAATTTCCGGCGTGAACCTCAGAATGAAAGGAGCCGATGCATGAAACTGGAAGGAAAAGTGGCCATCGTCACCGGCGGGGCCCGCGGCAACGGTTTGGCGATTGCCCGCTGCCTGGCCGAAGAAGGGGCCCAGATCGCCGTAGCCGACATCTGCGCCAACATGAATACCCTCCCCTACGACCTGTCCAACGAAGCCGATATGAACGAAGCCGTGGCCGGCCTGCAGGCCCTGGGGGTCCGGGCCCTGGGCTTCCGCTGTGATGTGCGCCGGAGGGCCGATGTGGAAGCCCTGGTGGAACAGGTGCTTGCGGCCTTCGGCCGGATCGATATCCTGGTGAATAACGCCGGCAATTCCTCCATGGTGGCCATTGCCGAAATGGACGAGGAAACCTGGGACGAAGTGCTGGATACCCATCTAAAAGGGACTTATTTATGTTGCCGGTACGTGCTGCCTCACATGATCGCGCAGCATAGCGGCAACGTGGTCAGTATTTCTTCCGTGGGCGGCCAGCGCGGTTTTGGCATGGGCGGCCATTATTGCGCGGCCAAACACGGCATCATCGGCCTCAATAAATCCCTGGCCATGGAGGTAGCCGACCACAATATCCGCTGCAATGTGGTCTGCCCCGGCACGGTCTGGACCCCCATGATGCAGGGGATTGCCGCCTACTTCGGCCTGGAGGGGGAGGAGGGCAAGGAACAATTTTTCGCCGGCCACTTGATCAAGGACCCCGAGGTTGCCCCCGAGGACATCGGCCGGGCCGTACGCTGGCTGGTCACCGACGAGGCCCGCTGCATCACCGGCAACATGATTACCGTGGATGGCGGTTGGACGGCCAAGGCGCCTTAGTCCGAAAATAAAGATGAACGACCAACATCGAACATCGAACGTCCAACATCGAATTAATACGAAAATACCGTATTGATTAAAAAAGGAGGAATTTGTCATGCCGGTTCAGGAGATGGAAAACCAAAAAATAGAAACCAGGGCGGATGAGCAGGTTCAGGAGCAGCCGCAGATCCTCGAGGACATTGTCCTGGAAGAAATGGCCGTAGACGGAATCTGCGGGATTTATTAAGGGGAATGAATTAAACCGGGTCATGGAAGCGCAGCGGCTGTATCGTTTGGCGGCCGGGGTTCAGGTCCGCCGGGAAAAATTCGGCCTTCTTTTTTATAACTACCGGGGGCCGAGGCTTTATTTCCTGGCCAGCGGGGACTTACTCGACGAAGGTCTTTTCCAGGGAGAGAGGCGGCTCGGGGACTGGGTGCAAGCGCGGCCGGCCCCCGCCGGCCAGCCCCGGGAAGGGATCGTCCGTCGCCTGGAGCAGTTGCTGCACCTTCTGGAAGAAAAAGGACTCATTCATGGGGAACCGGTTTGTTGAGCGGGGTCTTTCGGCCCCGGTAAACGTCACCTGGGAGGTGACCTATGAGTGCAACCTGCGTTGTCTGCACTGCCTTTCCGATTCCGGGCCGAAACAACCGGGCGAGCTTTCCACGGACCAGGGGTTCCGGATCATCGATCAGTTGGCCGGCCTGAAGGTCTTTCAACTGAATATCGGGGGCGGAGAGCCATTCCTGCGGCCGGATTTTTTGGACCTGATGGAGTATGCCCACCAAAAAGGGATGGTCACCTGCATCAGCACCAATGGCACCTTAATCGATGAAGAGACGGCCCGCAGACTGGACCATCCCCTGGTCTATATCCAGGTCAGTCTGGACGGGGCCACGGCCTCTACCAATGACGCCATTCGCGGCCGGGGGAGTTTTCAGCGAGCGATCAAGGCCCTGGAATGTTTACGCCGGCGCCGCATCGAAGTCAGTGTCAATACGGTCCTGACCCGCGCCAGTTTTCCGGAACTGGACGAGCTGGTAATCCTGGCCGCGGCCTATGGGTCCAAGTTGCGGGTCTCGCGCTTCCGGCCCTCCGGCCGGGGGAAACGGTCCTGGTCCCGGTTGAATGTCACCCCGGAACAAATGGCCGATTTCTCCCTTTGGCTGGGCCGTCATCTGGCCGTTTCCACCGGTGATTCCTTCTTTTCGGTCACCAGCGCCGAACGCCGCTCTTTGGGATTGAACATGTGCGGGGCCGGCAAGCTTACCTGTTGTCTGTCCCCGCAGGGCGAGGTGTACCCCTGTGCTTTTTTACAAGAGCCGGAGTTTCAGGCCGGGAAATTACCGGAAGGGAATTTCGGCTCCCTTTGGGACGAGGCCCCTGTGTTCCGGTCTTTGAGAGAGCTGGAGATAAAATCCTGTGAATGCTGTTACCGTTTCGACCTGTGCCACGGAGGGTGTCCGGCCGTGGCCTACCATACCCAAAGAAGGCTGGGCTGGCCGGATCCCGGGTGTCTGGTCAACTGCGTCCAGCGTAACCCCCGAATGACCGGGACCGGCTGATGACCGCGGCGGCGCTCCAAGGCTCCTATCACCTGAAACCCGGAGTACGGCTGCAGGAGACGCCCGCAGGGGGGGTGGTAATCCAGCCCAATCCTTTGCGGCTGCTCAAAATCAATCGTTCGGCCTGGGAATTGCTCAAGCAATGTGAGCAGGGTTTCCCTCTGGATCAGAATCCCGACCTCGCCGCTCGGCCGGCCGTACTGGATTTCCTGGACCAGCGGCGTCAGGAAGGCCTTTTGGATTGGTCCCCTCCCGAAACCCCGGGCCAGCCGGTCATCA
>JACRCK010000120.1 GCA_016219065.1 Deltaproteobacteria bacterium
CCGTTGTGCTCAGAAAAGATGGATCCGGTTATACCACCCGGAGCGCCTCGGAGAAATTATTACTGGAGTGAAATTTGTGGATGGACTTGTTGAACAACGGATCGCCGCCTAAGCCCATACACAACATTTGACAATAACTCTGTTATTAATATTATTATTGATCAAAATATATTTGCGACTCTTGTATAATTTTATTATGTTAGAGTTTCACATTTTGACGTTATTTTGATTTGGCACAAACCCTAAGAAGTAAGCCTTTACACAAACTGAGCTACTGGGTGGTTGATAATTTAACAAAACTACCCTTTGGCACCTTGCCTTTAGCTCTGTTATTCTCCTTGCCTATGTTCATTTTATTGTTTTATAATCCTATTATCAAAAAAACAAGTTCTCATCAAACATTGGAAAGAAAGAGAATTGGATATGACAGACATTCAGTCCGAATTGTGCCGTTTCAGATGCGAGTGCAACACTGTGCTCAATGCACCCTGTTCCTGTTCTGGTCTTGAAGTGGAGTGTCCGATTTGTCATAAAATAAATCTGGTTCCTTCGGAATCTGCAATAGTACACAAATTGAATATAGGGTCCCATCCTGTTCTTCCTCTTCAAAATTTTGCGCCTGTTTCTAAAGTGAGAAGTCTACCCCTCCGGGTCCGCAACATGATTATTCTGGCATGTCTATTAGGACTAGGAGCTTTTTTCTTTGCCGGATTCACAGTCCCTTTTATAATCCTTTTCCATCCAATAATTATAGGTAGTGCTTTTGTTAGTGGAAAACCTCCTAACCCATCCGAATTTTACCGGCTCGGAGGATTTCTTTTTTCTATGGATGTTGCAATTGCCGCCGGCGCATTGGGTATATTTGGTGGTTCTTTGATTGGGCTAGGGACTTCTGGAGGATGGGGGAGGAGAAAAAATGGCATAAGAACTGCAATTTTCACAGACCGAATCGTAAATGACTTTCAGCTACTACGAGAAGTGCATGTTGCAGTCATTAATGAAAGTGCCACACCAAGGAGAATCAATCCTCCATTAAATGTGGACTTAAAAATTAAATTTCGTGAAAAAAAAGTCGCTGGATTTGAACATCGGTGGCAAAAGATCAAACAAACCCACTCTATTGAAATTTCTAAAGATGGCTTATTAATCGATCCAAGTCAAAGAAGAGAAATTATCTTGACGGTTCTATCACTGAAATACAATAATGAATATGTTTTATCAGGTAGGTTGGGACCATATTCGCTCGGAAAAACTAATTTTTGGTCCTCATAATTGGATTTCGTAATTATTAATTAGCAATTCGAGTAATAGGATGTTCGTTTCTTTCTCTCCCCCAAAACTCCTAGGATTTTGCTGCTCTCTAAATGAAAAATCACACCTGAGAGAGAGGATATGGCTGCTTTTCTCGCTAAGGGTTATTTGGGGATACAGTAGGATTTTCGGAAATGAAATTAACTTCTAAGCTCGCTTCATCTTCTGATGAGGTGACTTATCATTTCAATTGGTAATCCGTTAGTTCTCAGCCAAGGGGAATGATTGATCTGGTCAAGTAAAATATAAAACGATGGAAAGACTTTTTAGTATGAGGAGGGACCCAGGCTATCTATTTTCGATTTTTTTAACTCCGACCGATTTTTAGCGATCGACCTCGATGGCTAACTCCCGGCCTCGCATTGAGCCATAGATCGAAAATTCGTTAGTGTCCAGAAAAATAAGCCTTATCCCTAGGCGATCCTCGCCTTTCCTTTTTTCATTAAGATTGCAAATCCCGCCAAGCCGGCAGGCGGCCCAGGCCGTCGGCGGATTGGACCGCTTTGATCACCGCAGCCTGGACCATCTCCTGGGCCAGGATCCCCACCTGCATGAGCGGGGCCTCCACCCGGCCCACGGAGAGGGCGAAAAGGATGTCGCCGTCATACAAGGTGTGGACCGGGGCGATGACCCCAATCAGTCCGTTCTGAGCCAGTTGGGCCAGCTTGCGGGCCTCGGCCTTGTCGAGCCGGGCGTTGGTCAAGACCACCCCCAGGGTGGTGTTCTGGACCATGAATTGTTTCGGCTGCATCCCTTTTTTCATGCAGGCCCAGGTGTCGGCGAAGGTCCGGTCCTCCGGGCCGGTGCGGGCCCCGGCAATGATTTTTCCCGAAAGGTTCCGAACGTCCCCGAAGGCGTTGACCACCACCAGGGCGGCCACGATCAGTCCCTCCTCGCTTCGGACGGCGCTGTAGCCCAGTCCCCCTTTGGTGGCCTGGAGAACGCTGAAGATCTTCCCGATCGTAGCCCCGGTCCCGGCCCCAACGCTGCCTTCGGCGGGCGTCTCCGCCGAAGCGTTCAGGCAGGCCTGGTAACCCAGGGCCTTGTCCGGACGCACGGCGGGGTTGCCGAAACCCAGGTCGAAGAGGATGGCCGAAGGCACGATCGGGACCCGGGTAACCGTCACATCAAAGCCGATCCCCCGTTCCTCCAGATATTGCAGGACCCCGCCGCCGGCGTCCAGCCCGAAGGAACTCCCGCCGGCCAGCAGGATCCCGTGGATATGGGGGACCCGGTGCACGGCGGAAAGGGAATCGGTCTGCCGGGTCCCGGAGGCCGAACCCCGGACGTCCAGCCCGGCGACCGCCCCTTCCGGGCAGAGGATCACCGTACAGCCGGTGGGGCCATCCGGGTAAGAGGCGTGGCCGATTAAGACATTGGGCAGGAGGATGGGAGCCATGGGAAATCCTAATAAGAAAATAAAGACGAACATCCAACATTCAACATTCAACGTCCAACATCGAATAAGGATGAAATTTTCATGCTTCGCGGGTGCTCGCCCCGAGCACGGGGTTAATACGAAAATAGCTTGCCGGGATTCCCCCGGGCACAGACCGACCCGGTTTGCCAAACCGAGTCGGTCTATACTTGGCCTTAACCTCTATTTCCGGCTTCGTGGGTGTTCATCCCGAGCATCGTCAGGCAGGACGCCGGCCCTACACGTCTTTTTTCATTAACAATTAGCAATTGATTATTGATTATTAATTCTTTTCCTCAGATAGGGCAAAAGCCCCCCCGCTAAAAGGACCTCCACTTTGTTGGCGGTCACCTGAGGTCGTAATCGAATGGTTTCGCGGTCTCCGATCCTGACCTTCAGGATCGCTGCCTTCTTAATCGACTTCCTTACGCCCTGAAAGGTCAGCCGGTCTCCCTGTTTCAGGCCCTGGTAGTCCTCCGGATCTTCAAAGGTCAGAGGCAGAATCCCGTAGTTGATCAGGTTGTTCAGATGGATCCGGGCAAAGGACTTGGCCAGGACGGCCTGGATCCCCAAAAACATGGGCGCCAGGGCTGCGTGTTCCCGGGAGGAACCTTGGCCGTAATTTTCCCCGCCCGCGATGAGGCCACCGCCGGCCTGCCTGGCCCGCTCGGCAAAGGTGGGATCCAGCCGGGAAAAGGTGTAATGGGAGATAGCCGGGATATTGGAGCGAAAGGGCAGGACCTCGGAGCCGCCGGGCAGGATATCGTCGGTGGTGACGTGGTCCCCCAGCCTGATCAGGACTTCGGCCTGGAAATCCTCCGGAACGGGTTTTTTACGGGGGATAGGTTTGATGTTGGGGCCCCGGATAATCTCCAGCCCTGCTGCTTTCCGAGGCGGGGCCTGGAGCAGCGGCTCTCGGCCCATGGTCGTCCGGGACCGGGGAGGAGCGGGGAGGCGCAGCGGATACCGTAAAGGATCGACCACCTGCCCCTCGAGGGCCAGCAGCGCTCCGGCCAGGGGGTTGACCAGGAAGACCCGGGCGTTCGGGGTCCCGCTGCGGCCTTTGAAATTACGGTTATAGGAGCGAAAGGAAACGCCGTCATACGGGGGGGCGCCGCCCATGCCGATGCAGGGGCCGCAGGACGCTTCCAGAACCCGGGCCCCGGCGGAGATCAGGGAGGGCAGGGAGCCATCGGCGGCCAGACTGCCGACCACCTGCCGCGATCCGGGGTTGATCAAGAGGTTCAGGTGGGGCGCCACGGCCTTCCCCTTTACCAGTTGGGCCACGGCGCGCAGGACCTCATAGGAGGAATTGGAGCAACTGCCGATGCACACCTGGTCCACCCGCAGCCCCTCGAGATCCTTCAAGGGGACCACGTTATCTGGGCTGAAGGGTTGGGCCGTCAGGGGTTCCAGTCGGCCGAGATCCACTTCCAGTTCCTCGTCGTAGGCAGCGTCCCGGTCGGCCGTCAACTCCCGCCATTCCTTTTCCCGTCCCCGGGCTTTGAGAAATTCCCGGGTAACAAGGTCGCTGGGGAACAGGGAGGAAGTGGCGCCCAGTTCGGCCCCCAGGTTGCAGATGGTGGCGCGTTCGGTCAGGGAAAGACGGGACAGGGCCGGGCCGTCATACTCCAGCACCCAGCCCACCCCGCCCCGCACCGTCAAGCGCCGCAACAGTTCCAGGCTAACGTCCATCGCCGTAACCCAGGGCTTGCGGAGCCGCCCCTTCAGCCGGATCCTGCGGACCCGGGGCCGGGGCAACTCATAGGGGAATCCGGCCATGGCCGCGGCGATATCCAGCCCGCCGCAGCCGATGGCCAGCATCCCCATGCCCCCGCAGGTGGGGGTATGGCTGTCCGAACCGAGCAGGATTTGGGCGGGACGGGCAAAATTTTCGAGGTGCAGTTGGTGGCAGATCCCATTGCCCGCCGGCGAAAACCAGGCGCCGAAACGGGCCGCCGCGGTTTGCAGGTAGCGGTGGTCGTCGGGATTTCGGGAATCGACCTGCAGCGTGTTATGGTCTACGTAGGAAACGGCCAGCGGGACTTTGATCCGCTTTAGTCCGATGGCTTCGAACTGCAGGTAGACCATGGTCCCGGTGGCGTCCTGGGTCAGCACCTGGTCCACTTTTAAAGGAACGACCCCGGCGGCGTTGCCGCTGCCAGCACGATGAGCGGCCACTATTTTTTGAAAGACGTTTAAACCCACAAGTAGATCTCCTTAATCTTTAAAATTCGAAATCCGAAATCCGAAATCCGAAACAAAAAACAATGTTCAAAATTCAAATGACCGAAACAACTACCCTATAAAATGAGGGACCGTTTTGAATTTTGGGAATTTGGTCATTCGATTTTGTTTCGGATTTCGGATTTCGGATTTCGAGTTTAGCATAGAAAGGCTTGATCGGCTATCCATTCAACGGCAACTGGACAATGATCCGGGTTCCCCGACCCTCCTCCGATTCCACCTGGATATCACCGTTATGATCATGGATGATCTTGTAGGAAACGGCCAGTCCCAGGCCGGTCCCCTTTTTCTTGGTGGTATAAAAAGGCCGGAATAATTGGCCCAAGTTTTCCTTTTCAATACCTTCCCCGGTGTCGGCTATTTCCACCAGGGCCTGCTCTTGCTCCTGGGAGGTCCGGAGGAACAGCTGACCGCCGTTGGGCATGGCTTCCACCGCGTTCTTGACCAGATTCATCAGCACTTGTTTCACCTGATCGGGATCAAAGTAGAAGTCCGGGAGGCGCGGGTCCAGTTGGGTCTGGCAGGCGATGCGTTTTTCCTGCATGACCGGGCTGAACAGGGCCATGATTTCCCGAATCAGGGTAGAGAGGGCGGTTTTCCTTTTATGGGGAATGGTCGGACGGGTAAAATCCCGCACCTCGATCAACATGGTTTCGAGACGCCTGATTTCTCCGATGATCAGTTCCAGTTTATTCTGGTCTTTGTCCGTCAGGTTGGGGGAACGTTTCAACTGCTGGGCCAGGCCGCCGACCGCGATCAGCGGGTTCTTTATCTCGTGGGAGACATGGCTGGCCATGGAACCCACCGCGGCCAGCCGTTCGGCGTGGATCAATTTTTCCTGGCTTTTTTTGAGTTCCTCGGCTTTCCGCTCCACCTCGGCGGCCAGGGAACTGGACCAGCGATTGGAAATGAATACCAACAGGCCGGTCCCGATGATAATCAATAATTGAAAGATCCCGATCAGCAGGAATTGTTGGATGTTCAGGCTGCGGATCATCCCGGAGACTTCTTCAATAGGGGCCACCAGCGCCACGGACCAGAATTCTTCGGCCGGAACGGACGGCGCGGCCCCGACCCCCCCCGGGATTTCATAAAAAACGATCGGCGTGTAGGCGATCAATTTTTCGATGTGGGCCTGTCGGTTTCGGTGCCAGCCGCTGATATAGCGGGAAGTGCCCTCCATTTTTTTCAACAATTCCTTCCGGGTCAGGTCGTCGATCAGCTGATAGGACAGGTTCGGATTTCGGGCCTTGCGGACTTCAAAGATGCTGCGGCCCACAAAGTCTTTCTCGTAGTGATCCAGGAGGATGCCCTGCGGATTGATCACCCAGGCGTAACCGGTATGGCCGGAGACGACGCCGGCGGTGGCGTTGCGGGCAATACGGATGGCATCCAGGAGCAGGACGATGGCCCCCTGCGGGCCGCCGGGCCCGTCCCCGGGGCGCCGGAAGGGGACCGCCAGCGGCAGGACCCACCGGCCGTCCGCCGGGAAGGTCCGGCCGATCCAGATCCGGTCGGGCGCCGGCGGAGTCGGCAGATAGGCCGACAGCGAATCGGGGGACGGCAGCGGCAAGGCGCCCGGGTTCCAGTCCCGATCCTGCATTTTCCAGACCGGATGGCCCTGCCGGTCCAGGACCAGGATCGCCAGGACGTCTCCGGCCAGAATCTGCCGGTACCGTTCGAACAACTTCCGGGAAGCAGGGCCGTTCAATTCCCAGAGGTTCTGGATGCTCAGCAGGACGTTCCGCAGGGAATAGATCTGGTTCTGGATGTGCGTGGATATTTTTCGGGCCAGAATCAGCTGCTGCTGGTTGAACTGCCGGGTGATGGTTTCCTGAATCTGCCGGGAAGTGGAATAGCCCACCACCCCGATCAGCAGGGTCAGCGTCACGGCGATGACCCACAGGAAAGGCAGGAATTTTTTCAGCAGGGCCGGAAAGGGGAACGTCTTCATTGTTTAATATTCAGCAGGAGATACCCGCCGATGAGTAGAAAAAGGATATTGGAGGACCAGGCCGCCCAGAAGGGCGGGAAGATGCCCGCCAGACCGATGGAGCGCGAAAAGCCGAAAAAAATCCAGTATAGGAAGGTGACGACCAGACTGCTCACGATCCCCTGGGCCACGCCGATCCCTTTTTCCTTGCGCAGGGCCATGGAAATGCCGATCAGGGCCATGATAATGGAAACCACGGGAAAGGCCAGCCGCATCTGGCGCTCGACCAGGTAGGGATTGGCCTCGTACCCTTCCCGCTGCACCTTATCGATATGGCCCGTGAGTTCGGTAAAGGACATTTCCTCCCCGCTCTTTTCCTTGTAGCGAAAATCCTCGGGGACCTCGGGCAGGTTCAGTTGTTTTTCCTGAAAGGGTTCGCTGGCCTGGTTGTCTCCGGCGCGGTAGGTCTGATAAATCCCGTCATGAAAACGCCAGACGTTATCCTGCCAGCTCGAACGGGCCCCATCCAGGCGCGCTTCCAGCTTGAACTGGGGGTCAAAGAAATACAATGTGACCTGGCCGGACTTCTGCTCCAGAAAATTGAACTGGTCGAAACTATAAATGGCCCGGTCTCCCTTGTACCAGATTCGCTCGTTGATCAGGACCGCCCGGGATTCCATCTTCTTGACCTGGATATTCCAGATTTCCAGGGCCCGGGCATTGGTCAAAGGAATGATTCCTTC
>JACRCK010000014.1 GCA_016219065.1 Deltaproteobacteria bacterium
GGATCGCTTTCGTCGCTTGGCGGCCCGGCGAGGTAAAAAACGGGCTATCCTGGCCGTAGCCCACAGCATTCTCATCATCGCTTACCATATTATCAAAGAACAAAGCACCTATGTCGAACTCGGTGCCACCTATCTCGATCGATAAAATGAGGCCCACCTGTTAACCCGTCTCCCACGTAGAATGGAGGCCTTGGGATATAAAGTGGACTTGGTTAAGTTACCCGAAGCCGCCTAAAAAGCGATGTTATATTTTATTTTCGTATTAAAGCACGGCCAGCAGATCGCTGAAATTGATCTCCAGCATTTTGGCGCTGGCCAGGATGCGATCGGCGTTGCACTCGGCGGCCTGGATCCCACCGGCCTGTTTTTTCAATTCCTCCGCCGCGGCTTTGATGATCTGAATTTGTTCATCCAACGCTTTCAGTTTGGCGATTTCGGTCGAATCCATAAAATCCCCCCCTCACCCCGGCCCTCTCCCGCCCGGAGGGAGAGGGAGTTTTTTCGGCACCGGCAACCAGCAACCGTTTTTAATGCTTCCTTTGAATGACGTCAGCGGGTCTGCGGCGCGGGCAACCATTCCGGTCGCAGGGAGAAGGAAGGCTTTCCCAGGTGGGTCTGCCGGTCAAAATATTCCTGGGCCGGGCGCCGGAACGGCTCCAGAATCTCGCTGTTCAGTTCCGCCGTTTCTTCAAAAAGGCTCTTGGGCGTCGAGAACTCGATGAGGTTGGTGTCGTCCGTATTCAAGGGGCCCGTCTGGATCAGGGTTTTGATTTCCTTGGGCCCCATGAGAAATTTCCCCAGAAAAGTTTTCAGGTCGGGAACGTTGATCCGCTGCAGATCGGCGGCCACCCGTTCCCAGTGCATGCGTTTTTCGATTTCGTCCAGGGAAAAGACCGGAGGCTTTTTGAAGCCCACCAGGACCAGGTCCTTTTCCTGGGGCTGGAAGACGTAGACGTGGGGGAAGACGGCGTGAAAGGTCCGCAGGACCGTTTTGAAGCTTTCCGGGGAGATCTTGTACAGTTGCAGCCACTGGCAGAAAACCCCCTCCGGTTTCAGTTTCTCGTAACCCAGTTTAAAAAATTCCACGGTGAACACGTTGGCAATGCCGGCCATCCAGGGATTGGAGGGTTCGGAGATGATCACGTCGTAGGTATCGGGGGTGACCAGCAGGTAGTTGCGGGCATCGGCGACCCGGAGCACCAGGCGGGGATCTGCCAGGGGCCGGTAATTGACGTGGTCAAAAAAATGGGAACCTTCGATGACCGCCTGTTCCAGTTCCACCAGGGTGATTTTTTTGGCGGGAAAGGTGGTCATGGACCCGACGGTAACCCCGCTGCCCATGCCGACCACCAGCAGTTCATCCACCTTCGGCGCCAGCAGCAGGGGGATCTGGGCCACCAGGACCTGCGTGGGCATATCCCCTTTGGTGGAGGCCTCCACCTTACCGTTGGATTTCATGTAGATCGTGCCGGTGTATTTGGACTTATGGACGCTGATGGTGCAGGTGGGGCCTTCCTTGTAATAAAGCAGATGGTCGTTTTCAGCGGAATACATGTCGAGCAGGTCGGAGCGGGAGGTGTTCTCGAAATTATGGGCGTAAATATAAACGCCGCTGGCCATGAGCGGGGCCTGCCACTGGGGCGGGAAGATGAAAATTAAGGCCGTCAGCACGGCGGTCAGGGCCAAAGCGGTCCGTTTCATCAAGAGGCGCGGGGCCGGAGACACGAGCAGGATGAACAATCCGTAGAGGAGGTTCAGCCCGATGCCCAGGAGGATAGTGTTGCGGATGCCCAGCCAGGGGATGAGGAAGAAACCGCCGGCAAAGGAACCCAGAATGCAGCCGATGGTGTTGACCGTATAGATGTTCCCTACGAACCGGCCGATCTGTTTCAGGTTGGCCGTATAGATTTTGATGGTCAACGGAAAAAGGGCGCCCATGAGCAGGGTCGGAGCCAGCATGATGAAAAAGGCCAGGAGAAATTTTCCGGTCAGGAGCAGATTGATGTTTTGTCCGATGGACCGGTACAGGAGCAGGTAGGCGTAAGGGAGTTCCTGAAAGAAAAGCAGGCTGCCGAAGGCCAGAAGCCCGACTCCGATCTGCATCAGGGCCCAGACGAAGCCCGGGGACCGGAGGCGGTCCACCCGCCGGGAGAAAAAGTAAGAGCCCACGGCGATGCCGACCAGAAAGGTGGTCAGCATGATGGTAAAACCGTACACCGAGGAATCCACCAGCAGGGACAGGGTCCGGCTCCAGGCCACTTCGTAGATCATGGAGATGAAGCCGGACAGGGCGATCCCCAGCACGATAAACCAGACCACCCGGGGGGAAAGCGTTCCCGGGGCCGTTGCCCCTTCCCGGACCGGGGGTCGGGGGCCGGGCGCCGACGTTTCCGGCCGGCTGCCGAAACGGGGTAGAAAGGAAAGGATCAGCAGGGCCACCAGCAGGTTGACGACAACGGCAATCCACAGGGTCTGGCGGACTCCCAGGGCGGGCAGCAGGACAAAGCCGCTCAGGGCCGTGCCGCAAACGGCGCCGAAGGTGTTCAGGGCGTACAGGCGGCCGATGGTCACCCCCAGGGAGGATTCCTCCCGGACCGCCCAGGTGCTCAGAATGGGGAGGGTGGCGCCCATGCAGGTCGTGGGCACGATCAGGACCAGCGAGACCAGTAAAAACTGAACCAGGGTGAAGGCGTAAAAGCTCAGGTGGAACTGCTGCCAGAGGATTTTGTACAGCGGGATCAGGGCCGTGAAAATAAAAGGAATGGCCAGGGCGTAGAGGCCGATGACCCCCTCCAGTATCCCGTAATACAGCAGCGGCCGCCGCTGGCGGTCCATCAGGCGGCCGAAAATAAAACTGCCGAGGGCCAGGCCGCCCATGAAGGCCGTCAACACCGTGCTGATGGCCAGGGTGGTGGAGCCGAAAATCAGGATGAGCATGCGCAGCCACAGGACTTCGTAGAGCAGGCCGCTGAAACCGGAGAAAAAGAAACACAGCAGGACGATGGGACGAGTCAAAATAGGTCTCCTGAAAAAAATGGAGTGATGGAGTAATGGAGTGTTGGAGTATTGGGAAAACTTAGACCATCGCTCCACCACTCCATTACTCCATCACTCCCGTCTTTAATTCTTTTTGGTTTTTAATCTTAACAGATGAAGATTGCAAGAGTAAACTGCTTTGCCTTACAATGGGCTCATGGCCTCGAAACCCAAACCGTACCGCCTGATCGACCATACCGGAGACCTGGGACTGGAGGTACGGGGGGCTGATCTACCCGGCCTTTTTTCCAATGCCGCCCTGGCGTTCACGGACATTCTGGTGGCTGTCGAAACGATCCGGGCCGATCAGCCGCAGACGATCCGGGTCGAGGCCCCGGACCGCGAGGCCCTGCTGGCGGCCTGGCTGGGGGAACTGCTGTATTTATTCGATGCCCGCCGCCTGCTGTTCGGCCGTTTCGAAATCAGCGAGCTGACCGACCAGACCCTGACGGCCCGGGCCTGGGGGGAGCCGTTCGATCCGGACCGGCACGGCTTCAAACACGACGTCAAGGCCGTAACTTATCATCAACTCCAAATTCGCGAGACTGCGAAAGGCTGGCGGGCCCGGGTGATTTTGGATATTTAATTTTAAATTTTTCTCGGGAAAAATTTAAAATAGGGGGGAAATTATGACCGATAAAATCAAAACCGAACGGATCGATCCCTACCGAGTTCGCCTTCCCCGGGAGGGCAAGATGCGGACCGACGGGCTGGTCTTTGCTTCCGAGGCCCTGCTGACCGATATCCGCCAGGACCAGAGCCTGACCCAGGTGGCCAACGTGGCCTGGCTGCCGGGTATCGTCGGCAATTCGCTGGCTATGCCCGACATTCACTGGGGCTACGGGTTCCCCATCGGCGGCGTGGCGGCTTTCGACCTCCGGCAGGGGGTGGTTTCCCCGGGGGGTGTTGGCTACGATATCAACTGAGGGGTCCGTCTGCTGCGCTCCGGGTTGAGCCGTCCGAATATTCAGGGGAAAATGAAGGAAATCGTGGACGCCCTGTTCCGGAACATCCCTTCCGGCGTGGGGTCCCACCGCAAAGATTTTAAGTTGTCTCCGAAAGACCAGGAAAAAGTCCTTTTGCAGGGGGCCCAGTGGGCCGTCCGGCAGGGCTACGGGACGGACCGGGATCTGGAGCATATCGAAGAGTCAGGGCGTCTGGAAGGAGCCCGGCCGGACCTGGTCTCCGATCGGGCACTGGAGCGGGGCAAGGACCAGTTGGGGACCCTCGGTTCGGGCAACCATTTCGTGGAAGTGGGTTACGTGGAAACGATCTACGACGAAGCCGCCGCCCGGGCCCTGGGCCTGTTTGCCGACCAGGTGACGGTGATCGTCCATACCGGGTCCCGGGGGTTGGGTCACCAGGTCTGCGACGACCACATCAAAAAACTGCTGAAGGCGGCAACCAAATACGCCATCGAGCTGCCGGACCGCCAGTTGTGCTGCGCGCCCATCCAGTCTCCCGAGGGGGAGGAATACCTGGGGGCCATGGCCGCCGCCGCCAATTTCGCCTTTGCCAACCGTCAGCTCATCGCCCACTGGGTCGGGGAGACGCTGGAGCAGGTTCTGGAGCGAGGCCCCAAAGCCCTGGGGCGGGAACTGATCTACGATGTCTGCCATAACATCGCCAAGTTTGAAGATCACGAAGTCGGTGGAAAAAAACAGCGGCTCTGCGTCCACCGCAAGGGCGCCACCCGGGCCTTTCCTCCCGGGCATCCGCTGGTTCCCCCCGATTACCGGGACCTGGGCCAGCCGGTGTTGATCCCCGGGGACATGGGCCGCTACTCCTATGTCCTGCTGGGCACGGCCCAGGCTTACACCGAAACCTTCGGCAGCACCTGCCACGGGGCGGGACGGGTCATGAGCCGCCAGGCGGCCAAGAAGGCCGCCCGGGGCCACGCCGTGCTCCGGGAACTGGAGGACCGGGGCATCATCGTCCGCGGCGCCGGCCTGGGGACGGTGGTGGAGGAGATCTCCGAGGCCTACAAGGACGTGGCCGAGGTGGTGGAAGTGGTCCACCAGGCGGGCATCTCCAGGAAAGTGGCCCGCCTGCGGCCCATGGGAGTGATCAAGGGGTAAGGGGATCCGCGCCGGGAAAACGGGGGGCGAGCGTTAATCAAGGATGGAAACTGAAAATTGGCGCTGACACCCCGCGGCCCGTCTACCCGAAACTCATATTTTCGTCAGCGCCTGGCGCATCAGCTTTTCGGCGGCGGTTTTCTGCGCGGCCTCGGTGGCGCCCGGCAGCAGCAGGGTGATGATCAGGTACTGGGGGCCTTTGAAAGTGTTAAGCTGAAGCATGCCGTAGCCCGGGCTGGAGAAAAACGAGCGGTCGCCGATACCCGGAGAGTCGGAAACGGCGATCTTCATCTTTTTTAATTCCGCTATCACTTTGTCGGCCGTTTCGCCGGGGCCGACCGCCTTGACCAGAAGGCTGAACGCACCGGAGGAGCCGACCACGTATTCGCAGGGGATCCCCACCGCCGGGTTGGCTTTGGTGTTCGGTTTTCCGTCGCCGACATTCTGGCCGACAGCAGCTTGGATCTCGGCCTTGGTCAGCAGGGTGCAGGCGTCGGTTTTCTGAGCGCCCTGGGCGGTGGTCACTCCGGTGAAACAGAAAACTACGGCCATAGCCAGCAGAACGGTGCGGGTCATCAGGAACGATTGGTTCATGTACATCCTCCCAAGGATTGATAAGCATTTGCTTTTTAGCAGGCCCCAGGGATAGCATAAAAAAAGCCAACTAGCAACACGATTGAAATCCCGTTAACAACCGCTTACCCCCTTCGTTATATTCCCTCCCCATAAAACCAGCCGCTTCCCGAGCCAGCCGTTCTTTGGGGAGGAGGACTCTTAACTTGGAAAGGAAATTCCTGTGAAAAAAATCAAACCCCTGTGGCTTACCGCCGTTATTTTCCTTTTTTCCTCCGGTCTCGCCTTCGCCCTGACGCCCGACAAAAAGGGCTGCGCCGACCATCCGGTCTTCCCGACGCGGATGCCGGGGTACAGTATTGCGGATTGTGTCACCAAGGACTTTGACGCCTTCGATTTCGAGACCGGAAAAAAAGATAAAA
>JACRCK010000123.1 GCA_016219065.1 Deltaproteobacteria bacterium
ATAGGACCGGGTAACGGTCCGCCCCAGGGGCGAACGGTCAATGATCGTCCCGGCCAAGGTGTTCTGAACGTTAGTCCAGATATTACCGTTCCTATTTATGGTCCGGGTGATCGTGTCTAAGGTTCGGTCCCCGTTGGTGTCCTGATAAGTCCTGTAAACCCGTTGTTGCTGCAACAGGCCCGACGGTGAGGTTTGCGCCCTCTCCCGAGAATAACGATAACGATATACCGGATCCAGACCGTAGTTCCGGGTAATTTCCATCCCGCAGCCAGTCTGCTCCGTTTCGGTCAGTTCGTCGGCCGAACGGGTCAGCGCGGAAACCGCGCCCGAAGGATCGGTCCGGGTGGCCGTATAGTCCCCGGTAAAATCGGTCCGTTCCCGGTAGATGGTGGCATTGCCTTCGGCCGTCTCCTGGGTAACGGAGACCTGTCCGGTGTTGTCGATCGTTCGGGTATAATTCCAGAATCCCCCTTCCGGATCCCAAACCCCGGTAATCAACCCCCCGGGCTCGTATTGATTTCCGAAGGTCCGGCCTCGGGGGTCCGTTTTTCCGGTCAGCAATCCCTCCGGGGTATAGGCGAAGGTATAAACGGCCCCGTCCGGATAGGTAACGCCGGTCAGGTGATAATGCTCGTCCACCGCCAAACGGGTAATCCGGCCGTCCACCGCGGTGATCGCCAGGGGCAGGCCGCTGGCGTCCCGCTCGATGGCGGTCCGGTTCCCGAAGCGGTCGGTTACGGCTGTGAGCCGGCCGCCCTGATCGTAATCAAAGGTAAGCAGGACCTTCCCAGTGGCCAGATCATAGGTGGTCCGGTGGGCCCCGGTATTGTCCAGAACGTATCCCTGGCCGTTCTCGTCGGCAAAAATGGTATCCCCTTCCAAGGGCTGCGTTTTAAACGCCCCGGGGAAAGAAATCTTCTTGATCTTGCCGAATCCCCAGATGGCGGCGTAGACGTTTCCGGCGCTGTCCACCGCCACCCCATAGGGATCATGCACGGTCGCCTGAACAGCCGGACCGCCGTCGCCGTTGTCGTTGGCCCGCTCCCCGTTACCAGCTATGGTACTGATGATCCCGCTGACATCAACCTTCCGGATGCGATAATTGTCCGTGTCCGCCAGGTAGAGATTGCCCTCCTGATCCAGCGCCAGGCTGCGCGGCCAGGACAAGCGGGCCTGCGTTGCCGGACCGCCATCCCCGGCAAATCCCGACAAGCCATTGCCGGCCACGGTGGTGATGATCCCGCTGCGGTCCACTTTCCGGATACGGTTATTGTCCGTATCGGCGATATAGAGGTTGCCCTTCGGGTCCACTTTCACCCCCCGGGGACCGGCCAGGGCCGCCTGCACCGCCGGCCCTCCGTCTCCCGTGAATTGGCGCTGCCCGTTGCCGGCCACGGTGGTGATGATCCCGTTCGGGTCTATTTTCCGGATGCGGTTGTTCGAGGTATCGGTGATATAGATATTCCCAAAGCCGTCCAGGGTCAGGTCCTCCGGCCAGTTGAAGCTGGCGGCAGTCGCCGGGCCGCCATCGCCGCTGAACCCTTTTTGTCTGTTTCCGGCGATGATCGTAAAACCTCCGGACGGATCGACCTTCACGATGAAACCGCCGTAATAGGCATCCGGACTGGTCAGGTAAAGATTGCCCGACCCGTCGACGGCCAAGCCGTACGGCTGAACCAGCCCGACGGGCGTCTCCAGCGTACTGGTGTAGGTAATCTCCCCGCCCGGTTCCAGCTTCATATAACGGTAATTATAACGGTCGGTAAAAAAGAGAGCGCCGGCGCGATCGAAGGCCAGCCCTTTCAGGATACTGATACCGTCGCCGACCGGCTTGGCGGCGGCCGCGGTGGTGATAATCCGCACATTGTTCTTCAGCCGCGTCCCGTCCCCTTTGTGTAGAGTACCCGGATCGCTTGGGTTCAGGAGGTGATGGGACGACAGGGTCCAGCCGCGGGCCAGGTCGGACTCTCCCCGGTCGACGGTTAGGCGGCTGTCCCGCCAGGCGATGATGTTTTCCCGGGCCTGGATCCAGGTGGCCGTCGAGCCGGGTTGGGCGAAGGCCTGTTCGAAAATACTGGAGCCGGCATAATACACCGCGGGATATTCAAAGCCGATCCGGATCCGGGCCTGGGTGGAACCGGTGACCTCCCGCCCCAGATGGTCCAATCCATCCCAGATAAACTCCGTTTGCTGATTCGCCTGGGGCGGCAGGACGGCCTCAAAGGTTCGGCCGGCCAACTCCATGCGGACCAGGATCCGAATCAGAGAGGCCGGCACTGCCGGTCCGCTGGCCGGTATGGTGATCCGGGGCTTGTACCCGGGAGTTCGGTCGGCGGCATAGTGGAGCCAGAAGTCCGTCCCGGGCAAAGGCAGGTCTTCATGAAAAACGCAGCCCCGATCATCCACATAAGAATTGATGCAGGTTATTTCACGGGTGGCGTCCGCCCGGGTTACTACCGGAGGTCCCGGCGGATTGGGTTCGATGGCGCCCGGCGCCGGCCCATAAGGCCAATTGCAGACCCAGGGCGTGAAGTGGCTGATTTCCACCCGCCAGAAGGTGCTGTTCGGCACAAAACGGGCCGTATCGGTCAAGCCGGGGGCGGGGTATTGCCCCTGGCCGTCCGCGTAGGCGTCCACGACGCCGTCCCCATTTGTATCCAACAGCCGGACCACTTTTCCGTTGTCGGCGGGAATCCAGGCGCCCCGGTCCCGGTCGTAAAACCCCACCGGCACGACGTCCCCCACGTTGAAGCCGAGAAAATTATCCACGAAAACCATCACCGGCTTCTCGAAACGGACATTCCGGGCCCCATCCACCGATAGCTCGGCGCAGTAGGTGAAGGCCGAGTTGGGCGGTAGTTTGGCCGGCATGGCGGCGGGCGTGGCGTATTCCGTAGCCCGGACGGTAACCGCACTCAGGGGTTGTTCGACACCCTGAGCATCTTTCACCCAGGCCCGGTTGTCCCCGCTAAACACCATGGTCAGGGCGCGCCTCCCGGAGGCATCGCTGACCGGTGAGCCGGTGTGGGTAAGGACCGTAACGGGATTCCCGTCAAAGACCAGGGACGTGGCCGCGCTATCTTCAACGATCAGCACCAGTGTTTCGACCGCGGCGATGGTGTTCCAGCCCACCTCCACCTGACGCTGGGCTTCCAGGAATCCGGATTTGCCATACCGCAAGGTAAACGTTCCTCCGCCATCCACCGGGAGCGAATAACGACCGTCACTACCGGTTCGGGCCGTCCCGTATTCCGGCCGGCCTAGGATCGATACCTCCACCCCGCCAAGCCTGTTCCCAAAACGATCATTTACCAAACCGGTAAGCAGCGAGAAATGGAGCGGGTCGTATCGGGGGAGGGTCGCATCCGGGGGAACCAGATCTTCGTATTTTTTTCCGTAAGACCCCGCCGGCAACAGGGCCATGGCCGATACCAGGAAATCAATCGAGCCCGAACTCCCGCCTCCCGGCCCGGGACTGACGACCTGCACCGGAAAGCTCCCCGGGGCCTGGATCAGTTCCGCGGGTATCTGCGCCTCCAGATGGGCCCCATCGATATAAACGGTCGTAACCGGGACCTGGTTAAAAAAGACCGCTGTAGTCCGCAGAAAATTGGCCCCGGTAAGGGTCAGGGTAATCCCCGGGGCTCCCGCTCTGGCGTCGCGGGGGGAAAGACTGAAGAGGAGCGGCTCCGGGTTTCGGATGGAGAAAGTGGCCGTATTGGAAAATCCCCCTCCGGGCCCGGGGTTAAAAACCGCCACCGGCAGATCACCGACTGTTTCCAGGTCGGAGGCCGTTAAGGTAACCTGAAGCTCATTGTTCCCGACCAGGGTGAACGGCTTGGCCGTTCCGTTCCAAAGGAAATTGGAATCATTCAAAAATCCGACGCCGAAGACGTTCAGGACCAGGTCGGGAGTGCCGGTTTGGGCCGAAACCGGATTCAAGCCCGTAAGGGCCGGGGCCGGGTTTTTGATCAGGAGGCCGAGGCTGTTGGATCGTCCGCCCTCCGGCTCCGGGTTAACCACCGCCAAGGCCAGGAGTCCGGCCTTGGTTACAGCCCCTGCGGGTAAAAGGAGCTGCAAATGCTGATTGTCCAGAAATTGAATCGGGACCAGTTGATCGGCCAGGTAGCCTTCCGAGGAGATCAGGAACCCCTGCCCTTCGATAGCGATGAATTGATTTTCCAGGCCCCTGACGGCCTCTACCGGGTTTAAGGCCGCCAGCTCGGGCCGGGGATTGGGAAGCTGAATTTCCAGGAGTCCTGTTTCGAGGGGCGGCCTCGAATCGGCAGTCCAATAGGAACCCAGCAGGGTATTACGCAACCGGTCCACAGCCACGGCCCGGATTTCCCGGACACCCGCCACAGAAAAATTCCGGGTGGTTCGGGTGTCGAGATCGATCAGGAGCAAGCCGCCCTGGCCGGATACTACCGCGAGCTGGGTCGCCTGGTTGACCTCCAGTCCGAAATATTCATTGCTCCGGGACCGGTTGTCCTTGGTCATCCCTTTTTTACAATGCGGGATGATCTCCGGCAAGGTTCCGATCACCAGGCCCTGGTTAATATCGAGGAGCTGTAGCTTCTCCCGGTTTAGAACCAGGGCTAGGTCCTTCTCCTGAGCCACGGCCAGCGCTTCCACCCCTGCGGCCAAGACCGTTTCCTGAAGGATGGCCCCGCTCTCCAGGTCCAGGACCACCATCCTGTCCGGGTGGTGCGCTCCGGGTTTTTCACGGACGATCACAACCGCCCGGCCGGAATCCGGATCCAGCGCCAGCAACCGGGGGCTGGCGGGCAGGGGAATCTCTTTTACTTTCTCCAGCGTTGCGGTGGCATGAATGAGCAGCTTTTTCCCTTCTCCGGCGCTAATGATCAGCCGACCGGTTTCCGGATCCAAAGCCAGGTCCTGGGGGCATTCCGCCAGCACGAGTTCTTTTATAATCAAGCCTTCCGGATTTATGACGGCTAGATAACCGCCTTTCCTGGAACCGGTCGTCTTCCCGGCGATCACATACGCCAGGTTACTCCGGGAGTCTACGGCCAACCCGACGGGTTTCCTGCCGAGGTCGACCCGGACCCGGATGCGATCGGTTTCCAAATCGAAGATATAGAGGGCTTCGGCCCGATGGGCTAGGCCGTAGGCGATTCCGCTGCCGGGCGCCAGGCCTACTTGATCGATGAATTGGTCTGTAGGGATTCTCCCCAGGACAGTGATCTCGGCCGTAGTCTGGGCGCCGGCGGGAGGGGAAGTCAAGTGCAGGACCATGATCAGGCAAAGGAGCACCATGGTGGGGAAAAAATCGAGAAGAGCTTCTGAAAAACTTCGTTCTGTTCGGTTGCCAATCCGTAATCCCGAAAGCATAAACAATCCTCCTTCACCCGCCGGCCCTTTCAGGCGGCCTGTTTAAGGGAAAAAGCTTGTTTGAACTGCTGGATTTATTTCGGATGGAACTCTTACAAAGATGGAAGAATATATGACGGAAAGATTAGGCTGACAATCCCCCAAAAGTGGGGATTTTTAATGAGGGTGTGGACGTTTTTTAAACAAAAGACTTCCAAAGATTTTTTGGCCACCGACAAGACGGAACGATGAGCGGCGCTTGTTCCCCACCCGCGTGTCTATCAGCCGGCAACCGGCGGAAGAGGCACCGCCGGAAATCAGATGGACCTAGCCGAGGGCCAGGAAAAAATGGGCCTGGTGGCAGCCCTGCTTGTCGAAGGCGCCGGTCAGGGTGCCGGCCTTGAGCTGGACGATCCGCCTTTTTAATATTTTTATCCATTAATCCTATAACATATATCCAATAGTCCTATCATTATTTTCATCCTCAAATTTAGAATCACCTGAATCATATGAAATATGTAACTTTATTAAATTACAAATATTTTCAGAGTAGTTTATAAAATAAACCCCTTCCCCAGCGGGCTTCGCATACGTTTGCAGGTTGCAGGTATATCTAAAGGGAATAGCATCAGAAAGAAATAAAAAAAATCCTTTAATCTCAAAACCCTACTTTTGAGGGATTGCAATACCCATTTTTTCGGATAATGTGGCGAAAACCGGCGGGAATGGTTTCCCAAAAAGTCATCATCGAATCTGCTACCCTGGAAGGTATCATCTCGGGAGTGGAAATCGGAATTCAGAAATTTATTACTAAAAATTCAATTTCCGTCGCCGCTGTCAAATCGTTCCGATTCCTAAATAAAGGGGGGCTTATGTCCAAAACAGCTTCAAATTCTATAAAACCTCTATTGCTGACGCTCGTGACTGTTTCCGTACTGCTGATGACGGTGGTGGAAGGGATGACGGCCGTTTCTGTATCACCAACGGCGCTCAATTTGGGAGCAACTTCAGACGGTTTTCTAACCAATTGGAGTGGATACAGCGGCCAGGTAAATGTTAGTGTTTACTATGACAATGGTAATCCAACGACTCCAACCAGGTTATGTGATGCTATAATCAATACAAGTGGTGCCAGTGGCCAAGCCACATTATATACAAATGGAGCATGTGGTTCTGGCTGGAGTGCTCGTTCCGATTATCGGGTAGGCATTGAGTTAAGAACTGCACCCTACACCAAATATTATTCTAATTACTTTACTGTATATCAAAAACCTGATCTCGTTGCCGAGAGAATATGGCTGTCCAGTATAAGCACACCCGGGATTGAACTAACCGACCCGAAAGTCGGCGACCTGGTTTATATCAACTTTCAATTCAGTGTTGTATCTGCAACCACATATGAACCTATTAGCATCAAAGGTTATCTGGATGGATCGCCGGTATATACCTCAACGTATTCCCCCCCAATAAATGCAATAACCTACTATCCGTCTACGCAGACATATTCGTATTATTGGACCGTTACGGAGGGATCACATACAATTCGAGAGTTATTGTCAAATGTTGTGTATGGGCTTAGGCGGCGATCCGTTGTTCAACAAGTCCATCCACAAATTTCACTCCAGTAATAATTTCTCCGAGGCGCTCCGGGTGGTATAACCGGATCCATCTTTTCTGAGCACAACGG
>JACRCK010000124.1 GCA_016219065.1 Deltaproteobacteria bacterium
GAAGTCTCCTTGAAATTGCGGATCAGCGGGATCAGCTCCGTCTCCATCTTTTGTAGCATCCCGTCAATATTCCGGGTCAGTTTGTGCAATTGGATCAATACCCGGATCAGAAAAAAGGCCAAAAGGACCGTCACGGCTACCAGGATCAAAGCCACCCATTCCGGCAAGGCCACCCCCCCTTTCCTACCATCTTTTTTTTATTATGATAGCCATTCTTCTTGACAAATGCAAAGAGTTTAATACGAAATAGAGACGAACATTCAACATTCATCGTCCAACATCGAATTAAAAAACGTAGGGCGGGTGTCTCGCCCGCCGACCCGGTAAGGGGAATGACTGGTTGGGTCTCCCCGGTAAGATTTGGGACTTCATCCCGACCCGGAAGGCCGAGCGGTCGGCGGGGAAGCTTACCAACGCTCATCCGGGCTCAGACCGACTCGGTCTGGCAGACCGAGTCGGTCTCGATGGATTTCGAAGCTCATGATTCATCCGCTCCTAAAGGAAGTCAAGGCCTTTCTTTTCGATTTCGACGGCACGCTGGCCGAACTGCAGCTAGATTTTCCGGCCCTGCGGCGGGAGATCCTGCTCCTGGCCGCCGGACGGTTCGGCCTACCGGACCCCGCTGCGCCCCACCCGGCCTACCTCCTGGAGTTAACGGAAGCCCTGCGGAACCAGCTGGCCGTGGAGGACCCGGAAAAGGCCGATCGCTTTTTTGACCGGGCCATGGCCTTGATCGTGGAAAAAGAACAGGAAGCGGCTCACCCGGAAAACCTGTTCCCCTGGACCAAAAAGGTCCTGGATTTTTTAATCCGGGCCGATTACCGGGTGGCCGTCCTGACCCGGAATTCAGGACTGGCCGTGCGCCGGGTCTTTCCGGACCTGGACCGTTACTGCCATCTGTTTCTTCCGCGGGAGGCCGTCGCCAAACCCAAGCCCGATCCGGACCACGTCCGGTCGGCCGTCCGGAAGCTGGGGGTGGAATGCCACCAGGCCGTCATGGTGGGGGACCACCCCCTGGATATCCGCTGCGGACGGCAAACGGGACTGGTCACCCTGGGGGTCCTCACCGGCAGAACCACGGCCGCTGAAATGGCCGCCGCCCGGGCCGACCTGATCCTGCCCGACGTGGGGGCCTTGCTCGATTTGTTTTATCCTTAGGACCTCTTTTGGTTTGCCACCAGGTCTGGGAGATGGACATCCGAAAAAAAAACCCGGTTTTAACTTCCTCCCTGCTGATTCTCAGGGAAACGGTCCGTTCCTTTCAGGCCAACGGCGGTTTCGGAATCGCCGCCGCCCTGGCCACCCGTTGGTTTTTCGTTTTTCTGCCCCTGTTGTTTTTTATGGGCTATCTGTTCGGCAATTACGATATCTTTTCGCAAAAGGTGGTGCAGAGCATCGACCGGATGATCTTTCACATGTTTCCCCGGACCGAGCGGTCGATTACCAGTGACCTTTATTTTTTTACGACCCGCAAGATCACCTGGGCCTTCATCGGCCTGACGCTGGTGATCTTCCCCGCCATGTCCCTGACCGCTTCCTTGCAGAACTCCTTTCAGCGCATTTTTCGAATTTTCCCGGATCAATCCTTCCTGAGGACCAAACTCCGGAATCTGCGGGCCGCGCTGATGATAGTCTTTTTCTTCGTCGGCCTGATTATCGCCGAAGCCCTGTACTCCGGTGTATTGGGAAAACGCTGGTTGCAAACGGCCCTTTTTTCGGAAACCATCCCGACCTTCGTCGGCGCCCTCCTGTTCATGCTGGCCCTCTATGTAACTTTTCCCCCGCGCCGCTTGGAGTTCCGGCAACTGCTGGCGGCGGCCCTTCCTTCGGCCGGCCTCATTCTGGTCATGCGGGAAATCTTTTCTTTTATCATCCGCTTCAACCCGGGTTTTGGTTTGGCCTTCGGCTCTCTAAAGACCCTATTTATCCTAATCTTATGGGTCTACTCCTGTTTCTCGATCATCCTTTTGGGAGCAGAGCTGCTGGTGAACATCGGGAGAAGGGAGGCTCTGGTGTTGAAAAGCCTTTTCCTGGAGTCGGGCCACTCCAGGAGGCGCATGGCTGAACTGATCAATAAATTCAGGCAGGAATACGGGGCCGGAGAAGTGGTCTTTGATCAGGGCGAAAGCGGGGACTGCATGTACTACATTCTGTCCGGTTCAGTCACCATCGCCCGTGAAGAAGGCCTGATCCGTACCATGGGGCCGGGGGATTATTTCGGGGAGATGTCTATGCTGCTGAATGCCCGTAGAATGGCTACGGTGACGGCGGCTGAACCGTACACCCGGTTGGTCGTCATTTCCAGGGATAACTTTGAGGTCATTCTCCAGGACAACCCCCAAATCGTGTTGGAAATTTTAAGGGAAATGACCCGACGCTTAAAGAAGACCAGTCGAGAGAAATTGAATTTGACTGATTAGAGGCAGGATTAATGGAATGATTTGCCGGGCCCGGCGGCCCCCCCGAGACATTGTTCCGGGTCGAGCACGTCCCCGGCCCGGAATTCGCGGCGGGCCCACAGCCGGGCGTCTTTCAATTCCCGGCCCAACCGGGCCATCATTTCAGGGGAATGGATCTTTGGTACTATGGTGGTGCGGAACTGATAGGGGACGGCTCCGGACAGCAGAAAATCGATGGACTCCCGGATCGGGCCCAGATCCACCCGGACCCCGGCGCAGCGGCTGTACTGCTCCGTTTCCAGCGGTCCCTTGACGTCCATGGCCACGTAATCCACCAGCCCTTCCTCCACCAGGAACCGGAGGACCCGGGGTCGGCTGCCGTTGGTGTCCAATTTGACGGGGAAACCCAGGGTCTTGAGGGCGGACAGTAAATCGGAGAGATCCGGATGCAGCGTCGGTTCGCCGCCGGTTACGCAGACGCCGTCCAGCCAGCCGGCCAACGTCTGCAGCCGGCGGTGGATAAAGTCCCAGGAGCAGGTTTCGAGATGTTCCGGACTGCGCACCAGTTCGTGGTTATGGCAATAGGGACAGCGAAAATTGCAATAGGGCAGGAACAGGACCGAACAGATCCTTTCGGGCCAGTCCACAAAGGACGTCTCTAAAAATCCTTTTATTTCCAAAGGCTACGCCGTGCCTTGCCCCTTCAAAAATTTTTTTATGGGGATGGCGCCGATCACGGTCGAACAGTCATCCAGGACCAGGATCGGGAGTTCCTTCTGGGCTGTTTCCACCAGCTCATGCCAGGCCAGGTGGGCCAAGGCTTCGGGGTTGTCCGCGGCCAGGACCTCTTCCCGAATCCCCAAGGCCGGCAGGTTGAATTTTTCTTTAATATAATGGCACTTCTGGCAATCGATTTTGGTGAACAAGGTCATAAGGCCTCCTTACTGGAGTATTGGAGTAAAGGAGTAATGGAGTGTTGGTCTTAAAAGCAATACTCCAATACTCCAGCACTCCATTACTCCAAATTTTAAATATTTTTGGCGAAAAAAGGTTTATTCCTGTACCGATCCCCCAATTCCCCGATCTTGCCTTTGTTCCAACTGGAAATTTTGGTGAAGTAGCCGGTAATCCGGGTAATGCCGTCCACCTCGGTCGATTGGCAAAGGGGGCAGTGGGAGGCCAGGCCCCGGCTGGTCCGGCCGCAGGAACGACAACTGGTAAACTCCGGGGAAAAGGCGATCTGGTCGTTCTTGGTTTTCTGAAAGGTCTTGAGTACGAAATTGGCCAGGGCCTTCTTATCCGGCTCGGATTCGCCGATCCAGATATGGGTTAGGGCGCCGGCCTCGATCAGGGGGTGGAAGAGCCCCTCGTAGCGGACCCGGTCGATGGGGTTGATGGGGGCGGAAACGTTGAAGAGGGTGGAATTGGTGTAATAAATCTCTCCCCGGGGGATATTGCCTTTGACCACGTTTCTGGTCCGGCCCGGATATTTTTCCAGATCCAGCTTGGCGAAGCGATAGGCCGTGCTTTCCGCCGGGGTCTGCTCCAGGACCAGCCGCAGGCCGTATTTCTGACCGAAGCGGTCGGCCAGCAGTTTCATGTAGGCGATCACCTTTAAACCGAACTTGATGGACCGGTCGCTCCCGTGCAGCTCCTCCCCCGTATGGTGCTGCACCATTTCGTTCAAGCCCACCATCCCGACCAGATGGGTGGCCCGGTCCAGCCGCAGATAAGGGCTGCCGTCCCGGTTCATGGTCAACAGCGAAAGGGGGCCGGTCTCCCCCAGTGCCAGCAGCTTCTGGATGAAGGCCCTTTTCTGGAGATGGGCTTCCACGGCCAGTTCCAGCGTATCGGCCAATCCGGAAAAGAGGGCGGTATCGTCCCCTCCGGCCCTATAGGCGATGCGGGGCAGGTTCAGCGTCACGTTCTGCAGGGCGCAGTAGCGCATCCGCCAAGGCTGTTTGGCGTCTTCCAGGTCCTGGGCCTCCAGCTTGAAGCTCAGCCGGCAGCATTCCGAGATTTTGGCGGTCTGGCCCCGGTCGAAAACGAAATAGGTGTTGCCCATCCGGCCGGCGGCTGCGCTGATGTGCTCCAGGAATTCCTGGTGGCCCGGCGTTTGAAAAAATTTTTCGGTAATATGCACCAGTGGTTTCGGGAAAAAGAAGGGCCGCCCCGAACCGTCCCCTTCCTGGAAGACCTCGAAAAGCAGCCAGACGAATTTCTGCGCCAGCTCCTGGTAAGCGGCGTAGGTTTTCCCGGTATATTTTCCCCCGGGTCCGATGGCCGGGACGTCCTCAAAGTGCCGGGGGATTTCCCAGTAGAGATTGATGTCGGTAAAGATGGCCTGCCCTCCCCGGGCCACGGCCTGTTGGGAGAATTCAAAAATGAGCATCTGGGCCAGTTGCTTGATCTCCCCGTCCGACAATCCTTCCAGATAAGGGGCAAAAAAGAGATTGACGGCATCCCAGCCGATGGCCCCGGCAAAATGGCACTGCAGGGCCGCGGCGAACTTGACCATGTGGGCCAGCAGCACCTCCGGGTGTTTGGCCGGTTTGGCCATGGACAGGGCATTGGGCAGGTTCAGGCCGAACTTCTTGATGTACTCCAGGGATTGACCGGAACAGTAAGGACGGTCTACAAACCCCAGATCATGCAGATGGAGATCGCCGCGCATATGGGCGTCGCCCACTTCCGGGGAAAAAACGGTCAACAGGGCGTACTCCTTCTTGATCCCTTCGGCCAGGGTCAGATTGGTGGCCTCGGGCCCGTGAGGGACATTGGCGTTTTCCTTGTTGGGGTGGACGATCAACTGGTCCACGTCATACCAGGGCACGCCCAGCCGGGTATGGCGACGTCGCGGTTTTTCCAGCCCCCGCTCAACCAGCTTGGCGTTGACCAGTTCCCGGATCAGCGGGGCGGTGACCATCTTGATCCGGGAGGTCAAAATCACCTCTTCCACGTCGCGGCTGATGGCCTCCGCCGTGTCTTCGTCCACCATCGTCTCCCGGACCAGGGCCGAAACGATGCGCTTCCGATCCCAGGAAATCAGATCTTCGTCCGAGGTCCGGACAAACAGGGCCAGATCTGTGGTTTCTTTCGGGGCGGGATCGGCCGACTCGCGGGAAAATTCAATGACAGAGCCCATAGCATTTCCTTTGCGGATAGGTTAAATAAGAAAAATCGACAATGGCTGACCCTTCAGGGCCGGTTCATCCTTTATATGGTGGATGGCAAAGGGTAAAATACAAGATATGGTATGTCAAGGGAAAAAAAGAAGCTTCCCCTTTTCTTCCTTAACCGCTTAAAAAATCAGGTATTTTTATCGGTAAGGACCGGGAACGAAAAGTCGGGGATGGTCCTTTAAAGGCTGGGAGTTTTTTCTTCCCGAACCCTTGGACAAAATAGGTTATAATCTGGTAGGGTTTCAGATTAGGGAATAGAAATTAAAAAAAACCGTAAAATGGCCCGAAGTGGTGGAAGGATATTATGAAAGGTTCAGGGAAACAAAAGCTTAGCCGGTTGCTGTTTTCTTTCGTTCTGGTGTCTTTTCTGTGGATCGGCGCCTGCGGACCAGGGACCGGCCTCTCGCCGGAAAAGGTGCAGCCAGTCTCGGATCACTTCGACGGGGAACGGTATTTCAATCCGGGATCATCGGCACAGATTGGTGAGGGACCGAAACGGGGCATCCTGGGCTGGGTCTGGCGCTGGATAGCCGGCGCCGATTGGCCGGAATGGCCGGAATATGTCGATTTTCCACTGGGAGTTCCACCGGTCGAACGCGTGTCGAACGGCAACCTGCAAATAACATCTGTCGGCCACTCCACTTTCCTGATTCAAATGGACGGGTTTAATCTGCTGACGGACCCCATCTGGTCGGATCGCTGCAGCCCGGTATCCTGGACGGGTCCCCGGCGGCGTACCCGGCCCGGGATCCGTTTGGAAGATCTGCCGCCCATCGATGCCGTGCTGGTGTCCCACAATCATTATGATCATCTCGACCTCCCTACGCTGGAGCAGCTGGCCCAAAAAGGCGTAAAATTAGCCCTGGTGCCGCTCGGCAACCGTGAACTGGTTCGGCAAAGCGGCCTCCCGGCCGTGGACGAGCTGGACTGGTGGCAATCGGTCCGCCTCTCTCCGGACGTTACGGTTACCCTAGTCCCGGCCCAGCATTTTTCGTCACGGACCCTGTGGGACCGCAACCGGGTCCTCTGGGGCGGCTTTGTCGTTTCCGGGCCGTCGGGAAACGTCTATTTTGCCGGAGACACGGGATATGGCCCCCATTTTCAGGAAATCGCCCGTCGTTTTGCGCCCCTCCGGGCCGCCTTGCTCCCGATCAGCCCCTTTCAGCCGAAATCGGCGGACAGGTCTTCCGACACCCGTCTCCGGGTTCACATGCGTCCGGAGGAGGCCGTCCAGGCCTGCCTGGATCTCGGTGCTCCGGTCAGCATCGCCGCCCATTATCGGGTGTTTCAGCTCGGGCCGGACGGATTTGACGACGCCGTGCAGGGCCTGGCCTCGACCTTGGAAAAACGCGAACTCCCTACGGGCGTCTTCCTCGCCTTGAACCCCGGCCAGGGTCGGGAATGGGTCGCTCCTCTTAAGCCATCACTAGTCAATAATCAATTATCAAACACTCCCGTCCGGTTAACTAACTAATAGATTCAGATGGTTATATTGGAGCGGTTCTGAAAATTGCTCAAGTGTTTCATTAACCAAATAGAGAGAAATTCAACGCGTGATCCGAAGATACTGCTTGATCCATTTGAAAAAAAATCCACCAAAAAAAAACCCCCGATCTTCCGGGGGTTTTGGAGCGTAACTGGTTTGTTTTTATGATTCCAGCAAAAAGATCACTTCCATGCGGACCCGGTACTCGGCGATCTTATTACCTTCCACGGCCACCCTTTGCTCAACAATTCTCATCCCGGTAATCCCCCGCAGGGTTTTAATGGCCCGTTTGAAACCGTTGTTAACGGCGTCTTCAAAGCTTTTAGGAGAAGCACCGATGATTTCGGTTACCCTGGCAACTCGGTTTTCCATCCCCATCACCTCCTTCCTAACGACTAAGCGATTTCTGGAAAGCTCGGTTTAAAGCCGCCCCAAATACTCTGCCCATTGCCCAAATGACAGACATTTAAATTTTTATCATATCTGCTCCTAATTAACAAGGAATATACCCAGGCGGCAGAATGGCTGTAAGAATCTAAGGAAGCCCGGTAATCAGTCGATCCCAAAGGCCACCAGCTTACGCCGCAGCGTGTTCAGGCCGATTCCCAGCCGGCGGGCCGTTCGGGATTTGTTTTGCTGCAACTGCTGGTAAACCTGGAGGATATAGGTCTTTTCCACTTCGGCCAGGGAAAGACCGGGGTCTAAATCATTTTCCGGGGGGCCGAGCGGGCGTGTTTTTTGAATCTCCCGGAACGGGGCCGGCAGCAGCTCGGAGGTGATGGCCCCGCCCTGGGCGAGATTGACGGCGGATTGGATGACGGAACGCAGCTCCCGGATGTTACCCGGATAATGATAGCGCCGGAGAAGGGTCCGGGCGGCCTCGTCGATGGTGCAGCGCAGCGGCGGCGGGCAGAATTCATTTAGAAAACGATCCGCCAGCAGCGGGATGTCTTCCGTCCTTTCCCGGAGCGGCGGCAGATGGAGCCAGCCCCCCCGGA
>JACRCK010000126.1 GCA_016219065.1 Deltaproteobacteria bacterium
CTATTTCTACGGGGCCAAGATCGGGGTCCTGGGCCTCAACGGTTCGGGCAAGAGTTCCCTGCTCCGGATCCTGGCCGGTGTGGACCAGGAGTTTAACGGCGAAACCATCCTTTCCCCCGGTCATACGGTGGGCTTCCTGGAACAGGAACCTAGGGTGGAGGAGACCAAGACCGTTAAAGAGATCGTGGAGCAGGGGGTCCAGGAAACGGTGGACCTGTTGAACGAGTTCAACCGGATCAATGAACAATTCGCCGAACCCATGTCCGACGAGGAAATGGACAAACTCATCGAACGCCAGGGCCAGGTTCAGGAAAAACTGGACGCCCTGGACGCCTGGGATCTGGATTCCCGGCTGGACATGGCCATGGAGGCCCTCCGCTGCCCGCCCGGGGAAACGCCGGTCAGCGTGCTGTCCGGAGGGGAGCGGCGGCGGGTGGCCCTTTGCCGGCTGCTGCTGCAGAACCCGGATATCCTGCTCCTGGACGAGCCCACCAACCACCTGGATGCGGAGTCCGTTTCCTGGCTGGAAGGCCATCTCCGGCGTTACGCGGGCACGGTCATCGCCGTGACCCACGACCGCTATTTCCTGGACAACGTGGCCGGCTGGATCCTGGAATTGGACCGGGGCGAAGGCATTCCCTGGAAAGGAAATTACTCTTCCTGGCTGGAGCAGAAACAGAACCGGCTGCGCCTGGAAGAAAAGGGGGAAAGCAAACGGCAGAAGACCCTCGAGCGGGAACTGGAATGGATTCGCATGTCCCCCAAAGGCCGTCATGCCAAAGCCAAGGCCCGGATCAATTCCTATGATGCCCTGGTCAGCCAGGAAAACGAGGCGCGGGAAAAAGACCTCGAGATTTATATCCCGCCGGGTCCGCGCCTGGGGAACGTGGTGATCCAGGCCGAAAACCTGTCCAAGGCCTACGGGGACAACCTGCTCCTGGACAGCGTCTCCTTCAGTATTCCCCCCGGCGGAATCGTGGGGGTCGTCGGCCCCAACGGAGCGGGTAAAACAACGCTGTTCCGACTGATCACCGGCCAGGAACAACCGGACTCCGGGACCTTGAAAATCGGGGAAACGGTCAAACTGGCCTATGTGGATCAGAGCCGGGCCGTGCTCGATCCGGAGAAAACGGTTTATGAAATGATTTCCGGAGGGCAGGACGTCATCACCCTGGGGACCCGGGAAGTCAATTCCCGGGGCTACGTGTCCCGGTTTAATTTTTCCGGCAGCGACCAGCAGAAAAAAGTGGGGCTGCTATCCGGTGGGGAGCGGAACCGGGTCCACCTGGCCCGGATGTTGAAGGAGGGGGCCAATGTGCTCCTCCTGGACGAGCCGACCAACGATCTGGATGTGAACACCATGCGGGCACTGGAAGAGGCTCTCGAAAATTTCGGGGGCTGCGCCCTGGTGATCAGCCACGACCGCTGGTTCCTGGACCGGATCGTCACCCATCTCCTGGCCTTTGAAGGAGAGAGCCGGGTCGCCTGGTTCGACGGCAATTATACCGAATACGAGGAGGACCGGAGAAAACGGCTGGGGGCCGCGGCCGACCAGCCTCACCGCCTCAAGTACCGGCAGTTAACCCGGGTCTAGCCAATTAAAACGGTACTGTTGGTTGCGTTTTTAAGATAAGGGGTAAAAAAAGCACGGAGCGGTTGATCCAAATATCCTCAAAAACCGCCGCGATCCATTTTCCGTTGGTGTTCGGTGTTGAGACTCTCGTATTCAGGGCCTTCAATTTGGTATTCGGAGGATAAATGGGAGTCGCGGGTTGATAGGTGGCTGTCTCCTCTACTCCGGAAGGCGGCAGGATTTTGAAGGTAAATTGCGCGCCATCCCATTTCAGATAAAGGCGGTACGTTTCACCGATGACAACTGGGGTATTGAAATTTTGGATCACCAGCGTATCCCAGGTGGTGGAATTAAGGAATCGGATAACTTGATATCTGGCCACGGGTGTCGATCCGGACCCTCCCAATTCAACGGTGGCCCAGACATCTCCCGTGATCCCGCTGGCCGGATTTCCCGTATCATTATAGAAAATACCGATCAGACGAGCAGCCAGATTTGAATTGTTCGAGGCATTTTCGTATCTGCTTATCCGAACATTGGATTCCATTTCCTGGACTAAGTCAGGATTCCGAAAGTTTTGAAATTTCTGATCAACCCCATTGGAAACCTGACGTTGCTCTATTACTAGATCCCCGTTTCGTATTTCCCTGACGCAATCCAGTGTGCTCCACTTGGTCGAGTCAATTTCAGCAGCGGTAAAGTCGTCCTGCAAAAAGACGCCCCCGCCGGTAGTTCTTACCAGAATATCATCAAAGGTGGCTGAAACTTTCCCGGAAGAGAGGTTGTCGGGAATGGCAATATATGTTCCGATTCCCAACCAAGACGCGCTCGGTTCATTAAGAATAGTATCTGAGGTATACCAGGTTTTCGTTTCCGTTTTTGCGGGATCTAGTACATCCTCCACAATAAAATCAAATTTTTTCTGAGCGGGATCCCATTGAATTTTTAATAGGTACGCCCTATTCAAAAATAGGGTCATAAAAAATTCTCCGCTCCCCACAAAATTTTGGCTGGTTCCGTAAGTTTTAACAACCTGCCAGACGACTTTCGGCACGCCGGAAGAGCTCAGCACGAAATGTAATTGAGCTTGAGCATCCCCTGTTTTGGGATCCCCTATGACGGCCCCGGTTCCATCGTTATAGAACATGCCGCTGATGCCGGCATGCGGATAGCCGGCGTTGGTTTTTTCAATAGATCGGACTACTACGGTTGCTTGGAGATGGCGCAAAGGTGTGGGAGTTGAATACTTGGGCGACAAATAATTTATCTTTTCTATGGAATCCACTGGAAATAATCCGCTGTTCAAAACCGAAATCCTTGAGAACAGATTTCCGTCCCGAATCTCCCTTACAAATTCTCCGTCCCGCCATCTATTAGCATCAATGGAGGGCCCAGAGAAGTCATCATATTGTGACATTACAGCTTGAACCGGAGTAGGAGTACTGGGGAGTAAAAAGAAACCAAACAGAAAAAAACCAACGGTTATTGCCTTGATTTTTAAAAACATATCTCCCTCCCAAGGGTTTCCCGGTTTTTTAAAAAATTGACACGGTGTTGTTGCGATTCAATTTTTATAAATATCTCAAGGCGAAACCAGCGCCGCAAATTCCTGGGAGCGGGCCAACCTCCCGATCAGACTTTGAACGGCCGGCATGAGAGACTTGGCGGTTTGTTCGCAGGCCCTAACTCCTTCAAAGCTCGTTTCATAAGAATAATTTTCCGTTACCGCCATCGATTTTCCGTTGGACGAATTGAGGGTCAGCTTAATGTTCCACCGCCCTTCCATAGAGGAGAAATCTATAGCCTCCAATTTTCCGGTGATTGTGGCGGGAGCGGTCGCAGAAAAAGCGTTGGCTACCTTCAGTTCATCGATTAAGGCTTTACGGATATATTCGGAGAAAGGATTCTTATCCGGGGTGCTGATCGGACCGGCTCCCCGGCACATTACTTCGTTCTTTATGGAAGGAGCCGAGGTAAAGGGGCCAACATTAACCGTCATCCCGTTCAAACTGCGCAGGGCCGCATTGTTGTCCACGGAGATGGAATACTGCTGGGGAGTGAAGGTCGCACATCCTGAAACAATGAGAATAACCGCCAACAGACCGAAAAGTTTTTTCATCGCCAATCCCCCTCATGCATTATTGATATCAATATTTATCTGATGAATTCCATAAATACACCCTCCCTGGAAAAAACAAAAAAGCCAACTTGAGGCAACCGTAAACTTGGACTCGGTCAAAATGGGCGCACCAGCCCCCTCAGGTAAAGGCAAGCAAAATCAAGTAAATTTTAGGCGGATTGTAATGGGAAAATGGCTTCAGTTCCCACGAATGATCTGAGTTGTTATTCTTACCTAAAGCAGGTTTTCGGTGTCAAGAAAAAAAAGACCTTCCCCTAAAAAAGCTCATTCTGAATTAATCCACATTTTTTTGATTATCAAACGGCTATTGCCATTGCCAGATGAGGCACAATTCGGCATAGTTGAAACGCAATGGAAAAATTTCCTTTTGTGATCGGAACGACCTCCATGATCTTCGGGGCCGATCTGCTGGCTAATGTCCGGCGGCTGGCGGCCAGCGTCCAGGTGATCGAGATCGTCCTTTTCAAGACGCCGGACCTGCACAATCTGCCCTCCCCTTCCGAAATCGCCGAGTTGAAACGGATCGGCGCCGGGGAAAACTTACGCTTTTCAGTCCACCTCCCCGCTTCGCTGGAGCCCGCCTCGGCCGACCGCCAGACCCGCAAAGCGGCCCTGGCCGACGGACCGGAGATCTGTCGTCGTTTCGCCGCCCTCGACCCGGAGCATTTTATTCTCCATCTGCCCTTTTCCAAACCCACCCTGGTCCCGATACCCGATTTTTATTTCCATGAAAAACAGCCCCGGTCCGATTGGGACGCTTGGACGGCGCGGGCGGCCGAAGCGCTCGAACAATTTCAGAAAACGCTCGCCGGGCCGGAACGGTTGCTGGTGGAAAATATCAATTATTCTCCGTGCTTCCTGACGCCCTTCCTGGAAGCGGATCTATGCCGCCTCTGTCTGGATATCGGCCACCTGCTGTTGGGCCGGGAGCCGGTGGCCGCCCACCTGGAACAATTTCGGGCCTGGATCCGGGAAATCCATCTCCACGGGGTCGTGGGCTATAACGAACACATCAGCCTGCGGCACCTGCCCGAGCAACGCCTGGGGAAATGGCTGCAGGTCCTGGAGGGGCAGGATTACCGGGGGTGGATCAACCTGGAACTTTTTGACCCGCAAGACTTGCAGGAATCCCTGCAACTCCTACGTGACCGGTTCGGTTCCGGTTAGTAAATTGAAGATTGCCTTGTCCGGCCCGGATATGGTAAAAAACCAGCAGCAATTTTCAGGGAGGTGTTTGGGAATGGCTGATTTCCCGAAGATATCCGCAGATCTGTTGGACCGGCTGGAATTGAAATATGCCCCGGTCGGCGTCACCCTTTTTGGAGAAAACGAGGCTCCACCGGCCGGCCTGCCTTTTACCGAAGAAAACTTCAAAAGTTACTGCCAGGCCCTGGTCCTGGCCGGCCAGGGACGGACCCTCCTGCTCCAGCGGGAGCATATGGGCTGCAAGCTGGGCACGTCTGTTCTGGGCCTGGAAACGGAGATGGCGGCCTTCCTGGACGACGGGGTGCTGGAAAAATACGGGGTCGGACTTTTCGCCACCGAGGAGGCCTCGGCGGAAACCCTACTGAAATCCATCTACCTCCCCCAGGGCCGGACCCGCGCCGTGCTGATCGCCCCGCTGCCCGTTTTTCAAGAACTGCCCCAGGTGGTCGTTTTTACGGCCGACAGCGAGCAGGTCATGTGGCTCCTCTATGCCCTGAATTATGAAAAGGGCGGCCGTCAGGACCTCCCCCAATCCGGGGGTGCCTTAGGGGGCTGCGCCGATATCACGGCCTGGCCCCTGTTGCAGGGCACGGCCAACGTCACCTTTTTAGGATTGGGCTGCCGGATCAAATCCTCGGTGGGGGCCGCTCATCTGATGCTGGGCCTTCCTGGGGACCAATTGGAAGCCTTACACCGCAACATCCTGGCCATGGAAAAACCCATCCAGCTGTTGAAAAACGCCCGGACGAAGTGAACCCTAATGTTTCATAAAAAAAAGAGCAGTTCCCGGCTTGGGAATCCTTAAAATCCCCCCCACCCCCCTTTGCAAAGGGGGGGGAAGGGGGGGATTTAGCCTTCGGAAGAGCTCACCTGAGGTGGCTGTTACCAACCTAGATGAAACGACCTTCTCAATCAGGTTTTATGCACCTTTTTATGTTTTTTAGTCGATAATTTTTACCACTATAAAGTGAACTACTAACGGTTGAAGATAATAGCTTTAGGATTCAAGGAATCGAGGGTCCAAGGGTTCAAGCGAAAAGCAAGTCAATCCTTTCTTTTCTCACTTGACCCCTTGACCCCTTGAATCCTAAATATCGGGTTACCATTTTAAAATCTACGGGATGATTTTCTTATGTTCGTTCCCTTCGATTTAGTCGGCAAAAAATTTGAACAGCTCCAGATCAACGAATTTATCGGCCGGGGGCCCATGGGCTACGTCTACCGGGCTTTCGAACCGGCAACCCAACAAACCTTGGCCCTCAAGCTCTTTCCCAAAACGCCCGATGAAACCACGGCCAGAGACGAGGAATTTCGGGAGACGTTTTTCAGGGAATCCGAAGCGGCCCGCCTGGTCCGGCATCCCACTGTCTCCGCCGTTTTGGCCGTGGGAGAAACCCCGGAGTTCCATTTTCTGTGCACCGAATTCGTCGCCGGAAAATCCCTGGAGGATATCATCAATGAGCAGGGCCCGCTGCCTCTCGAAACGGCCCTGCCGCTCTTCAAACAAATACTGAGCGGGCTGGAAGCCGCGCACGAAAAAAATCTGGTCCATCGCAACCTGAAGCCCTCCAACATCCTGATCAAAAAAAACGGCCAGATCAAGCTGACCGATTTCGCCCAGGCCAAGATCCCGTCCATGGCGGCGACCATGGCCTTCAGCGGGACGGGGTCCCCTTTCTATATGGCACCGGAACAACTCCTGGGCCAACGGGGAGACATCCGGTCGGATATCTTTTCGGTGGGGGCCCTCCTCTACCTCGTCCTGACCGGGGAAAAGCCCTTTGACGGGGAATCCACCGCCACCATCGCGGATCGGGTGATACAGCGGGAAGCCCTCTCTCCCAAAAATATCAATCCCCATATACCGGAGATCCTGGAAAAGATAAGCGCCCGGGCCATGGCCAAGGATCCCTCTGGACGCTATCAAACCCCGGGGGAAATGCTGGCCGACCTGGAGGCCTTCGAGCCCATCGGCACCGGCCCGCTGGCTTCAGCCGGGACGGAAACCGATGCAGACACCCGGGCGGAAAAAATCACCCCGGAGCCGGAAACCTTTTTGACCGAAAAGCTGTCCGCCGTGCTTCCGTTCGAAGAAGAATTTTCCAAAACGGTGGCTATCCCCCCGGGTGAGGTTCCTTTCCGCGCCGCCGAAGAGGAGGCGCCCCCGATCACTCCGATCTCCGGGGAACCCCAACCGGTCCCCGAAGAACACCAACCGGCCCCCGCCGCAGAAATCCCCCGGAGCCGTTTGGGTTTTAAACCCCTCCTGGCTGGGTTGTTCCTGTTACTCATCCTGATTTCCGGCGCCGTGCTGTTGTTTCGCTGGAATCCGGATTCGGTTCGTCTGTCGACGCCCTCCGGTCCCTCGCCGGCGCCGAATGCTCCTCCGGTTGTTTCTTCCACGCCGCTGCCCACCCAGGCCCCGACCCTGCCGGCCACCCCGGTGAATCCGCCCGCGGCCAAGGTCCCGGCCCCGACTTCGCCACCGGCCACCACGGAGCAGCTCTTACAACAAGCCGCCACCCTCTGGAACACCGATCTGGATAAGGCCCGCAGCCTGTTGGAGCAGGCCGTGGCGCAGTCGCCCAACAATTTTGAAGCCCATTTCCAACTGGGTCGTCTCTTGACCCAGAAGAAGCGCTTTCCGGCCGCCATCCAGGAATATCACCAGGCCTTGAACCTCAACAATCGCGTACCGGAGGTCTATTTCAACCTGGGGTACATCCACCTGATCCAGGGCAATTATGACCTGGCCATCCAACACCTGGAATGGTGCCGGGCCCTCAACCCTACTTACCAGGATGAGGTGTTGACCAACATCGGGATCGTCTATTTACGGAAGAGAAACCAGACCCAGGCCCGGCTGTATCTGAAGGAAGCCGTCGCCCTGAACCCGCGCAACGACTTGGCGCGGAATTATCTGAAAAATATGAATTCCGACGATAAGGACCATAAAAAGAAAGACCGACACGACTAGCGGGATACCGATGGAAGAAGGGAGAGGAGAGCAGGGAGAAAAAGATAAAACCGTTGCTCGCTGCTGGTTAAGACGTTATTACGAAAATAAAGACGAACATCCAACATTCAACATTCAACGTCCAACATCGAATTAAAAAACGTAGGGCAGGCGGCGGGGACGCTGAGCGTCCGGAAATTGCATTCCCGCGCAGAGCATGGGAACGATAAAAAGCTTACCGGATTAGCCGAGCTTGGGCTCCCCCCTTAGAAGAAGGGGGGTGGGGGGGATTTTCATGCTTCATGGGTGACGCCGTAGGCATTAGCCCAGATTTTGAGAAACCCCTTTGGACCTTTATCGTTTTGTCTTTCCTTTCTCCTTTATCTTTGGTCCTTCAACCTTTCCTTAACCCGCTCCACCAACGACGACAGAATCGGACCCGCCGAACCCGGGATGACCAAGTCGGCCAGGTCATCGTAAGGGGTCGGGTCCCGGTTGATGATCACCAGCCTGGCTCCGCTGCGTTTAGCCGCCAGCGGCAGGGAGGCGGCCGGCTGCACCACCAGAGAAGAACCGATCACCATAAACAGATCGGCCAGGGAAGAAAGCCGATAGGCCTCCCGGGTCTCCCGCTCCGGCATGGCCTGACCGAAGGAAATGGTGGCGGGTTTCAACGGCCCCCCGCAGTCGTCACAAACGGGGGACTTAATCCCCTGCTCAAGACGCTGTTGGATCTCATCCCGCTCGTATCGTTTCCCACACTGCAGGCAGGTTACGTGCAGGGCCGTGCCGTGCAGCTCGATGATTTTTTCCGGAGCGTGCCCGGCCCGCTCATGGAGGCCGTCGATATTCTGGGTGATGACCGCAGCCAGCTTCCCCAAACGGTCCAGTTCATAAACGGCCTGATGCGCCGCGTTCGGACGGGCCGGCCGGATGGCAGCGTACATCTCCGTGGCCAGTTGCCAGTATTTTTCCCGGCTGGCCTCGCTGGCCAGAAAATTTTGAAAATCGAAATCGGCCGGATCGTAGCGGGACCAGACCCCACCGGGGCTGCGGAAATCCGGGATGCCGGATTCGGTGCTCAACCCGGCGCCGGTAAAAACCACCAGTCGACGGGAGGCAAGAATCCACTCGGCGGCTTGATCAATGGGGTTCATGATGTCCTGCCATAAGAAACGGCGGGTGGTGGAGTATTGGAGTATTGGTTAGCTTTCCCCATTACTCCCTCACTCCATTACTCCTTTCAGATAAACGCCAGGCTCAACCACGGCCAGTACGTGATGACGATCAGGGTCAGCAGCAGGATCAGGATGAAGGGGATGGAGGCATGATAAAGATCGAGCACCGGGCGCTCGAAACGGATGCTGGACACGAAGAGATTGATCCCCACCGGCGGCAGTGAAGCGCCGATCTCCAGATTGGTCAGCAGGATGATCCCCAGGTGCACCGGGTGGATGTCGTAGGCCTGAGCCACGGGGAGGATCAGAGGGACCAGGACGGTCAGGGCCGGGAACATCCCCAGCAGACACCCGGCCCCCAGCAGAAAAAGATTCATCCAGATCAAGAAAGCCAGGGGACTTTCCACGTGGGTCTTTAAAAAGTCCAGGACCTTCATGGGGATCTCCTCATTGATCAGGGTGTTGGTCAGCCCGAAGGAAACCCCCAGAATAATCAAAATTCCCCCTACCAGGACGGCGCTCTTTAAAAAAATGGCCGGCAATTGCCGGAGGGCCACGTCCCGGTAAAAAAATACCTCGACCAGCAGCACGTAGATGACCGTCAAAGCGGCCGCCTCGCTGATGGCCACGAAGCCGCTGTAAATGCCTCCCAGAACGACGAAGGGCAGCGGAATTTCCCAGATGGTTTCCCGGAGAGCGCCGCCCACCTCCCGGAACGTAAACCGGGGACGGGAGACCCCGGCCTTGATTCCCTTCCAGAAGCTATATAAGGCCAGGAACAGGACCATGATCGTCCCCGGCAGGATGCCGGCCAGGAAAAGCTGGTCGATGCTGGTCTGGGCCACGACCCCGTAGAGAATCAGCGGCAGGCTGGGTGGGAACAAAAGTCCCAGGGTCCCCGAGGTGGTCAGCAGCCCCAGGGAAAAATTAATGGGGTAGCCCTTGGTTTTCAAGGCCGGGAACAGGAGTCCGCCCAAGGCCACGATAGTCAATCCGGTGGCGCCGGTCAGGGCGGTAAAAATCGCCGAAAAGATCAAGGCAATGACGGCCAACCCCCCCGGCAGCCAGCCCAGCAGGGCCTCGGACAACCGGACCAACCGCTGGGGGGCCTTACTGGCCGCCAGCACGTAGCCGGCCAGGGCAAAGAGCGGCAGGGCCACCAGCATCGGGGTATGGGCCAGCTTAAAGATTTCAATGACCAGGGCCGAGAAAGGAATGCCGCCGGTATAGAGGAAAATCATCCCGCTCAGGGCGATGACGATAAACAGGGGGGCGCCGATCAAGGCCAGGACGGCCGTCAGGAGCGTGGAGAGGATGCCCATGGTTTCAGGGCCGGATCCGCTGCCGCAGGCTCCGCCAGGCCGCGAACAGAAAGCGGAGACCGATGACCGCCAGCATGACGGGGATGATGGACTGGGAAACCCAGATCGGAATCACCCCGATCAAATATTTCCCCACCTCCTGTTCCTCGCGGACAAATTCGACGGCGGGTAAAACCAGGGCCAGGCAAACCGCGGCCGACAAAAAGTTGAGCACGGCCGTTAGGACGGCTTGCCTTCCGGGTTCCAGATAGGGGGCCACCAGGTCGATTTTAATGTGGCGGCTTTCCCGGGTGGCTATCGAAGCTCCCAGCAAGGCCACCCACAACACCAGGTGCCGCAGCAGGGGGTCAATCCAGATCAGGCCGATCGAAACGACGTTGCGGAAAAGAATGGGCAGGAAAGCCAGGAGGACCATGAGCATCAGCAGAAAAACCAGCAGCGTTTCCTCCAATTTATTTAAGAAATAATTGATGCGGGCCCAACCACCCATAGGAGTCTATTTTTCTTTCCGCAGGCTTTTCAAAATCCCTTTGATCTCCTCGAAGGTCTTTCGGGAAAAAATGGAATCCCCCAGGGGGTCCAC
>JACRCK010000125.1 GCA_016219065.1 Deltaproteobacteria bacterium
TCCCCGATGACTACGGCGTCCTGAATATAGGAGCTGAACTTGAGTTTGTTTTCGATAAAGGCGGGAGTGATGTTTTTCCCGCCGGCGGTGATCAGGATGTCTTTCTTGCGGTCCAGGATTTTCAGAAAACCGTCCTCCAGGGCGCCTACGTCCCCGGTGTGGAGCCAGCCGTCCTGGACGGTCTCCGCGGTCAACTCCGGATTTTTGAAATAACCCTTGAAAACATTGGCGCCTTTGGCCAGGATTTCGCCGTCGGCAGCGATTTTGACCTCGACGCCGGGGACCACCTCGCCTACATACCCCCAGCGGGGACGGTCCAGCCGCTGGATGGCGATGACCCCGGTGGATTCGGTCTGACCGTATCCTTCCCGCAAGGGAACCCCCAGGGCATTGTAGTATTGAAAGAGCTCCGGGGAGGCCGGGGCGGCCCCACAGATGGCTACCCGGACCCGCTCCAGGCCCAATTGCCTTTTCAAATGATAGAGGATCAGTCCGTAAAGAGGCCAGTAGAGCAGACTCCACCAGAAACGTTCCCGGGAGTGTTCGGGGGTCCGGACGTACTGCAGACCCACCCCTATGCTGAGCTTATAGAGCAGTTTTTTAGTGGGAGTGGAATCGGCCATGCGGATGGCGATCATGGAGGCGAATTTTTCCCAGATGCGGGGCACACTGGCAAAGATAGTGGGGGAAACCTCTTTTAGATTGTGGGGCAGGGTATCCATGCTTTCCACAAAATTGACCGTTCCGCCGGCATAAATCGCCTGAAAAAGGGAGATCAGGTTTTCATAAATATGGGCCAGGGGCAGGTAGGACAGGGCTTCATCGCTTTCGTACCCGGGGTTGGCCTGGATATAGGATTCGGTCATGCTCAGAATGTTGTGGTGGCTGATCATGGCGCCCTTGGGCCGGCCGGTGGTGCCGGAGGTATAGATGATCATGGCCACATCCTCGGACTGGATTTCCGCCAGCCGCCGGTCGACGCAGTCCGGGTTGGCTTCCAGGTAGGCCTTGGAGCGGCGCAAGAATTCGTCGAAGAAGATGACCCGTTCCTGCGAAAATCCCCAGAGACCTTTGGGGTCCCAGATGATGACTTCCTTCACCTGCAATTCCGGCAGGATCTGCAGGACCTTGTCGACCTGCTCCTCGTTTTCGATAAACAGGACCTTGGACTCGGAGTGGCCGACCACGTAGGCCACCTGATCCGGGGCGGAGGTGGGATAGACCCCGACCGAGACCCCCCCGATGCTCATGTTCCCCAGGTCGCAGAAGAGCCATTCCGGACGGTTTTCCCCCAGGATGGAAACTTTATCCCCCCGCTGGACCCCCAGAGAAATCAGTCCGGCCGCCACGATGCGGACCATCTCCCCGTATTCCTTCCAGGAGATCCGCTTCCAGATGCCGTAATCCTTGTGGCGCAGGGCGACCCGGTCCTGAAAACGGGCGACCTGGCTGAAAAAAAGGGCCGGAAAGCTACGGTGCCCTGCGGGCATTACCATCTCCTCCGTTTTTTATACAGGCGCCAGCCCTTGGGGGAAACCGTCTGGCCGCCCATACCGAGATACAATTCCTGCACGTCTTCGTTTTCCTTTAGTTCCGCCGCGGTGCCCTTGAGCACGATCCGGCCGGCTTCGAGGATGTAGCCGTAATGAGCGATTTTCAGTGCCAGTTTGGCATTCTGTTCCACCAGCAGGATCGTGGTGCCCAACTCGCTGATTTTCACCAGGGCGTCGTAGACCGTTCGGGCCACCAGGGGGGCCAGACCCAGGGAAGGTTCATCCAGCATCAACAGCCGGGGCCGCCGCAGGATGGCCCGGGCGATGGCCAGCATCTGCTGCTCACCGCCGGACAGGGTTTCCGACTGCTGCTGGGTCCGTTCCTTCAAGATGGGGAACAGGTCGTAGATAAAATCCAGATCGTCTTTGATACCCTTGTCGTGCCGCCCCCAACAGCCGAGTTCCAGGTTCTCCCGGACGGTCAGTTCCCGGAAGAGGCCCCGGTCCTCCGGCACATAGACGATGCCGAGGGAAGAGACTTTTTCCGGCGGCAGCCGGTGAATTCGGTGGCCGTCGAATTCGATGCTCCCCTTCTTGGGTTGGTCCTTCAACAGGCCGGCGATGGTTTTGAGCAGGGTGGTCTTACCGGCGCCGTTCGGTCCCAGGACGGCAAAAATTTCCTTTTCCTTGATATCCAGGGTCAGACCGTGCAGGGCGTAGATCCGGTCAAAATAAAGAGTTTCGATGTTGGCGATCTGGAGAAAAGCCATTAATCGTCCCCCAGATAGGCCCGGATCACTTCCGGGTTGCGTTGTACCTCTTCCGGGGTCCCTTCGGCCAGTTTTTGCCCGTAGTACATGGCGACCATGGAATCGGAGAGACGGGAGGCAATCCGCAGGTCGTGCTCCACCAGCAGAATGGTCATTTGAAAGCGGCCCCGAATCTCATTGATCCGGTACGCGGATTCTTCTTTTTCTTCGGAGGTCAGCCCGGAAATGGGCTCATCGAGGAGCAGCAGCTTCGGTTCCAGGGCCAGGGCCCGGCCCATTTCCACCCGCTTCTGCACGCCGTAAGGACAGTCGGCCACCCGGGCGCTGCGATAGGCCTGCAGATCCAGGAAATCGATGATCCCTTCCACCCATTCCCGGTGACGGATTTCTTCCTTCCGGATCCGGAGCAGGGGATAGAGCGGATTTTTTTGGAAACGCAGGTGCCGTCCCAGCAACAGATTATCCAGGACGTTCATATTCATAAACAACCGCAGGTTCTGGAAGGTGCGGGCCAGTCCCTGAGCGGCGATGCGATCCGGAGATAGACGGCGGAGGCTTTTCCCCTGGAAAAGGATATCACCCTGGTTGGGATGGTAAATGCCGGTCAGGCAGTTGAAGAGGGTGGTTTTGCCCGACCCGTTGGGACCGATGATGCCCAGGATGGAATTTTCCGGAACGGAAAGATTCACCCCGGTCAGGGCCATGATCCCGCCGAAACTGATGGAAAGGTCTTTTATTTCTAAAAGAAACATTCTTTTGACAACCGATTTGGTTGGCCGAACCGGGCCCAAGGGTCCGCCCCGGCCAACCATAGGTCCTATAGGTCCAATAATCCCTATCCTTAGAACAACGGTTTGTAAATCATATAATCCGTGATGGGGACGTGCTTGCCTTTTTCCGCTCGCATCACCCGGGAACCATTGACGCCGTGGCGGCGGTCCGGGGAGAAAGTCACCGGGGCCCCGATCCCTTCCGGTTTCCAATTTTTGATCATTTCCATACCCTTGATCATGGTCTCCGGGGTCAGATTCCGGCCGGCATTCTTAAGGCCCTCCACCAGGTACATCATGGAGGTGGCCCCGAAAACAGCCAGGTATTCCTTACCGGCCAGCTTGGGATCATATTTTTTCAGTATTTCGATCACCCGATCCACTTCCTTTTCCCCCGGGACACCGGAGTTGGCCGGGCTGGCCGGATAGACCCCCTCCCAGACCTCGGCACCGGCAATATTGTACATGATCGGATCGCCCAGGGTAAAGGTCACCAGGACCTTGGGTTTGTAGCCCAGCTTGGCCATCTCCTTGAGAATCAAGGCCCCGTGGGTCATGGTGGGATAGAGCAGGAGGGTGTCGGCGCCCGTTTCTTTAAGTTTCTGGGCCTGGGTCGCCAGGGCCCGTTCCGTTACTTCATAGGGGACGGCGCCCACCAGGGTGGCCTGCCCGGGAAGTTTCTTCAGCCCCTGGTTAACCCCTTCCATGGCCATTTTCCCATAATCATCATTCTGGTAAAAAAGGGCAATTTTTTTAGCGCCCAGATTTTTGACGGCATAGGTCGTCAGGTACTCGGCCTCATTCTCATAATCCGGGTAGCCGATAAAGACGTACCGTAATTTGTCCTTGGGGTATTTGGCCCAGATGCGGACATCGGCATAGGCATTAATCAAGGGGATTTTGTTTTCCGGGAAGAAATCTTTGGTGGCATTGATGATCGCCGTGCCCAGCAGGGCGTTGACGGCAAAGATCTGACCTTTCATTTCAGTCAGGTTGGCCATGGCCCGGGCGGGGTTATAGCCGTCGTCCTTCAAAATGCATTTGATCTTGCGCCCGTGGATACCGCCTTTGTCGTTGATGTAGTCGGCCCAGGCTTTAGCCCCCAGAGCCGTGGTGCCCCAGAGGGCCGCCGGTCCCGATAGGGGGGTGGTCATTCCGATGGTCACTTCCGTGTCCGTCACACCCGTTACCGCCGCGGCGTGCGTTGAAAAAACGATACCCAGTAACAGCACCAGACTACCGATCCAACCGGCTTTCCAGTCCATATTTTTCTCCTTTAAATGATGGGGGTTAACGATGCTTAACGACTAAGGACTTTTAAAAGAGGCTCAGGCGTGTCTTAACCATCCCTCCCTTCTCCATAATGTTCGGCTAAAAAAGGGTAAGATCAGAATTCCTGGAATAAACAAAGGGCAGCGCTCTTTCCTAATACCAACCGTCTCCGGGTCTGTCAATGCTTTTTAACCATTTCCAGAAAAGTTTGAATCTGGTTCTCCGCCTGCTGAGGGGCATAACTGCGGGCATCGGTATGATCGGCCTCGATGATCAGTCCGGGTTTTCCGGTAATTTCGGAAACCCTTCTTTTGATGTCGTATTGACCCAGGGAATAGGTTTTGCAGCTGCGGTTGGAGTGCATGATAAATCCGTCGGCCTGGTAGTCTTGCACGAGTTGGGCCATCTTCCGGATTTTGTACTCCAAGCCCATATTCAGGTGGACGGTGGCATACGACCGGGCCAGGCTTTCCAGGGGTCTGTCCAGGTTCAGGCCCGACAAGGTCCAGGCGGAGGTATAGGTATCGGCCACCAGCACCGCGCCCTGGGCGGCCAGCAACCGGGACAGATGGCGGATGTCGTACCAGATGGGGATGTTGTCCCAGACCAGGCGGATATCTTCACGGGCAAAGGCGCCTTCGTTTTTCCGGACCCGTTCCTCCAGTTCCTTTTTTAAGCGGCGGTAATACCGAACGGCCCAGCGGGTGCCCCGCAGGGTGACGATGGGGGCCATGTGAATAAAAGCGTCAAAAGCGGCAAAGGGGGCCGGGCGGTTACGGGAAAGCTCCAGGATTTCCTTCCACAGGGTAACCGCCTCCAGGGAAAGGGCCCCGACCCGTTCCAGCCTTTTGAGAGAAAAGGGTTTCTTTAATTGCTTTTCCAGGAAGCCGGCGAATTCCTGCAGTTGATCCTGGACATACTGTTCGGTGTGCTCGTGAAGGGTGTCGTGAATAAAAGGGGTATCCAGAAAAAAGACCGGCACCCCGTATTTCCGGGCCTGGATCTCGTACCATTTCATGACCGTGCCGCAGATGTTGTTCCCGCAGACCAGGAAATCGGGGGGCGGCAAAGCCCCCAGCGGACCCTGGCCGCTCAGGGAACTGCCGATATCGCCACGGGCGTAGGAGCAGAGGTCCCGGGAATAGCCTTTCTGTTCGGCAATTTCGCATAAGCCCACCGAGGTCCGGCCGGCCCCGCACATGGCCCCGTAATTTTCCGGGTAGAAGGGCAGCACCCCCATGGCGTACAGGGGTTCCACCGGTCCGCCGCTGGTGATCCAGGCCACCTTTTTGCCGAACCAGCGGGGTTTCTTGACCATCAGGTAATAGCCCTGCATCAACCGCCGGTAGGTTTTGACCGATTGAATTTCGCGATAGGATTTAGCACTTTTAGGTGTATCAGTCATAATGCTGTTTTAAATATGTTCTTGCGTCTTCTGTCCTCTGATCTCTGTCCTCTGATCTCTGCCTTTTCTGTCCTTTTACTCCGTCTCCAGCATCTCCATAAAGGCCTGGATCCTGAGCTTTTGCTGTCCCCGGGTCTGGGCCGGGTCTTCGACCTCCAGCAGCAGTGTGGAGATGCCCCGTTCTTCCAGAAATTGCCGGAGGTCCGGGTAGTCAAAAAAGTGGGGTTCGCAATATTTATAGAGCAGGAAGATCACCCCCCTGGCCCCGGAATTCTGAATTTCCTGAAACAGGATTTCCTGCCGGGCCTGGGGTCCGTAATATTTGGTCGGGCAGAAAAAGCCGCTGAAATAGCGCCCGGTCAGGGCCTCCAGCGGATCCGGGAGGTCCGGTGTTTTTAGGCGGAAAGTGCGGGCCCCGCTGCAGAGGTCGTCCCAGACGATTTGCGCCCCGCTGTCTTCGAGAGCTGAAAACCAGTAAGGGTCGTGGATCATATTGCCGGTCAGGTACACTGGGATCCGGTCGTCCGGCCGGGGGGGGGATTGTTCCAGGGTCGCGACCAGTTCCGTAAGGAGCCGGTGGTATCGTTCCCGGTCCAGCCAGAAACCGGCGCGGATCACCTGGGCGAAAAATTCCCCGGTCAGCACCCTGGCGTGTTCGCCCCGCAGCCGGTAGATCCGGAGTTGGAGTTCCCGGATTTTTCCGAACAGGGCCAGGGCTTCCCGCAGCGCTTCCGCGGTAACGGGTTTGAGCCGGCGTCCCAGGTCGTTGGCAAACCGGGTCAGTTCGGCCTTCAGGAAGGTGCGGGACCGGTCCGATTCCAGCCGGGTGGGGATCATCAGGTTCAACTGGAAGGCCGGCCGATCCTGGCGGGACCAGATCTCGGCCAGCCCCTTATAGGCATCGCAACTGTGTGAGAAAACGATCCCCCGGAGGAAATCCAGGTCGCCCTGGAGCAGATTCTGCAGATAGGATTTAACCGGATGGCAGCAATACGCCGGCAGATGGGCTTGGGCCAGGGAGATTTTTACGGGCGTATCGATCAGCCGGAAAGGCTGGCCCCCGGCGGCCCAGATGAGTTCTTCCGGGACGTAAGGGCAGAAATAGCCGACCGGGGGACGGTCCACCGGCAGGAGATCGGTCAGGGCGGCGTAGTCCCGGGAAGTCACCTCGATAATTTCTTCTTGAATGCTGGGTAAAGGTCGATTATCGGGCATGAACGATTCGGCCGTCAGCAGGAGGCTTTCATCTATTTACCTTTGGGAATAAAGTCAATCATCTTTTAGGCTTCGTGGATTTGAAGCTGAAGGCCGTACCTGGCAATTTAATAAGATTATATAGTTAATCACCCGGAACCGTGTCAAGAAAAATAGGTTTGAATTTTTTGCCGGACTTTGATTTATTATACCCATGCCGGCCAATCTACCTCCGCAATATCACACGGTGGAAAAAAAACTGCGGGAAGCCAAAACCCCCGGGGAGAAGATCGCGGTCATCGAGGAGCTGCTGACCATCATCCCCAAGCATAAGGGAACGGAACGGCTCCGGGGGGATACCAAGCGGCGGTTGGCCAAGCTCCGTGACGAACAACAGCAGGGCAAAGGTAAAGGAAAAGCGGGGGGCGGATTCGTTCGGGTGGAGCGGGAAGGGGCCGGCCAGGTGGCCCTGGTCGGCCCGGCCAATACCGGAAAATCCTCGCTGCTGAAGGCCCTGACCAAGGCGGAGCCGGAAATCGCCCCCTATCCGTTCACCACCCGCTTACCGCTGCCGGGCATGATGGCTTTCGAGGATATCCGTATACAACTCATCGACCTGCCGCCGGTTTCGACGGAATATATCGAACCCTGGTTTCCGGAGATCCTCCGGAACGCCGATCTCTGGCTCCTGGTACTGGACCTGGGGCAGGACCCTCTGGCTCAGATGGAGGAGGTCCGGCGGATTTTAGCGGGGTTCCATTTGGGCTGGCCGGGAAGATCGGCGCCGGATCCCCGGCCTGCGGTCTGGAAGGAACAGCCGGTCATCATTGCCGCCAACAAGCTCGACCTGCCGGAGGGACTGGACACCCTGGAATTATTCCAGGAGCTGCGGACCGATCCCTTCCCGGTGTTCGGAGTGTCGGCGCTGGAGCGGATGAATCTGGACGACCTGCGGAAGGTCCTGTTTGAGGGGCTCGGCCTGGTCCGGGTTTATACCAAAGTTCCCGGTAAGGAAGCGGATCTGAAAACCCCCTTCCTGTTCAAATCGGGCAGCACCCTGCTCGATCTGGCCGGCGCGGTCCACCGGGATTTCCTCCAGAAGCTGACTTTTGCCCGCATCTGGGGCCGGAATACCTATCCGGGACAGAAGGTTTCCCGGGACTATGCGCTGGCCGATAAGGACGTCATCGAATTGCACGATTGATTTCCTGTTGGTCTACACGCAGGCAGCCTCTTTTTGTAGACACGCAAAGGCAATATCATTCAATTTGTAAGGTTTTATCCGTGACCAAATATCAGCTTTCTATTTTTCCGGAAAAATGCGCCGGGTGCCTGCGCTGCCAGTTGGCCTGTTCGGAAGTCTATACCCGGACCTTCAACCCGGCGGCGGCCCGGATCCGGGTGGAAATCTCGGGCGCCGATTGCACCATTGCCTTCAACGAGGATTGCAATCGCTGCGGCCTCTGTGCGGACCATTGCCTCTACCGGGCCCTCGAGAAAAAACCGCTGGAGGGCGAGTCATGAAAGGGGGGGGATTTGCCGGCCGGATCCTGCGGGTGGACCTGACCCGGAGAGTGACGGAAGTGTTACCGCTGGACGGCGGTCTGGCCGAAAAATTTGTCGGCGGGCTGGGTCTGTGCGTCAAACTGGCTTATGACCGGATCCGGCCCGGGACGGACCCCCTGTCCCCGGACAACCCCCTGATCCTGGGGGCCGGACCCCTGGTGGGAACCAGCATCCCAGCCAGTTCCCGGGTCTACGGCATTACCAAATTTCCTTCCAGTGGGACGATCGGCTGGTGCGGCGGGGGAGGGGGGCGTTGGGGCTGCAACCTGAAATACGCCGGCTTCGACCACCTGATCGTCGAAGGCCGGGCCGATCGTCCGGTCTGGTTGAACATCGAGGACGACCGGATCGAGATCCATGACGCCACCGCTCTGTGGGGCCGGGGGATCGCCGAGACCTGCGAAACCCTCTGGGCAAGGGAAGGCCGAGCGGCCGGGATCGTGGCCGTCGGTCCGGGCGGTGAAAACCGGGTGGTTTTTTCCATGGCCTCGATCGATAACCTGGCCACCCTGGGCCGGGGCGGGTTCGGGGCGGTGCTGGGATCGAAAAACCTGAAAGCCATCCGGGTCAGGGGAACGAAGGGCGTCCGGGTGGCCGATCGGAAACGGTACCGGGAATTGAACGAAAAGCTCCTGAACCGGATCCGCAGCTATCCCCAGTTGCAGGAATGGCAGGAACTCGGGCTGCTGAAGGCCCTGCCTCTGCTGCCCAGGGAAGATTATCTCCAAATAAAAAAAAGGCGACTGGCCTGCGTCTCCTGTCCCATCGGCGACAAGGACGTAATCGAATTTCAGGAGGGACCGTTTCAGGGGCAGCGGTTCTGCTCCACCTCGGTAGCCAATTTGGCCACGCCGCTGATTTACGGTTTTCAGGACCGGACCGAGGCTGTCAAGTGCGTCACCACCCTGGATGATTACGGCCTGGACATGTTCGAATTTTTCGGGGTCCTGGCCCTGGCCGGGAAACTGGTGGCCGAGGGGGTCATCCCGGCCGACGAAGCGGAACCGGCCATCCGTATGGGTTCACGGACTTCCCTGGAGGCCTGGGCCGGAAAAATCTGTCGGGGGGAAGGGCTGGGAAAGATCTTGGGGTTGGGGTTCAACGGGCTGGCGGCTGAATTCGGCGCAGCGGCCCGGCGGTTCGCCCCGCCGTTGATCAAGGGGATGCAGCCTTATATCGGTCCCCAGGGACCGATGATCTGGAATCTTTTCGGGACCCAGGAACTCGGCCAGGTGCTGGACCCCCGGGGCCCCCATGTGGGGGCCAGCGGCTCGCCGACTTATTTTGCCCGCCGGCCCCTGGAGGCCTTTCCCTCCCATCTCGATCGGATGGGCGCTCCGGAAGAGGCCATTCGGCGCATTATCCCCGGCTTGGGCCGGGAGGATCAGGCCCCGGAATTGCGGATCGGCCGGTTGCTCAAATATTCCCACCGCTGGTTCGCCATTCTCGGGTCCCTGGGGATTTGCGCCCGAGGTCAGGTCAACCGTTTTTACAGCGCCGCCCTCTGCGCCGATCTGTATCGGGCGGTGACCGGCCTGCCTACTGATCTGGAAGGACTGCGGCAAGGGGCGGACCGGGTCTGGACCTTACTACGGCTGGCCAATCTCCGGGAAGGTTTCTCCCGGAAGGAAGACGGTTTTCCGGAGCAGTGGTTCGGGGCTGAAGGCTTCCGGGATTACCTGACCGATGCCCCGGTCACGCGGGAAGCCCTGGAACAGATGGTGGCAGATTATTACGACGAGCAGGGCTGGGAACCCGAGACCGGCATTCCCACCCGCGGCCGTCTGGAAGAATTGGGCCTGTGAGGAGGGCCGTCAGGCTCACAGATCGAGGGTTTAGTGCGAAAATCCAACCGGATGAAATTTTCAGTTAGTAGGAAAATTGAATCCGGTTCTCCAGTCATTCATTAACAATTAATAATTGACAATTGATTATTGATCATTAAGGTCGATTGCTTGGACGGCATATTTTCCGGCTTCCCGGGTATCCACCTGGGACACGGCAGTTTAGGCCTTCTTTTTTTCCTTCCTCTCCGTCACGCAATAGATTCCTTCGCCGGCCCGGGCCGGACCGAAGCACAGGTTGTCGGAGAGGCAAAAGGCCGGGTGCCGGTCTCCGGATTGCCATCGCCGAATGAGGTCCGGCTCCCGGATGAAGGGCCGGCTCATGGAAATATAATCCGCCACACCTTGATCGACGATCCGTTCGGCCACGGTGAAGGAACGAATCCCGCCTACCAGCAGGAGCGGAATGGTCACCTTTTTCCTGATGGCCCGGGCGCCTTCGGTGAAATAAGCCTCCTTCTCTTCACTGGTCAGCCCCGACCGGGAAGGGCTTAAATTTCCCGATTTGAAAGTCCCGCCGCTGACTTCGATGGCATCCACTCCGTCCTCCTGTAATCGCTGCGCCACTTCCGTCGCCTCCTCCAGGGCCAGTCCGCCTTCCAGAAAATCTCCGGAATTGAGCTTGACCAGAAGGGGGAAAGCGGCGCCCACTGCCTCCCGCACTTGTTTCACTACCTGTCCCAGCGCCCGGTAACGGTTTTCCAGGGGACCTCCGAAGGCATCGCCCCGCTTATTAAAAAAGGGGGAGAGGAACTGGCTCAACAAATAACCGTGGGCGGCGTGAATCTGGACGCCGTCAAAGCCGGCTTCCCGGGCCCTGTGGGCCGCCAGGCCAAAGGCCTCCGTCACTTCCCGGATATCCTCGGAGGTCATTTCACGAGGTAGGACTTTCGAGAATACGTCTAACGCCGAGGGGGCCAGAGGTGTCTGTCCAGTCAGTTTGGAATTGGCAAAGCCGCCGGCATGGGCCAGTTGCAGAACGATCCGGCCGCCCTTTTCGTGAACGGCCCGGGTCAACTGCCTGAGCCCGGGGATCAAGGCATTATTATAAACCCCTAACTGCCGGGGGCCGGCCTGGCCTTCCGGATTGATGTAGGTGTGGCCGGAAATGATCAAACCCACCCCACCTTCGGCCAAACGGGCCATGAGGTTCACCAAGGCCGGAGTGACCGCGCCATAATGTCCGGCCATCCCTTCCCAGGTGGCCGAACGGACGAAGCGGTTGGCGAGTTTTAGGCCTTTGATTTCTGTGGGTTCAAATAATCTGGACATATACACCTCCTAAATGACTTCCCAAACATTTACATCGTTTCCCCCGCTGCAGGGAACCTGGCCCGAAACCACCCGGAAGATCACCTCTGCCACCTCCGCGGGTGGTCTCCCCTGAAAACCCGAGAGGCGCGTCGCCGTTTCATCCGGGTTCACGCAGCAGATCTTCAGGCGGGGATATTCGAGGGCAATGGTCTGCGTGAAACCCCGGACGCCGAATTTCGTTCCGCAGTAGACCGACATATTCGCATAAGCCTCCTGGCCGGCCGCGCTGGCGATGTTGACGATCCCTTTCTTCACCGTTGGGAGGAAGGCCCGGGTCACCTTGATCAATCCTTCGAAATTGGTTTTGATCTGGCGTTCGATATCTTTCAGGGTCTGTTTCCCGAAAGGGATGAAAACCCCGACCCCCGCATTGTTGAGGAGGAAATCGATCGCGCCGAATTTTTTCTTCACCTCCCGGGCGGCCTCGGCGATAGCGTCGTTGTCCATCACGTCGAGCTGGAGGAGCAGCGTGTCAGCGGCCCCGAGCTTCCGGCACTGTTTCAGGGCGGCCTCGCCCCGCGCTTTCCCCCGGTTATAGGTGAGGATAAGTTTGGCTTCGGCTTTCGCCAAACGGTAGGCCGTTTCCCGGCCGATCCCCGAACTTGCGCCGGTGATGAGAATGATCTGTCCTTTCACCGTTGTCTCCTGTTTGAGAGGTTAAAACAAAAATGAAATGTAAAATGCAAAATTTAAAATCCCTTAACCCGTTTGGATGTAGGGGTGGGGTTAATCCCCCCCCGAATAGGATTCACCGGGCGGCTAGAGGCGGAGGGGGATAAACCCCGGGATAAACCCCCTCCCTGGTACGAAAAACTTCTCTAAATCCCCCTTTAGCAAAGGGGGACTTGGACTCCCCCCTTTTCAAAAGGGGGGCTGGGGGGAATTTCATGCTTCGCGGGTGCTCACCCCTCGACCAATCAGACCGCTTCCACCCGGCAAGGGACATAGCGGTGCATGGGTGTTCCCAGAAAATCCCGGTTGGTGTTCTTGGTCAGGCGGTTCACGTTCACCCCGTAAACGTTGCCGTCGTAGACCAGCCCGAACCCATGGGGAATGACCACGTGGACCGGCCGGGCCGTATCGGTAACCTCCAGCTCGACCTCGACCGAACCGGCCTCCGTGGTAACCCGGACCTTGCGACCGTCCGCGAGCTTTAATTTTTCGGCATCGGCCGGATGCATGGCCAGGGTGCAGGCCCGTTTGTCCTTATTCCAGGCCGGGTTTCGCATGAGGGTGTTGGCGTTCATGGAGGTGTGGCGGCCGGCCATGAGGATCAGGGGAAAGGTCGGGTCGAGCCTCAATGCCACCTCTTCCCTCCCGGACTCTATGTTCTTGACCGGGTCGATCAGCTCGGGAATGAAAAGATCGATCCGGCCATCCCCGGTTTGCAGGTGCTCGAAATTGCGCTCCGGATCGACCCGGCCGATCCAGAGGCCTTCCGGATGGTCCAGGATCTGTTGAAATAGTTCCTCGCCCAGACCAAAACCCGGAGTAAATCCCGCCCGGGCGGCGTTTTCCTGAAAGGCCGGCGGCACGGTCTGAAGCAATCCCCAGAGGGCGGCCAGATGGACCGAGCCCAGAGCTTTCCCCAGGGTCTTGCCGAGAATGAAGGGCATGACCTTCAAAGCGGCCGGCTCCTTTTGGGCGTATTCCATCAGGGCCGCCCCGAAGGCGGGACGGCTTTTTTCCGCCGCCTGGTACAGGCTGTCCGGGATGGGCGGGATCATCCCCATCCGGTCGGCCAGGCGCAGAAAGATCTCCCCGGCCTCCAGGGGCTCCCCTTCCGGTTCGATGATGGGCCGGCGCATCTGAAAGAAGATGCCCGGATAGGTCAGGGCGAAAAAGGTCCCGTCCCAGGATTCGTACCCGGAGCGGGCGGGAAGAACATAATGGGCCAAAGCAGCCGTTTCGGTCAGGGCCAGCTCGGAAGTCACCAGCAGGTCCAGGCGCTTGAAGGCCTCTTCGTAGGCCGTAGTGTCCGCATAGGAACGCAGGGGGTTGGAGGCCGAAACGAAAACCGCCCGGATCCGTTCGGGATGATCGGACAGGATCTCCTCCGGGAGGGCGTTGGGCGGGAAGGTCCCGGCCACCGGGAAAAAATTCGTGGCCGCCGTGCGCCAGGTTTTGGGTTTGCGTTCATCGGAATGGGACCCCGTCGGCATCAAATGCCCGGGGAAAATCAGGCCCCCGGGTACGCAGATCCGGCCGCAGACGGCCTGCAGGATCGCGGCCAGGTAGGAGGCGGCGGCGCTGTGGCGGTTCATGAAGAGGCCGAGGTCGTAGCGCAGGGCGGAGCGCCGGGTGGCGAAGAGCCGGCTGATCTCGCGGACCTGATCGTAATCGAGCTGGCAGGTCCGGACGGCCGCCTGGGGGTCAAATTCCAGGAACAATTCCTGCACCTGTTCGAAGCCGGAGGTGTGGCTCTCGATATAGGTTTTATTCTCCCAGCCGTTCTGGAGGATGATGGCGATCATGGCCCGCAGCAGCAGGGCGTCCGTTCCCGGGCGGATGGGCAAATGCCGGTCGGCGATCCGGGCCGTTTCGGACCGGCGGGGATCGACGACGATTAAAAGTTTGTCGGGGTCCTTGGCGATCCGCTGCAGATGCCGCGGCGCCTGAGGGATCTGGTGGCTCTGCAGGCCGTTCCAGCCCAGTACCAGCAGGAGGTCCGTGTTCTCCACGTCGGGACCGCCGTGGAAATATTGACGGCCGAACATGCGCCCGTGAACCCAGAACATGCCGGAAAATTCCTGGGCCAGGGCGCTGTAGTGATATTGGGAGCCGAGGCCCCGGAGCAGGCGCAGGCCGAAGGCCGCCTCGAAATGGCAGCCCTGGCCGCCGCCGCCCATGTAGGCGAAGGACCGGGGGCCATATCGATCGATGATCTCCTTGAGCCGGTCGGCGATCTCCCCCAGGGCCTGGTCCCAGGAGATACGTTCAAACCGGTCGCCCACCCGTTTCAACGGATATTGGAGACGTTCGGCCTGGTGCTGGTGAAAGGCGACATTCAGCCCTTTCCGGCAGATATACCCTTCGCTGCGGACGTTCGTCTTGTCCCCCGTTACCTTGACGATTCGATTTTCTGCCACGGTAACTTCCAGACCGCAGTTCTGGGCGCACAGCACGCAACTTGTCTGATGTACCGATCCCATACGTCCTCCCGAGTGGTTATTAATGGCGCAAATTCGAAACTCGAAATCCGAAATTCGAAACAAGCTCAAATGACCGAAATTCGAATAACCGAAAAGTCTTCCCCCTCCCTTGATTTCGCCCTACAGCGGGACAGGCTCCGGGGGGTGGGTGAATCTAAAGAACCGGTTGGGCCCGCATTTTTTTGATCAGGTCGATCAGGGAGCGTTTTTCCGCTTCCGTAAAGGCGGCCAGAAATTCCCGGTTGGCCTCTGCGATGAGCCTCCCGGCCTCCAGCCCCGTTTTCCGCCCCTGGGAGGTCAAGTGAATTTTGATGGACCGCCGGTCGTCGGGATTGCCCTGGCGCTCGATGAGCCGGGCGGCCTCGAGGCGATCCAGCAAGCCGGTCAACGTGGCGCTGTCCAGTTCGATCTTTTTCCCCAGCTCCCCGGCCGTGATCCGATCCTCCTCGGCAAGAAAGGTGAGCACCATGGCCTGGACCGGTGTCACACCCAGGCTCAGGATCTTTTGATTTAAAAATTTGATCCCGGTCTGGTTGGCTTTGGCCATCTGGAAAAAGATGCAAGTTTCTTCTTTCATGGCAGGTTTCCTATTTAAATTGTCTACAATTATATTGTATACAATAGAATTACTCGGTGTCAAAGGAAATTTAATCTGGATCCGCAGCATCCAGGGCGAAGCGGTCAGGTCCCTACCAGCTCCCGCGGAGTGTCCTGTTGAAAGGCTGCTGCTCACTCTTTTTTTCCGAGGGCTTCCTGAACCTTGACGCTCAGCTCTCGCAGTGAGAAGGGCTTCTGGACAAAAAACACGCCTTCTTCCAGGACTCCGTGATGGGCAATGATGTTGGCCGTGTAGCCGGACATGAACAACCGTTTCAAGTGCGGATATAACAACAAAAGCCGCTGGCAGAGAGCCCGGCCGTTCATTTCCGGCATCACCACATCGGTCACGACGAGATCGATATCACCGGCATACTCCTTGGCCATGGCCAGGGCTTGACCCGGCGTGCCTGCGGTCAGCACCCGATAGCCCAGTCTTTCCAGCATGGCCCGGCCCAGGTTCAGTATGGCCGGCTCGTCCTCCACCAGCAGAATGGTCTCCGGTCCGCCGGCGATCTGCGGCGACCGGCCTTCCGCCGCCTCCTGTTCGCGGGTCCCCCGATAGCGAGGGAGGTAGATCCTGAAGGTCGTCCCTACTCCCGGTTCACTGTAGACGTTGATGAAGCCCTGGTTCTGCTTGACGATGCCGTACACGGTGGACAACCCCAATCCGGTGCCCTGCCCCAGGTCTTTGGTGGTGAAGAAGGGCTCGAAGAGATTCTCCAGGACTTCTTTGTCCATGCCGTAGCCGCTGTCGCTCACGGCGAGCTGGACATACTCACCGGAGCTGAAACCTTCGTGGAGGGTGCAATAGACTTCATCAAACGTGACCTTATTCGTCTCCAGGGTGATCCGACCCACCCCGGCGCAGGCATCACGGGCGTTGACGCACAGGTTGGCCAAAATCTGATCGACCTGGACCGGGTCTATTTTGACGGGCCACAGCTCCCCGCCTGGCAACCAGGTCAAGTTGATATCTTCGCCGATGAGCCGATGGAGCATGGATAACATGCTGGCCACAGTTTCGTTCAAATCCAGCACCTTCGGGGAAACGGTCTGTTTTCGGGCAAAAGCCAGGAGTTGCCGGGTCAGTTCGGCCGCGCGTTGACCGGCCTTCCGGATTTCCGTTAAATCGTCGTGAAGCGGCTGGACCGGATCCACCTGCTCCAGGGCCAGTTCCGCATGGCCCAGAATTACCCCCAGCATGTTGTTGAAGTCGTGGGCCACGCCGCCGGCCAGCCGACCGACCGCTTCCATCTTTTGGGCCTGCCGCAATTGGGACTCCAGGGAGAGCTTTTCGGTGATGTCTTCGACCATTTCGATCGCCGCCGTCACCTCGCCCGCGGCGTTGAAAACAGGGGAAGAAACGATGCGGTAGTTACGAATGACGCCGTCTTGCGGCGTTTGGGTAGTCGCTTCGTGGACCAGACCGTCCTGCAAGGTCTTGACGGTCGGGCAGTAGCCGCAGGCCTCCTCCCGGGGCGGATCGTTGAAGGCGCGGTAACAGATGGGGCTTTTTCCCACGTCGATAGCCGGGAACCACTCCCGCATCCGGCGGTTCATTTCCAGAATCTCCATCCGGCGACTGATGAGGGTCACGCCGATGCCGATGTTGTCCAGGATGCTGCGCGTCTTGGCTTCGCTCTCCTCCAGGGCCATTTCCGCCCGCTGGCGCTCGGAAATGTCCTCGATGACAGCGATGAAATACGCGGGACTGCCGGAGGCATCGCGAACGATGGAAACAGTCAGATTGATCCAGATCAGGGAGCCGTCTTTGCGGATGTATCTCTTCTGCCGACGGTACGTTGGAATTTTTCCGGCGAGTAATTGGCGGCCGTTTTCCAGGTCGGTCTCCAGGTCTTCGGGATAAGTGATGTCCTGGAAAGTCTTCTGGAGCAGTTCCTCCCGGGAATACCCGACAATAGCGCACAGCTTCTGGTTTACCCGCAGCCAGCGGCCGTTGGGAGCCACATGGGCGAGGCCCACGGCCGCCTGTTCGAAGGTGGCCCGGAAACGTTCCTCGTTTTCCTGCAGGTCCCGAAGAAAAAGGACGCTGGAGAGCCCGTCGGAAACCCGGCGGCCGATCTCCGAAAAAAGCTTTTTTTCCTCCCGGGTCCAGCGGCGGGGATAGGAACACTGGTGCAGGCCGAACACCCAGGGCTTGCCCACCTTGGGATAAAGGGCCACCGCCATCTGGGACTGAACGCCGAATTGCTCGGCGGTCACTTGGTTGACGGGTCGATCCGTTCCGACGGTGTAAGTCACCGGGCCGTCGGACTCCAGCAGTTCCCGCAAATTCCGGGCTAAATCGGGGGACATGGGCACATCCATATTTTGGATATTGGCGCCCGGATATTCCGATCGGGAGACTTCTACGGGCACGCGAAAGGACGGCGCCTCCGGGTCGCACGGGTAGAAGAGCCAGGCCCGGTCGCAGTCGAAAATCGAAAAGACGGCCTGGACTATATTCCACAGCATCTGCTCTACATCCGTCTCCTGCTTGATGGCCCGGTCGACCCGGTCCAGGTTTTCCTGAAAACGGTGCAGTTCTTCACTCTTCCGCAGCGCCTGCTGGGCGGCTCGCGCGGCGGTCTGGTCGTGAAAGACCAGCACCGCGCCATTGATCGCGCCCTCCTCGTCGCAGATGGGCGCGGTGCAACCGGTAATGGGGCACACGGTCCCGTCTCTGGCGATTAGCAGGGTGTCATTGGCCAGGGCCATTGTTTTTTTCTCATGGAGGACGGGCGCCGCTGGATTTTCGATCGCAACTCCGGATTTTTCGTGGACTATGCGGAAGACTTCATCCAGGCGCTTTCCCAGGGCCTCGGCTTCGCTCCAGCGGGTGAGGCTTGCGGCCACCGGATTTAAGCGGGTAATTTGGCCGGCCCCATCCGTGGCAATGACCCCGTCGCCGATGCTGCCGAGGGTCGCCCGCAGTTCGTCCAGCACTTTGCGGGCTTCCTGAGCCGCATCGACCGGCAATTCCTCTTCCTTCATTTCTTCACCTCCGCCTCAACTTTGTTCGGAGCCGGCACAGATTGGAACCCTGTTCCGGTTGTCAGTTTGAAAGAAAAGCCGCCTTTTGGCCAGCAAAAACCTTAATAGCGTCGTTGGGGGTAAACCCTCAGGCTCGCGGCGAGCACCCACGAAGCATGAAAATATTGTCCGATTGGATTATTCGTAGGGGGAGGTTTTATACCCCCCCGCCCCCAGCCGTCACAGGTCCGGAGGCGCCGTTACAGGTGGAAATTGGGGTCGGACCGAAATTAACTTATTTAAATATCAGGATAAATGTCCCAGTTCAAGCTAATATTTTGGATTAAACGGCACTTTCCGGACTCGAAATGGTGCCGGCGGTCCTTGGAAAATGATTTACTTCGCGTGGCCCCGGCCTATTTCCATCACCTTATCCAAAAAGGTAGGAATAAATAGTATCCTCCGGGGTAGGAAGCCGGCTTTCCTTACGTTGCGGATAATTGGTTTCCAAGCTCATCAATAGGGAATTGGACCTTGTAAAATACAATTCCTCCCCCATTTACAGCAAAATACCTGCCCGCTAGACTGAAACCATAATCCAAAAAAATATTGACGGTTCCTGCGCGGTCACACGGTTTAAAAGGTCTTTCGGCTCTGCTTTTTCCCTGAAGGCAAGAAAGGAGGTCCGTATCAGCCATCAGGCAGGTAGGAATTCTTGTACGATCAAACCAACAGCTTGCCGGGACAGGAATAAACGGACCCGGCCAAGAGAGGAGTAAAGAGGTATGATTCTGACATCAATGAAACGCTGCAAGCTGACCCGTTGGCTCCTGGTGCCGGTCATCGCCGGGTTAATCTTTCCCACCATCCCGGTCACCAGGGCCTTTGCGGCTCCGGTATTCCCCATACAAACGCCGGATGACGCCCGCTCCTGGGGTTTAGATTCCCTGGGCAACCTCATGCGTTCGCCTTCGGGCGACTACCCCGTCCAGTCGCTGGTTCTTAACCCAAACTTCAAGGTGCCTTTGCCTCAAAATCTGGGCGATTTCGTCAAAGACCGGACGGCCGCCCTGGTGCTGGGCAAAGCTCTCTTCTGGGACATGCAGGTGGGCTCAGACGGTATCCAGGCCTGCGCCACCTGCCACTTCCAGGCCGGAGCCGATGTCCGTTCCAAGAACCAGGTCGTCCCTCAGGGGAACCAGGTTAAATATCAACGTAACGGCGAGATCATTGGTTTTTTCAACGCCCCGAAACCCGGGACGGACACCTTTGAGGAAGTCGACGGCAGACTCTGGGCACCCAACTTTCAGTTGGAGGGGATGGATTTCCCCCTGGTTCTCACCCAGAATGCCTTCCTTCCCTCAAATCCTAATTTTGGTGATACCATCGCCGCTGATACGGATGCGAAAAACCGCAACGACGTGGTGGGTTCCATGGGCCTCATGAAAGCCCAATTCGACGGCGTTATGCCCGGCCACCCGGTAGATAAATATAAAGGAACTCTCGGGACCATGCGCCAGACCACGGGCCGCAATGCGCCGCCTTCGGTCAACGCGATCTTCAACCTCCTGCAGTTCTGGGACGGCCGGGCCGACACCGAGTTTAACGGCTTCAATCCCATCGGTCGGCACGACAACCCCAAACCCAAGTACTTCGTCAACGACAAGGGCAAGCTCAAGGAGCGGGTCCTGAACCTGAAGCCCGCTTCCCTGGCCTCCCAGAGTGTGGGGCCGCCGCTTAGCGACGTGGAGATGTCCTTCGCCGGCCGCACCTGGCCCGATATCGGCAAAAAGCTGACCCGGGACGGCCTCATGAAACCTCTGGCTTACCAACTCGTTCACCCGAAGGACAGTGTCCTGGGGCTTTACAGTAACTCTCCCGATCCAGGCCTGAAGAACTCCGGCTTAACGAGCAGCTACAAGGCGCTGGTCCAGGCTGCGTTCAAGGATGAGCTCTGGAATATCGATAGCCAGAGTCTCACTTTTCGCCAGGCCAAGCTGAAGAGGACCACGCCGGATGAACTGATTTATCTCCAGGGGCCTTATGTGATCGAATCCACGTCCAGGAGAAGCAAGACCCTCCCTGCGGGCTACACGCAGATGGAGGCCAACTTCTCCCTGTTCTGGGGGATCGCGGTAATGCTCTACGAAGCGGAGCTGGTTTCTGAGCAGTCCAGATTCGACAAGTGGATGGAAGACCCTCACAATAATCCGCTGACCCCAGCAGAATTGGATGGCCTTAACGTCTTCGTCAATCAGGGCAAGTGCATCGCCTGCCACAGCGGCCCGGAGTTCACCAACGCCACGGTAAGAAACACCAAGAACGGCAAGGAACAGATCGAGCCAATAAGAAAGGCGAATGGCGATCCGGCCTTCTATGACAACGGCTTTTACAATGTCGGGATGACGCCCACCGTGGACGACATCCAGAGGGGGGACAAGGACCCCAACGGCAAACCCTGGGGCAACTCCCGGCAGTTTCTCTTCCAGGCTAATAATATCATGAACATCCCCTTTAAAATTCTTGGTCTTCCCATTCAAGGACTGGAGGCCAGAATCAACATGGCCGGCCAGCAGGAACTCTGGAAGGTTTTGTTCGACCTGGTTACCGGGGAGAAAACTGACGAGTTCCTGGTGTGCATCGACCTGGATAGGAACAACGGCTGTGACCTGAATGACCAGATAGTAATCGAGACCCTGGACCAGGACGGCAACTGCAAAGCCTCGAGTGTCCGCAACGTGGAGTTGAACGGTCCGTACTTCCACAACGGCGGCGCCGCCACCCTGCAGCAGATCCTGGACAACTATGATATCGGCGGCAAGTTCAGAAAAGATATTCTGAACAAGGTGGACATGCTTCCGGATATCACTCGTTTGGGCCTGGCAGACGCCAGCACGCCCAATGGCACCAATGCGGAAGAGGCCCTGGTAGCCTTCATTCTGGCCCTCACCGACCACAGGGTGAAAACTGAGAAGGCCCCCTTCGACCATCCACAGTTGTTCATCCCCCTTGACGGGACCGCGCCGATGTTAAATACTTCCTCGGGCAACGGTCCGGTGGCCTGGAATGCCTGGCTGGTCAGCCAAACCGGGCCTGGTGGCCTGTTCGAAGAAGATATAGCCACGGGCGCTACCGGCCTTACTGGGGATCTTAAACCGTTCCTCGATCTGGATCCCTTCGCTGGCGATACGGGTAAAGGAGGGATAATTGAAGTTGGTTCCGACTAAATCATCATGAGTCAGCCCTGAGCTGACTGACCTGACAGCCGTGCCCGCTGGCAGCGGGCCCGGCTTTTTATTGCCGGGCAGACTTAGGCTAACATAGGCTGATGGCTATGATCCCCCAATGCGTTTCCCAGCATCCCGGAGTTCTTAATTTAATAGGCCCTCAGATTGTATAGGTCCGCTTCCGCTAAAAGTGAGCGCCAACTGGAGCCGGCAGTCTCGGGATCTGGTGCACCCTATAGTTGGGGCATCCCATTTGAAGGATACTCCGCGCGTCCCCACAGTTGGCCTTGTCTCTTATCAGGGCTCTCGCTTGGCAGATCCCGCAACCAGTCAAGATAGCAAAAACTTAAATTTAAGTATCAGGCAAAACATTCCGTTTCAGGACGATACTTTTCCTTCTAAAGACCATCCTGCAGTTTTTTTTTGAACTCCTCCATAATTCTGGGCATTTCTAGCCGCCGTCGCCTGATCTCATCCTGATTCAAGCTTACATAGCGACAGCCGGGAGTGACTCCGCATTTTCGGCAAGCCAGGTCGTAGGCTGAATTAATGGTCCCGCAGTGAGGGCAGGCGTAGTGTTCGAGCATTTCAACGTACCATTGCTCATAGCCGACTTCTTGGATTCGCTCCTGGTTCTTCCACAGTTCAATTCTATGAGGCAATACCGCCTGGAA
>JACRCK010000122.1 GCA_016219065.1 Deltaproteobacteria bacterium
AATCGCCAAGTACGGGATCGAACCCCGGCGGTTTAAGATCAAATAAGGCGGGCATCCGCGAAACATGAAAATGGCAGTCCATAGGCGGGAGGGGATTAACCCCTCCCCTACATCAGAGCTTAGTATTTGTATTAAACTAATACGCCGAACGCTCAACGCCGAACAGTATTTTCATATTAATATGGAAAGGACAGACATCATGAACAGTTTTTCATTCAACGGGGCGGGGGAAATCATTTTCGGGCGAGGCACCGTCAGCCGGCTGCCCGAACTGGCCCGGCGCTACGGAAAAGGGCCGGTGCTGGTGACCCTGGACCCCTTTTTTTCCGGGAGTGACCTGAAATCCAGACTGAACAAAGACCTGAAGTCCGCCGGATTGTCTCCGGTCTTTTTCGACCGGATAGAACCGGAACCCTCCCCCCGGTCGGCGGAAACCGGGGCCCGTCTGGCCCGGAAAAAAGGCTGTACCCTGGTAGTCGGGATTGGGGGAGGCAGCGCCCTCGACACCGCCAAAGGTCTGGCCATTCTGGCCGGCAACCCGGGAAAGGTCAGTGATTACGTGGGACTGGACCGGGTGCCCGGACCCGGCCTGCCGACCATTCTGGTGCCGACTACGGCCGGAACCGGCAGTGAAGTCACTTTTACGGCGGTTTTCACCAATCGGCAGACCAAATCCAAGGGAGGCATCAACAGCCGTTTTCTCTATCCCGCGGTGGCCCTGCTGGATCCGGAACTCACCTTGAGCCTGCCCCCGGCGGTTACGGCCCAGACCGGCATGGACGCCCTGACCCACGCCATGGAGGCCTATACCTCCAACAAGGCCAACCCCCTAAGCGACCTGGTGGCCTTAAAGGCCGTGGCCCTGATCGGCGCAGCCCTGAAACGGGCGGTCCAAAAAGGGACCGATATCGAGGCCCGGGAAAACATGCTCCTGGGCAGCCTGCTGGCCGGCCTGGCCCTGGCCAATGCCGGAGTCACGGCCGTTCACGCCATGGCTTATCCCCTGGGCGCCTTGTTCAATGTCCCCCACGGACTGGCCAACGCGGTGCTGCTGCCCTATGTGCTGGAGTTCAACCGCAGCAGTTGTCCGGAGCGCTTCGCCCGGATGGGCGCCCTTTTAAGCCGCTCCGCCGCTGCTTCCACGCTGGAGCAGGGCGCCAAACAATGCATCCGGAAGGTCATCCGCCTGTCCCGGGCCATCGGGATCCCGGAAAAACTCAGCGACCTGAAAATCCCCAAGAAGGCCATTCCGCAAATGGCCCCGGCCGCCCTGAAGATCGCCCGGCCCATCGAGAACAATCCCCGGCCGATCACGGAGGAGGATATTGCGGCGCTGTACCGGCAGATGTATTAGATACTTCGGAGTATTGGAGTGATGGAGTATTGGAGTAATGGAACAGACAGAATACTTTTCCGGCGGAATGGAGGGTTGAAGGAATGGTAACAGCGGCCCTCGGTTTTTCCCAATACTCCAACTCTCCATTACTCCATTACTCCCGCTTGTTTTTCCTCACACCGGCTGGTAATAGCACTGCTTGGGAGATACGATCTTTCCCTGTTTCTTCAGGTTCTTAATGATCGTGGAGACCTCCTTGCCGTCCAGGTTGGTCAGCTTGGCGATGTCCCCCGGGCGGACCGGCTGGCCCTGTTTTTTCATCGCGTCCAGCACCTTTTTTTCTTTCGGATCCATAGGGGTCGAACCTCCTTTTTGGGAATTATGTAGATAGTATTACGAATAAAATTCAGCCGCCGTCAAACATTTTTTTACAGGAAAAAATTTGCCATTACCCAGTTGGGAAGAAGCTTATCGTATTCGGTCTTTTGAGGTGGACTTCCGGAACCGCCTGCACCTGAATGTCGTGTTTCATTTACTGCAGGAAACGGCTACCAATCAGATCGAGCGCCAGGGCATCGGGGTCGAGGTCCTGAGGAACCGGAACGAGGCCTGGGTGCTTTCCCGCCTGCTGCTGGAAATGGACCGCTATCCGGGCCACGGGGAGGAGATCCGGGTCGAGACCTGGCCCCGGGGGATCGAACGTTTGTTCGCCCACCGGGATTTTCAGATAACGACGGTCGCACGGGAAATCCTGGGTCGGGCCACATCCTACTGGCTGTTGATGGACCTGAAGACTCGAAGACCCAAACGGTTGCACGAGGTCTTCGAGCATATGCCGACGGCGCCGGACCGCAAAGCCCTGACCGTCAATCCTGAAAAGCTTCCACCCCTGCATAAACCGGAACCGGTCATGACGGTCCAGGCCGGCTATCCCCAGTTGGATCTGAATAATCACGTGAACAACGCCCATTATATTGAATGGGCGCTGGATGCCTTTCCGATTAAAATGCACGAGGCCTGGCAACCGGCACGTCTCCAGGTAAACTTTCAAGCCGAAACCAAATGCGGTGACCGTATCACCTTGTTTAAGGGCAAAATCGACGAAAATCGCTCGCCGGCTTATGGAATCGAAGGCTTGAAGGACGATGGAAAAACCTTGGCTTTCCAGGCCCGCCTGGAATGGCGGGAGGTCCCAGTCCTTCCTTGACAGTCGGGGAGGGTTTGGGTATTGATACAAATAAAAGACCGAAAACAATAATTAATAATCAATTGTTAATAATTAATTATTAATTATTGTTTTTAAGATAGGAGAAACGGTTTATGCCCGGTTACGAAGTTCTTGGGGAAGAAGAAAAAAAGGAGATCCTGGAAGTCCTGGAAACGGGCGTCCTGTTTCGTTACGGCTTTCCGACCCAGCGGCAGGGCCGGTACAAGGTCGAAGCCTTTGAAAAGGCCTTCGCCGCTTTCACCGGCCGGAAGCAGGCCCTGGCCGTCTCCTCGGGCAGCACGGCCCTGAAAGTGGCCCTGGCCGCATTGGGAGTCGGTTTCGGCGACGAGGTCATTACCACCGGCTTTACTTTCGTGGCCACCTGGGAGGCCATCCTGGAAGCCGGCGCCGTCCCGGTTTTTACGGAGATCGACGATTCCCTGAACCTGGACCCTGATGATCTGGCTCGAAAAATCACCCCCCGGACCCGGGCCGTCATCCCGGTGCATATGCTGGGGGCCCAGGCCCGGATCCAGGAGATCATGGAGGTGGCCTCCCGCCATAACCTGCCGGTCATCGAAGACACGGCCCAGGCGGCCGGCGGGTTCCTCCAAGGGAAAGCCCTCGGCTCTTTCGGTTCCATCGGAACCTTCTCCTTCGACTCGGTCAAGACCCTGACCACAGGCGAAGGGGGGATGCTGATCATGGACGATCCCGAATTGTATCGGCGGGCCTCGGAATTTCATGACCACGGGCACGACCATATCGGGACCGATCGGGGGCTGGAAGGGCGGAGCTTCATCGGTTTCAATTACCGGATGATGGAACTCCAGGGGGCGCTGGGGCTGGCCCAACTGCGGAAACTTCCGGACATGATCTCCCGGCAGCGGATGAACAAAGGCCGGTTGAAGGCCGCCCTTTCCGTCCTGAAAGGGGTCGGCTTCCGGCACCTGCCCGATCCGGACGGCGACACCGCCACCTTTCTGGCCTTCTTTCTGCCCGATGCGGAGAAAGCCCTGGCTTTTAAGGAAATGGCCGGGAAAGCGGGCGTGGGCCTGGTTTATTTCCTCCAGAATACCTGGCATTACTATCGCAATTGGGAACACCTGCTGGGACAAAAGACCCCCTGCCGTAACGGCTGGCCCTACCGGGCCGAGGGCGGGCGCGACCTCCAGTATCCGCCGGACGCCCTGCCCAAGTCCGACGCCCTCATGGCCCGGACTTTGGTGCTGCCCATCAACATCAAAATGGACGAGACGTTTTTCGGCAAGGTGGAGCAACTGGTCGCCGAAGCCAATAATAAATTTTTTTAGCCGGGGGCTAAAAAAATTTATGAACACTGTAATCATCATTCCGGCGCGCTACGAATCCTCCCGGTTTCCCGGCAAACCCCTGGCCCCGATCCATGGCTGTCCGATGGTTGGGAGGGTGATCCTGCGGGCCCGGCAGATTGACGGGGTGACGGGGGTCGCCGTGGCCACCGACGACGAGCGGATCAGGACTTGCGCCTTGGAGTTCCAGGTGCCGGTGCTCCGCACCCGTTCGGAACACCGGACCGGCACCGATCGCATCGCCGAGGCCGCTGCGCAACTGAATCTGGCCCCCGACACGCTGGTGGTCAATATCCAGGGCGACCAGCCTTTCTTTCCCTTTCAGGCCGTCACGGAATTGATCGCCCGGCACCGGGCCAATCCGGACTGGCCCCTAAGCACCCTGATCTACCGCATCACCGACCCGGCCGAGATCCCCGATCCCAAGCACGTCAAGACGGTGTTCGACGTAACCGGCAAGGCCCTTTATTTTTCCCGCTCCCCCATCCCCTGCTACCGCGACGGCGACCGGGATCCGGCCTATTACAAGCACCTGGGCATCTACGCCTACCGCCGGGACTTCCTCGATGTCTTTACCTCCCTGCCCACCGGCCCCCTGGAAGCGGCCGAGAAGCTGGAGCAGCTCCGGGCCCTGGAGCACGGCTACCCGGTACAGGTCATCATTACCCCTCATGATTCCTTCGAAGTGGACTCCCCCGAGGACCTGCAGCGCCTGCCGGACGACAATCTGTCCCTTTTTTAAAAGACGAACATTCAACATCGAACATCGAACGTCCAACATCGAATTTAAAAACGACCGGATAAAATTTTCAGGCTTCGCAGTGGAAGAAGGGATGGATTAAAAAAATGTTGGAGGAGAGACCATGGAATTGTTGGTTCCGGCTGAGCCCTTAAAACCGGCTGGGCCCTCAGAAAGGAACCAATTTTTACTTTCCTTTTGACAAACCAAAAACCTATTGATATTAAAAAAGAAATAAGTTGGATCCGGCAATCCGGCGGAACCTGAGGAAGTGGGGATATGACCCTGGAACAACTGTTGAAAGATAGGCGAGGCGACATCCTTGGCATCGCCGGGAAATACGGCGCCCGCAAGGTTCGGGTGTTCGGTTCCGTAGCCCGCAGGGAGGCGGACGAAGCCAGCGATGTGGATTTCCTCGTGGAAATGGAGCCGGGCCGATCGCTCTTCGACCTGGGGGGGCTGCAGTATGAACTGGAGGCCCTTCTCCGGTGCCCCGTGGATGTGGTGACGGAACGCGGGCTCAAGGCGCGGATTCGGGAGCGCGTGCTGCAGGAGGCTGTGCCGATATGAGGGACCCGAAAGAGCGACTACTGGATATCCTGGACGCTATCGCGGCCATCGAGCGCCACCGCAACCAAGACAAGGAAGCTTTCGAGCGCGACGAGCTCCTGCAAGGCTGGTTTGTGTGTCCACAGTAGAAATCCTGTAGTCCTGCACCTGCCTTTTCCCTCGGCAGGAGGACTTTGAACAACATGAAAAAAGACCTGGACCCCATTTTTTTGAAAGAAATGGGGTTTTTCCTTTAAGGTTCCAAATTGGAACCTTAAAGGGCGTCCGGCGATTAAATCCTCTGAAGAAACTGAAGAACAAGGATTCAAAACATATCACAAATTGTGATGAGTTCCCACAAGACCCTTAAGACCTTAGAAAAATTAGACTTGAAGAAAAACTGGAACTGGTCACATATTGTGACCAGTTAAAAAAGTTGGGGCACTCCAGCATATTACCGCGAGCTTTTGCTGAACAGGTAGGGGTGGTTTATCCCCACCCGCCCCTCGGGAACCCGGTTCAGTTAATGGAATTGGTAGCAACTGGAGGAGCATGTTTTTTTACTGGTGATTCAATAAGTTAAAAACTCAAGAATACAGGAGGGGAAAAAATATAGCCCATCCGTTCCCGGCCGCCAAAAGATGTAGCCCAGGCGCCCTCGCCTGGGAACTCAGAAAGGAGCTTCCCCCTCCATGCCAAAAAATTCCACGCCCACTGCCCTCCCGGTTTCTACGCACGACGGGCTCAAATGGCTTTTTAGAGATTGAAACTATTACATCAACTTTGATGTTGATCGCCAATGGAATTCAAGATAGAATTTTACGAAACTTTTTCGAAAAGTTGCCCAGTCCGGGACTTCCTGGAAACTCTCAAAGCCTCGGACCCCGATGATTTCGCCATAATTTTGGCCGGAATCGACAAGCTGCGAAATCGTCAATATCACCGTAAGCGTCTAACCAACCCATCTTTACCAGGGTTGGAAGGTTTTGATAGGGGAGTAGAAGCTGGGGGGCAGGCCGCTTAAGCTCTTTGATAATCAGGAACGGTTATTACTGGCGGAGGACCAGGCCGTATTCATTCTTGGG
>JACRCK010000129.1 GCA_016219065.1 Deltaproteobacteria bacterium
GCGCCGTAACGGCGGGCCCGCTCGGCATCCTTGGGATAGTCGGCGTTGGCCCAGACCCCCAGGCGGCGAACTTCATCGGCCCAGGCCAAAAGGGAGTTCAAGTCGGTTTCCCGTTCGAAATCCGGGTCCTGGGTCTCCAGTTGGCCCAGGAAGACCTCGCCGGTCCCGCCGTCGATACTGAGCCAGTCCCCTTCCCGCACTTCGATGACGGCCTCCTTCTGGACCGTAAATAACCGGTGTTCCACATCGATGTTCAGTACATCGGCCCCGCAGACCGCCGGGGTCCCGAATTGCCGGGCCACCACAGCGGCATGGCTGGTGGCCCCACCGTGGCTGGTGAGAATGCCTTTCGAAGCGATCATGCCGTGCACGTCGTCCGGCTTGGTCTCCGGCCGGACCATGATCACTGCCTTTCCTTCCTTCCCCCATTTTTCCGCGGTATCGGCGTCGAAGACCGCCAAGCCCACGGCCGCGCCGGGGCTGGCGTTGACGGCCTTTTTAACCAGTCGCCGTCCCGCGATCCGGGCCTGTTCCTTGGCGGCGGCGCTGAACTGGGGGTGGAGGAGCATGTCCACCTGTTCGGGGTTGACGCGCAGGATGGCCGTTTTCTTGTCGATCAGCCCTTCCCCGACCATATCCACGGCGATTTTGATGGCCGCCCGGGCCGTCCGCTTGCCGTCCCGGGTCTGGAGCATCCAGAGTTTGCGGTTTTCAATCGTGAACTCCACATCCTGCATTTCCCGGAAATGACTTTCCAGTTTATTGCAGATCCCCATGAATTCGGCGAAGGCCTCCGGCATGTCCTGCTGCAGGTTCTGTATCGGAAGGGTATTGCGGATACCGGCGACCACATCCTCCCCCTGGGCGTTGAGTAAATAATCACCGTAGATTTCCTTGTCCCCGTTGACCGGATTCCGGGTGAAGGCCACGCCGGTCCCGCTGGTTTCGCCCATGTTACCGAAGACCACCGTCTGGATATTGACGCCCGTGCCCAGATCGTGGCGGATGCCGGTGGCATTGCGGTAGTCCACGGCCCGCTTCCCGAACCAACTGTTGAAAACGGCCCGGGTGGCCATTTCCAGTTGTTCATAAGGGTCCTGGGGGAATTCCCGGCCGGTATAGGACTTGATCTGGCCTTTAAAGTGGGCGGTGATGCGCAGCCAGTCTTCGGCCTCCAGTTCCACGTCCAACTTTACTCCCCGGGTCTTTTTTATTTTTCCGATAAAATCTTCAAAAGGTTCATCCGGGACGCCCAGGACCACGGACCCGAACATCTGGACCAGGCGCCGGTAGGAGTCATAGACAAAGCGCGAATTGCCGGTCAGGGCGATCAGCCCCTTGGCGGTCTCATCGTTGAGGCCGATGTTGAGCACCGTATCCATCATGCCCGGCATGGAGAACTTGGCGCCGGAGCGGCAGGAAACAAAAAGCGGCCGGTTCGGATCCCCGAAGCCTTTGCCGGTTTTTTCCTCCAGGCGGCGCAGGGCGTCCATTTCCTGTTCCCACAGGCCGGGAGGAAATTGCCGGTCGTGGGCCAGATAAGCGTTGCAGGCTTCGGTAGTGACGGTGAACCCGGGTGGAACCGGTACCCCCAATCGTCTCATTTCGAAAAGGTTGGCGCCTTTGCCGCCCAACAAGGCCTTCACGTCGTCCCAGGCTTTCGGCCGCAGATAGGCCTCTACGGCTTCCAATTCGTCGAACATATAGACCCATTGTTTATCGTTGGGCGTTTCCGCCTTTTTTTTCGCTGCCGCTTTGGTCATGGCTAAGCCCCCCCTTTTTGATTATGTGAAAAAAATATTATAACCGGACGGTTTGCGCAAGAAGAAAAAAATCGGGATCCTTTAAAAGTAGAATAAAAATAAAAAACCCGGTAACGATGTCACAAGCTGCCCAGGAGATTACTCGGAGACTTTTCCGGTTTCCAGGGCGGACTGCTTAAAAAAGCTGGGAGTTAAAGGAGGGTTTTTCACCGGAGCTGGCGGGTGCGATTGATTTCGTCCACCTGACGATTCAGCGTCCAAAGATCGTACAGGTAGCCCAGGCCGAGCAGGCCCCCGGTCAGCAGGTAGAGGATCCCGGTGATCCATTTCCCCAGGTACATCCGGTGGACGCCCAACAATCCCAGGAAGGTCAGGAAGATCCAGGCGGCCGTATAATCGAGGGGGCCGGCCTGGAAACGCCGTTCGGCCTGCCGTTCGAGCCGGGGAATCAAGAACAGATCGATCAACCAGCCGATACCCAAAAGACCGAAGGTGAAGAAGTAAATCGTTCCGGAAATCGGCTTGCCGAAATAAAAACGATGGGACCCGGTAAAACCGAAAAGCCACAAGATATAGCCGACGGATTTAAGGTGCGTGTCGTTAAGGTTCTGCATAACTCGCCTCCTCCCTGGTTTGGCACTCATTATTAATGACCGAGGTTGACAAGGCAAGGGATATATTTTTATAGTGACGAAGTCTTGATTTCCACAAGGAGGGTAGCATGGCCAAAACATTATTACTGCCGATTGCTAAAGCGAAGGACGACATCGCCGTCCTGGCCGGCATGGCCAATCGCCACGGCCTCATTGCCGGGGCTACCGGTACCGGCAAGACGGTGACCCTGCGGACCCTGGCCGAACAGTTCAGCTGGATCGGGGTGCCGGTTTTCCTGGCCGATATCAAAGGGGATCTCTCCGGGCTGCCGCTGCCGGGGGGAGACCATCCCAAGGTGGTGGAGCGGGCCGGGCAGTTGGGTCTGGAAGGCTTTGTCTTTGAAGGCTTCCCGGTGGTCTTCTGGGACGTTTTCGGCGCACAGGGGCATCCGGTCCGGACCACCATTTCGGAAATGGGGCCTTTACTCCTGGGGCGGATTTTGAATTTGAACGAAACGCAGGGCAGCATCCTGACCATGGCTTTTAAAATAGCCGATGACAACGGCCTGCTGCTGCTGGATTTCAAGGACCTGCAGGCCATGATCCAGTTTGTGGGAGACAACGCCGACGCGTTCATAACCCGGTACGGCAACATTTCCAAGGCCAGCGTCGGGGCCATCCAGCGCAGCCTGCTGACCCTGGACCAGGAGGGGGGAGGGCGCTTTTTCGGCGAACCGGCCCTGGATATCCAGGACTTCCTGCAAACGGACGGTTCCGGCAAAGGAGTGATCAACATCCTGGCCGCCGATAAGCTGATGCAGGCCCCCAAAGTCTACGCCACGCTGCTGCTCTGGATGCTCTCGGAATTTTTCGAGCAGTTGCCCGAGGTGGGGGACCCCCAAAAACCGAGATTGGTCTTCTTCTTTGACGAAGCCCACCTGCTCTTCGAGGATATTCCCAAGGCATTGCAGGACAAAATCGAGCAGGTGGTGCGGCTGATCCGTTCCAAAGGGGTCGGGGTTTATTTCGTCACCCAGAACCCTCTGGATATCCCGGAGGAGGTGTTGGGGCAGTTGGGGAATCGCGTGCAACACGCCCTGAGGGCTTTCACCCCCAAGGACCAGAAGGCCGTCAGGGCGGCGGCCGAGACCTTCCGGACGAATCCCGGCCTCGATGTCGAACAGGCGATTACGGAACTGAAGGTGGGCGAGGCGCTGGTGTCCGTTCTGGACGGAAAGGGCGCGCCCACGCCCGTGGAAAGGGCCTTGATTCTACCGCCCCACAGCCGGCTGACGCCCTTATCCTCGGAAGAGCGCGCCGGGATCATCCGCAGTTCGGTTCTTTTCGGGCATTATGAAAAGGAAACGGACCGGGAATCGGCCTATGAAAAATTGAAGACCCGGGCCGAACAACAGGAACTGGAAGTCCGGGAGGCCGCCGCTGAAAAAAGCCGGGAAAAAGAAAAACCTTCGGAAGTCACCAAAATCGTCGGCGCCATGGCCAAAAGCGCCGCCCACGCCATCGGCAGCCAGATCGGCCGCCAGATCATCCGCGGGGTTTTGGGGTCTCTCTTCGGCAGCGGCCGAAAGAAATAATTACCCGAGGGATAATAAGCCTTTGGTCTTCATTAACAATTAACAATTAACAATTGATTATTGATTATTGATTATTTGATTTTTCAAGGGTTGCCTGCGTGCACCTTCGGGTTATCGGGAGGGGAGGGTCTGGACTTCGTCCGGCAGTTCGTCCGTATCCCCCGGCGCCATGGGGAAATGTTCGGCCAGCAGATCGCCCGCCTCCCCGATGGCCTGGACCAGGGCCGGGCCCGCCTGCCCCGCCTTCAAGCCGCTGGATACCTGCCGGGCGAACTGATTCAGCCGCTCCTGTTTTATCTTTTCATAGATCCCTTTATCGGCCAGGACCCAGACCTTGTGTTCCAGCAGGGAAAGAAAAAACAGGACGCCGGTATTCCCGCGGGTTTTATACAGGCCCTTTTCGTAGAAGGCCTGGATGGCCCTCCGGCGGACCGCTTCCTCTTTTCGCTTCGGGCCGATAAAAGGGGTTTTAAGGACCGGCATTTTTTTAAACAGGATGAACAATGGCAAAGCAAAAAGAAAATGCCAGGGGATAAGGAACCATATTTGGCCGTGAAAAAAAACCAGGGTCAGGATAAAGGCCAGCAGCCCTCCCAGCAATATCGAACCCAGAAATTCTCCCTCGGGGTAAGGGTCGCTCTGCTCAACCAGAATCACCGCCACTTCGCCGATGGTCCGCTTTTCAACGGATTTTATGGCCCCGCCGATTTCTTCTTTCTCCTGGGATGAAAAAAAACGCTCCGCCTTCACTTATTGCCTCAATTTATGCTTGCTTTTGAAAAAATCCACCCTTCGGTTTTAACCAGCAACCAGCAACAGTCTTTATTACCAATCTCCCGAGGCTCCACCCCCGCCGAAGTCGCCGCCACCCCCGCCGAAGTCGCTTCCGCCGCCGCCGCTCCAACCGCCCCCGCTCCCGAAACCGCCGCCGCCGATCCAGGGGCCGCCCCCGTGGAATATTCTTCCGGCCGATGAAACTCCCGGTAAAAGCAGTCCCAGGCCGAAACCGATGACCGCCAGAATAATGGCCGCCACCAACCCAATGGGAACCAGGGCCAGGTAGGTGATTAAAGGCAATCCGACCGCCCCCACCAGACCGCCCAATATCCGGGAGAAACTGCGCAGAAAAAAATAGGCGATGCTTAAAAAGATAAGCAGGGTGAAAAAGGAGGGCGCGCCTTTTTTATGTTTGACTGCCGGTGGCCGGCTTTCGGCCTTGAATTCCCCCCGGCTGGCGTCGATGATGGCGGCCACTCCGGCCACCAGGCCGCCGCTGTAGTCCCCCCGCTTGAAATTCGGCTTGATAACCAGGTCGATTATCCGACCGGAAAGCAGATCCGTAAGGACTCCCTCCAGACCCTTGCCGACCTCGATGCGGATTTTTCGTTCCTGCCGGGCTACCAGCAGCAACACCCCGTTGTCTTTGGTCTGCTGGCCGATCTTCCAGGTGGTGGCCACCCGGATGGAGAACCCTTCCAGGTCTTCCCCTTCGAGTGTAGGGATGGTCAGGATGACCACCTGGGTCGAATCGCTTTGCTCAAAGGCTCGGAGGTCGTTTTCCAGTTTGGTTCGGGCCTCCGGGGAAATCATCCCGGCATAGTCGTTGACATAGCCCTGCAACGGCGGCACCTCGAGGGCCACCGCTGCAGGGGGTAAACAAAGGAGTAAACAAATCAGCCAGAAGATTTTTTTCATCAGTTTCTCTCCCCCTCCCTCGACGGGAGGGGGGCGGGGGGGTGAATTTCGAAACCTTCGACGTATCCGGCTTCACCCCCTCCCTAACGTTTTTAAATTCGATGTTGGACGTTCGATGTTCGATGTTGAATGTTCATCTTAAAATTTCACCTGCGGCGCCTTCTCCGCTCCGGCTTCGGCCTTGAAAGGCTCTTTCAGCTTCAAACCCAGCAAAAATTTATTGGTCAGACTGTTGGGAAAAGTCCGGATGGATGTATTGAAAACCTCTACCGTCTTGTTGTATTTCCCCCGGGCCACGTTGATGCGGTTTTCCGTGCCCTCCAGTTGATGTTGGAGGTCCAGAAAATTCTGGTTCGACTTTAAATCCGGGTACTGCTCCACCACCACCATCAAGCGGGACAAGGCGCTGGTCATGGACGACTGGGCGCCCTGAAACTGGGCCATGGCGTTGGGGTCCTCGATGATGCTCTTGTCCATCTTGATGCTGCCCACCTTGGCCCGGGCCTCCGTCACGGCGATCAGGGTATCCTTTTCCTGCTTGGCGTAGCCCTTGACGGTTTCCACCAAGTTGGGGATCAGGTCATTGCGGCGCTGGTAAGCGGATTCCACGTCTCCCCAGGCGGCCTTGACGGCCTCCTCGTTCTGCTGGATGGTGTTGTACCCGCAGCCGGACAGGGCCATAAGTCCCAAGATTAAAAAAATCAGTATGGATCTTTTTTGCATTGGTCCCTCCTTAGCATTGCATTTTTCGTGATTCGTCATTATTCCACTCAGCCAAAAATTTGAAAAATTTTTGGCTAATCGAAATCAAACAGGTCACCTAGAAAGGACTTACGTTTCTTGTGGTGATAATCTTTGTGGTGCCCGGGCTGGTGGTAACCCTGATCCGGATAGCGCGGCGGCTCGGGTTCCCGGGGCCGGTACTGAGGTTCCGGGGCCCGTTCCGGCGGCCGGTAGGAAGGCTGTGGCGCCGGACCAGGGCCGGTCTCGGCGGCGGCCCGTTCGATGATTTTATCCAACTCCCCCCGGTCCAGCCAGACCCCTCGGCACTTGGGGCAATAGTCGATCTCCACCCCCTGGCGCTCGGTCATATTTAATGGCACATTACAAACAGGACAATTCATTGACAACCTCCATTAATTCGTTCGCTGTTTATAACATAACGAAAAAACCTAAAAAAATCAAGTCGGACCTGGTCCTGATTCCCGGCCTTCACGGTCCGGGTTCCGGACGCCCCAATTCCAATATAATCTACCTAAATAGTGTAATTAAATAAAATATACTTTACTTATTTGTTTAATTTAGGAAGATTACACCTTTAGGTGGAAAAAATCCCTGCTCCTGGGTTACTGCAGGCTGAACAAGCGGAACTGGAAATCGATCAGGGAAAAGAACTGAGAGTAGCCGAAACCACTTGGACGAAAAAATCAGTCCAGACTCCTTATTCTAAAAAAAGAAGTAATACCCTTGGGTGTATCGAAAAATTAAAACTATAATCAAGCTGTAATCTCCCATCTTTAGAGGAAAATGAGTTCCTTTGGAGGGAAAATGAAAAAGAAAAGTAGAACTTACGGATCTGAAAAGGAACAGAGAAGGCCGTTAAAGGAAGCCCCAAAGGCTTATGAAGAAGTTAACTTGGCCGGCTCCCTACCATATAAAAAATTTAAAATTCAAAATTTCCGGTGTTTTAATGAATTTGAAATTAACTCACTTGAATTGATAAATCTCATCGCTGGGATGAATAATGTGGGGAAGTCCTCCTTATTGGAGGCACTATTTCTCCATATTGGCTCCTTGAACCCGGGGTTAGCTCTTCGCATCAATATGTGGCGAGGGCTGGGTACGCCCCATGAGTGGGTAGGGATGCTCTGGCGGACCCTCTATTGGAAATTCCAGGATAAAGTACCGATTAAGTTGATAGGTCAGGATTGGAAAAAC
>JACRCK010000130.1 GCA_016219065.1 Deltaproteobacteria bacterium
CGGAAAAATGAAGAAGGACCTGGTTCAGGGATTCGGGGATATAGGGATAGATTTTCCGCAGGTTGACCACCCTGTTTTTGAAGACGATATTGAGGTCTTCTTCCCGGAGCCGGGCGACCAGTGCCGGGCCTTCCCGCTTGAGGTCCTGGATCAGGACATCCCCTTTTCCGGTCAGGAAGGCCAGGATATTCCCCAGCCCGAAAAGGTCGTAACCATAGATGTTTTCCCTGTGGTGGTAGTTAAAATCAAAGTCGATCCAGCGGTAGTCTTTCGTGTCCCGGTCTATCAGGATGTGATCGCGGCGGATGTCTCCGTGTTTTTCCCCATGCTCATGGAGATACCGGACCCCCTCGACACATTCCAGGAAGCGGCGCAAGATCCCGGGAAAATAATCCTGAAAATAGGTTTCATGATTTACATCCAGATTATGAATATAAAAGGGTAGCGGCCGGCCCCAGATGAAATCCAGGACCCGGACGGTGTTTCCTTTTTCATCCGGCGCTGAAAAACCCTGCATGAAATTCTTGCGCCCCTTCACCAGGTCAAGAATGCGGGCCTCTTTTCTTGGACTCCTGAAGCATTCGAAGGTGACGCCCCCTACCGTGGAGAAAAATTTCTCATAAAAGACCAGCTTGATGACTTTCCTGCCGCCGTCTTCCAGGTCGATGGCGTTTTTCACCCAGTGTTTGGGCTCATCATCGAGACCAAACCGCATTTCCTTGGCATTATGACGAATCAGATACGGGTGGCCATTGAGCAGCAGCACGTCGCCATATTCCACTCGATAGAAATCCGTGGTATCGGTATGGAGGCGAATACGGTGGGGCACCTGCAGTTGCGGCAACCAGCGGGAAGCCATTTCAATGATCTGCTCTAGAGATGGAGGAGTCATCATGGAGTTAGGATAGGTCATTTCAAATGAACTGGAGCGCCTAAACTTTTACACTGTGCAGGCCGGCCCCGACGGCCTTGTGGGCCGCTTCCATGACGGCCTCGGCCAGGGTCGGATGGGCGTGGATGGTATGGGCCAGGTCCTGGACCGTGGCGCCCAGATGCACGGCCAGGGTCCCCTCGGCGATGAGGTCGGTGGCATGGGGCCCGATGATATGGACGCCGAGCACCTTGCCGTTTCGGCTGTCCGAGACGATCTTCACCTGGCCCGCGATTTCTCCCATGGCCTGGGATTTGCCCAGGCCCCTGAACAGGAAGCTGTCGGCCTGCACCTCCAGGCCCTTTTCCCGGGCCTGCGGTTCGGTCAGTCCCACAGTAGCCACTTCGGGAAAAGTAAAGATCCCCGCAGGAACCGCCGCGTAGTTCATCCTTCGCTCCCGACCCATGATATTTTCGGCGGCCACGATCCCTTCCGTGGAGGCCACGTGAGCCAGCATGATCTTGGCCGGTCCCAGGGCGTCGCCGATGGCGAAAATACCGGGGATGTTGGTCTCCAGTTTGTCGTTGGCGGCGATCCAGCCCCGGGCGTCCACTTCCAGTCCCAGTTCCTTCAGGCCCAGACCGTCCGCATTGGACTGGCGGCCGATGGAAACCAGCACTTTCTGCACCTCCAGTTCGAGGGGTTTTTTATCCTTTTCCTTGACCTCGGATAGAAAAGGCGAGGGACCGATAGTCACTTTGACCAGGCCCTCCCGCACCTCGGTTTTTTCCACGGTCTTGTCCAGGTAGAGGGCAATTTTCTTTTTCTTCATCTCCCGCTGCAGAATTTTGGAGCAGTCTTCATCGACCGAAGGCAGTCCGATCACTCGGGGCAGGGCCTCGACTACCGTCACCCGGCTGCCCAGGGCCTGGAAAATGAAAGCGAATTCACAACCGATGACTCCGCCGCCGATAATCAGAATCGATTCCGGGATCTCCTGCAAAACCAGGGCGTCGTTGCTGGAAAGGATATTTTGGCCGTCAAAGGGAAAGGCCGGAAAAACCAGGGGCTTCGACCCGGAGGCGATGATCAGGCGGTCCACCGGTAGGTCCCGGGATTCGCCCGCCGATCCGGTGACCCGCAATTTTTGCGGGTCCAGCACCCGGCCCGTACCCTCCCAGTATTCGATCTGATAACTTTTTAAAATGTTCAGGATCCCCTGGGCCTGGATGGCGATTACCGCATTTTTCCGGGCCATGATCCGCTCCAGGTTGGGGCGAAACCCGCCCTCCAGGTCGAGGCCCAGTTCTTGAGCCCGGTGCAACTGTTCGATGGCCTCGGCCGTGGCCTTGATGGTCTTGGTGGGGATGCAGCCCCAATTCAGGCAGGTGCCGCCGACGGCCTCCTGCTCGACCACCACGACCCGGGCTCCCAACTGGGCGGCCCGGATGGCGGCGACATAGCCTCCCGGTCCCGCGCCGATGATGCCCAGGGTCAATCCCATGCTATCCGGATACCTTTTGCAGGTAAGAGGCTTCGTCCAGCAGCCCCTCGAGTTCCGACGGCTGGCTGATCCGGATCCGGGCGATCCAGCCCTGGTCATAGGGCGAACGGTTGATCAGGGTCGGGTCATCCTCCAGGCTGGTGTTGGCTTCAAGCACTTCCCCGCTGACCGGTGCAATCAAGTCCGAGGTGGTCTTGCTCGATTCAATGGCGCCGAATTCCTCCCCGACCGCCAGTTCCCGGCCGGTTTCGGGTATCTCCACGTAGATGATCTGGCCCATTTGATTCTGGGCAAAATCCGAAATACCAATCGTGCCGATGTCCCCCTCGCTACGAATCCAGCAGTGCTCTTTATGAAACAGCAAATTACCCATGGCGTCCCTCCATTAACTGATAACGCCCATAATAATCCCAAAGCAGACGGGATTGTCAATCTTTTTAGGGCTGACCCCGGTTGAATGGGCCGGGATTCACCCGGCCCATCCTCTCTGGAAAACTGCTTGCCATTTGACCTGATCCCGAAAGTAAGATATAGTATTGCAGCCGGACGGACCCTATGGTTTTTAAACTTCTCACTTTATTCTGAGCCGCAGAAACCATGCCTGATCGAACCTGCAAACGGTGTTCCATAAACCGGGTAAACACCCTGGTGGCGGCTTATCATCGGGCCTTCACCCGGGACGAAGCAGACTACCGGGAGAAGCTGCATAAAATCGTCCTGTTGGTTGGGACCCGGGGTTTTGAAGGAGGGCAACTGCTGGCCCCCGGAATAGTGGACAAGGACTTGCGGGCCCTCTGCTGGAATGTCTCCTCTTTCCTGGAGGATGAAGAAGTAACCCGTATTATTGGCTAGCAGCGCCGCCAGCCTAATCGTCCCCCGTTATAAGTATAAGTCATGACCGCCAAAGCCGACGACAATGGAACGAATGTTCTCCCGGAAAATTTTACCGGAGAGGCCATCCTGGTCCTGGATCGCAACCACCGGGTCCTGGGCTTTAATGACCTGGCCCAACACCTGCTGCGGTCCGGCCTGGCGCCGGGGGAAAGGGTCTCTCTGGAGGAGTTGTTCGAGGGCCCCGATCTGGCCAAGGTGATGTCCTCACTGGATCAGGCCCTGAGCCGGGGGGGAAGTTCACAACGGCTGGCGGCCCGGGCCATCGATTCCCAGGGAATCGGCTTCGATTGCATCTTTTCCATCAACCCGCTGGTCGGCATCAATCAACTGGTGACCGGCGTGATCATCAGCATTCGGGATGCCGAATCTTTGCCCCTGATGGCCCAGAATCGGCCTGATCGGGCGACCGATTTTCCCAGCCTGCCCGCCTTGACCTATGAAAGCCTGGTGGAACATCTCGCCGAAGGGATTTTCACCATCAATACCCGCTGGCAAATCACCTCGTTCAACCAGACGGCGGAAAAAATAACCGGGTATAAGCGGGGGGAAGTCCTGGGCCGTTATTGCTGGGAGATCTTCCGGTCGGATGTCTGCCAAAGCGGGTGTCCGCTGCGGATGACGCTGGAAAGCGGGATTACGCGGTTCGATCAGGATGTGCGCATGCTCGATAAGAAGGGCGCCCGGATGCCGATGCTGGTGAATACCAACGTGGTAAGGGATCGGACCGGAAGGGTGATCGGCGCCGTGGAAACCTTTCGGCTCATCGGCAGCCTGGAGGAGCAGCCCGGTTTTCCTTCCCGACCCCTGACCTTTTCCGAAATCGTCGGTCGAGGACCGGCCATGCAGCGGCTTTTCAAACTCCTGCCCGCTGTGGCCGCCAGCGAGGCCAATGTGCTGATCCAGGGTGAGAGCGGCACCGGCAAGGAGCTGGTGGCCCGCGCCATTCACCATCATTCGTCTTTTCGGGAAGGACCCTTTGTAGCCGTCAACTGCTCGGCCCTGGCCGAGACCCTGTTGGAATCCGAGCTTTTCGGACATGAAAAAGCGGCCTTCACCGGGGCCATTCGTTCCAAGGTCGGCCGGTTTGAGCTGGCCCGGCGGGGCACCCTTTTTCTGGATGAGATCGGGGAATTGAAACCGGAATTGCAGGTCAAGCTCCTGCGGGTCCTGGAACAACGGGTCTTCGAACGAGTGGGGGGTACCCGGCTGATCCCCATGGAGGCCCGGATCATCAGCGCCACCAACCGGGACCTGATCAAAGCCCTGGCCGAAGGCCAATTTCGGGAAGACCTTTTTTATCGTCTCCGTACGGTCCCCATCATCCTGCCGCCCCTGCGGGAACGGCTCGAAGACATTCCCCTGCTGGTGGAACATTTTCTGGCCCGCCTCAACCGGAAATATAAAAAAGAGGTCCGCGGGGTCGATCCCAAAGTGATGCGCCCCTTTTTGAGCTACCCCTGGCCGGGAAACGTCCGGGAATTGGAAAGAATCTTGGAATATGCCTTTGTCTTTGTAAAAGGGCCGGTAATCTTTCAACGCCACCTTCCCAACCTGGAATTACTGATGAAAGAAAGGCTCCCTGAAAATAAAAAGGCCGAAACGAAAAAGGAAACACAAGCACCCGCGGGGGACCTCCTCCGGGAAGCCCTGGAGAAATCGGGGGGACGCCGCCTGGAAGCAGCCGATTTACTAGGCATAAGTCGAACCTCACTTTGGCGGAAAATGAAAAAAATGGGTCTTGAATAAATGGTTTTATGTTTCATATGTTTCATTTTGTTCCAATAGGCTATTTATTTAAAACTAACTGAAATATAAAGATATTTTTAATAATCGCCAAATAGTATTTTTTTTTGAAACACCCTTCTTTCTTTGGCCATCCTGACTGAATCCGCCCTTCTAATATTTTTAACATTTAAAATCAATAAGTTAAATTGATTGGCATAGCTATTGCCTAAGTGCTCCTGTAAAAATGACCCATACAGGAGGTTCAGTGTGAACAAAGAACAGATTTCCATCGATGACATCATTGAAAGATATCCGGGCAAACCCGAATATCTGATATTTCTCCTTCAG
>JACRCK010000131.1 GCA_016219065.1 Deltaproteobacteria bacterium
ATCCCCCCCGAAATCAAAAGGGCCCCGTCCCGTTTCCGGCATGCGCTCAGCAAGCAACGGATCGTGATCACCGGTGCCTGCGACAACTGCGGCCTCTGCGTGGACCTTTGCCCGCGCGGTGTCTACCGGGCCGGCCGGAAGCGCCCCCGGGTGGCCGAGGACTACCTTTGTCAGGGACCCTCCTGTCAGGGCAACGAATTTCATTGCCTTACGCGCTGCCCTCAAGAGGCCATCCGGATAAATCCCAACCCCTCCTTCGAGGTTTTGGGAGACCACCGCTGGACCGCCGACCTGCTGGCCAGCACCTGGTATATGGCCGAAAGCGGAGAGATCCCTTATCAGGACCTGAATTACAAGACCGGGGACTCCGGCGGGGGGTTTGACAAACTCCGGCTGCTGATTCCCCCGGGGAAAGCCCTGGACTGCCCGGACGAGGACATCTCCCTGGAACTGGACTTGAACCGGACCGGCGACGGCCGTCCAGAAATAACGATCCCGGTTCCCTTTTATCTGGGGGGCATGTCCTTCGGCTCGGTCAGCATCCATTCCATGCTCTCCCGGGTCCGGGCCGCCACCGCCTGGGGCTCCTTCTGCTGCACCGGCGAAGGGGGCTATCCCGATGACCTGATCCCCTACGACGACCACCTGATCACCCAGGTGGCCACCGGCCTGTTCGGGGTGCGGGAGGAAACCATCCAACGGGTTCGGATCGTGGAGTTCAAATACGCCCAGGGGGCCAAACCCGGCTTGGGGGGCCATCTACTGGGGGATAAGGTCACCCCCGAGGTGGCCCGCATGCGGGAAGCGGTGGTGGGGACTTCCCTGTTTTCGCCCTTCCCCTTTCATAGCGTCTATTCGGTGGAAGACCATAAAAAACATATCGACTGGATCAAGGCGATCAATCCCCGGGCCCTGGTTTCGGTGAAGGTCTCCACCCCCACCGATGTGGATATGGTGGCCGTAGGCAGTTATTTCGCCGGCGCCCATATCTTGCAGCTCGACGGCAGCTACGGGGGGACGGGGGCCGCGCCGGACATCGCCAAGAAGAACATCGCCATGCCCCTCGAATATGCCGTGCCCAAAGTCCACAAATTTTTAAAAGAAGAGGGCATCCGCGACAAGATCACCATCATCGCCAGCGGCGGTATCCGGACGGCTTTTGACATGGCCAAGATCATCGCCCTGGGGGCCGACGGCATCTGCCTGGGCACCCTGGACCTGGTGTCCCTGGAATGCCTGCGCTGCCACAACTGCGAGTCCGGCCGGGGCTGTGCCCGGGGGATCGCCACCACCGATCCGGAACTGACCAACCTCATTGCCACGGATTGGGGCACCCAGCGGATCATCAACACCTACGCCGCCTGGATGAAGGAACTGCGCCGCCTGCTGAAGCGGCTGGGACTCCGGCGGCTCAAAGACCTGGTGGGCCGCTGGGATCTGCTGGTCCATCTGGACTATGTCGACCCGAAAACTTTGGACGGGGAGTTGGAGTAACCCGGAGTGTTGGAGTGTTGGAGTGATGGTAATGACAGACGAACACTCAACATCCAACATCCAACGCTCAACATTCAATGTTGGATGTTGGACGTTCGTTCTTATGCAATACTCCAATACTCCATTACTCCAGCACTCCATTACTACCAATTCAAGATAGTAATTAACCATAATTTCCATTGAGAGAGCTTTATGAAACACCTATCCCAGAGTCAAGCCATTTTGCAATCCCGGGCCTTGCTGCTCGAAAAACTGGGGCAAGCCCGGCCGATCCCGCCCCGGCGGCCGGAGGCGGAAGAAGGCGGCTGCGGCGTCACCGGATTCGCCTGCAACATTCCGGTCAGCGGGCGCCATATCTTTGAACCTTCGGTGCAGATGCACAACCGCGGCAACGGCAAAGGCGGGGGCATCGCCGCCGTGGGTCTGGAGGCCTCCAAGCTGGGGGTGGATCAGGAGACCCTCGACAAGGACTTTCTGTACCAGGTGGCCTTACTGGATCCGGCCGTTCAAAAAGACCTGGAAGAGCGGTACATCCGCCCCTTTTTCCGGGTGGACCAGGAAGCCCTGGTGCCCACCGTGGACGATTATCGGGACGTCCCCGGCCTGGAGCTGGAGCCGCCGGCCGTGAAACGCTACTTCGTCCGGGTCCGGCCGGAGGTGCTGGCCCGCTTTCAAAAAGAACGGCGTCTGGACAACCTCTCCCCCCGCAAGGCTGAAGAGGAATTCATCAGCCAGAACACCTTCCAACTGAACCAGGCCTATTACAGCTCCCTGGGGGAGAAGAAGGCCTTTGTCCTGTCCCACGGGCGCAACCTGATGATCCTGAAGATCGTCGGCTACGCCGAACAGGTGGCCCAGTATTACCGCCTGGAGGATTTCAAGGCCCATGTCTGGATCGCCCACCAGCGCTACCCCACCAAGGGCCGGGTCTGGCACCCGGGTGGGGCCCATCCCTTCATCGGCATGGACGAGGCCCTGGTGCACAATGGGGACTTCGCCAATTATTACGCAGTCAGCGAGTACCTCTACCAGCGCAACGTGGTCCCCTTGTTTCTGACCGATACCGAGGTTTCGGTGCTGGTCTTCGACCTGTTAAACCGGGTCTACGGCTACCCGCTGGAATACATTATCGAAGCCCTGGCCCCGACCACCGAGTTGGACTTCGACCGGTTGCCGGAAGCCAAGCAGAGGATCTACCGCCAGATCCAGGCCACGCAGATCCACGGTTCTCCGGACGGTCCCTGGTTTTTCATCATCGCCCGGAATCTGCCCGGCCGGCACACCTATCAACTGATCGGGATCACCGATACGGCCATGCTGCGGCCCCAGGTTTTCGCCCTCCAGAAGGGGGAGGTGGAAATCGGGCTCATCTGCTCCGAAAAGCAGGCCATCGATGCCACCCTGCAGAGCCTGGCCCGGGAGGACCCCCGCTTCGGCATCGTCGCCGACCGCACCTGGAACGCCCGTGGCGGCAGCTACACCGACGGCGGCGCTTTTATCTTCAATGTCCAGGAAACCGAACCGGGACGGTGGTCCCTGTCCTGCGCCGATAAATTCGGCCAGGAAATCGACATTCCGGCCGACCGCCAGCCTCTGGATCATCGCCTCAACCTGTCCTCCGCCGCGCTATCCGGGGCGCTAAAAAAACAGTTGAAAGCAGGGCTGGGGTCCCCCCAGGTCGGAGCGTTGTTTGCAGCGTTCCAATCTTTCCTGGCCGAGGCGGATTATCCCGGGTTGAGCGGTTTGCTCCGGGCCTTGGTCGAGTTCTCCCGGACCGAAAAACTGAAGGCCGGGGTGATCGAATTTTTGACGCTGCTGCTGGACCGCCGGTACCCCACCGGACAGAAACGACGCCGGTCGATGCTGCAGTTGGTTATGCAAACCCTGGATCGGATCTTCGGCGAAATCCCGCTGCTTTCCGAGACCCAAGGCCAGGCCTATCTGCGCCTCGATTTCGATCACCGCGACCAACTCCGGGCGCCGCAGGGCAAGGAAACCATCCTGGTCGTCGATGGCAGCCGCTTCCCGCCCGAAGGGGATGATTGTGACTCCCGCCTGGTGGTCCGGGCCTTCGAACTGGGCTGGAAGCGTTTTATCGGCTATGGTTACCGGGGCCAGCGGTTTCTGGGCTGCGGCCTGGGACCGGAAACCCGGGGGGTGCGCATCGACGCTTACGGCAGCTCCGGGGACTACCTGGGTTCCGGCATCGACGGTCTGGAAATCTACGTCCACGGCAACGCCCAGGACCAGTTGGGCCAGATTTTAAAAACCGGGAAACTGGTGGTTTACGGCGACGTGGGCCAGACCTTTCTGTACGGCGCCAAGGGCGGGGAGGTCTATGTCCTGGGTAACGCGGCCGGCCGGCCGTTGATCAACGCCGTGGGACGGCCCAAGGTGGTCATCAACGGTACAGCCCTGGATTTTCTGGCCGAATCCTTTATGGCCGGCGATCCCCATAAGGGGGGCGGGTTCGTCATTCTGAACGGTCTGACCGTGGATACCCAGGGCCAGGTCCGACCCCAGGAAACCCCCTATCCCGGAGCCAACCTGTTTTCCCTGGCCTCCGGCGGGGCGATCTTCGTGCGGGACCCCCGGCAGCAAATCCAACCGGAGCAGTTGAACGGAGGCGAGCTGGCGCCCTTTACCGCAAGGGACTGGGAACTGATCCGCCCCTATCTGGAAGAGAATGAAAGGTTGTTCGGGATTTCGATTGACGAGCATCTGCTGACAGTGGATGGGCATCAGCTTAACCCCGATCAGGTCTACCGCACCGTGCAGCCCCTGAAAAAAACCATCCTGACCGGCAGTGAGGAGTGGGAATAAAACAAGGGGGACTGTCAGCGGATTGTAGCTCCTCCGGGGTGGGTTAAACCGGAGGGGATTCATTTTTCTATTTAAAAAAGCTAAATGGTATGTCCTAATTGACTTACGTAACTATCGTGATAACCCATGGCAATCACAATTGCGTGCAGTCTTGGCCCATGGAAAAAATAAGGCAATATAACCGTAAAATTTTTTCATTTTCTCCAATCCCAATATGGATTTGAATCTAACGCCCGTCGAGTCCAGACGAACATTTCGACCGTTCTCCAACACTTCCTTTTGCCCATAACCGGTTACCAGCCAATTAATCTGCTCCCAGGTTTCTTCCTTCAGGGCCTTAATATTCTCTTGAAGAGTGGAACCACTCGGATATTGTCCCAGATCCAGTCGAGAGAAAGCTCGAAAAGATTCCGAATCCTCCAGATGAAAGGCCAGTCCCTCATAGGTCAAATTACGATGCTGCTTCAATATGCCACAGCCCAAAACCTGCTCGGCCGTCAGGCCCATTCGGCCAGCATCCGATTTTTTTATGCCAACCAAATCCTGATAAAAACCCCGTTGAGGATCTTGGGTGTTTCATCAAGAATTTGGAATATCATTGCCAGGTTCAAAGGGTTTTCTCCCGTCTCGGCGGGACTTTTTGGATTCTAACCCGGCCCTGAGTGGTCAAATCTGTCCGGAGTCAGGGCAGACTACACAGCCGCCGGGCAACGTGCCGGAGGGGCCTGCTTCACAATAAATTTAACTACTTCGACCCGGTTTCCGGCCACGGAGTACCTTTGGAAAACCTTTGGCCGGGACCTGCTGGCTCCGATAGCCTGAATTTGGCAAGGACTACAAGATGTAGTAGCCACTCACTCAAAAGGGTGAAGATCCTTTTAAAAAAGGAATGAAATATGTTCAAAACTGCTTCTTTCTTTTTTGAGGCATCTTGCCCCCTTTATATATCTTATATTAATAATATCAATATGTTGTGTAAACACACCTGCCGAAATTTGAAACAAAATGCAAGAATAAAAATACTATTTCTTAATATTTTCAGTAAATTGCAGTTTCCGGCTGGAAAATAGTTAAATCAACCTGAAGCTATCAAATGATGATAATATTTTTTTATTTGGTTTAGTGCTATAACATATTGTAAAATAGAATAATTTATAAATTTGCGGCACCTAATCCTTTTAGAAATCAATCCTAAGGTATCATAAACATCGTATCCGTTCATGTTGGAAAATATTCCTTTATATAACAGTCGAGTGCTAAAAAATTATTTCGATTATCTAAAAAGATATCATCCCGAAGTCGATAGCGATTCCATTATGGCCCATGCCGGTTTGACCTGCTACGAGTTGGAGGACGGTGGCCACTGGTTTAGTCAAAAACAGATTGACGCTTTTCAGGAAATTTTAAAACAAAAAACCAGCAACCCTCATATCTCCCGCGATGTCGGGCGTTTCACTGCTTCTTCAGAGGCCTTTGGCGGCATCCGGCAGTATGTGATGGGTTTTTTAAGCCCCCCGCTAGCTTATACCTTATTCGAAAAGATCGCCGCCAATATTACCCGAGCCACTACCTTTAAAGTTAAAAAGTTAGGCCCTCAAAAAATGGAGGTGCTCTCCATCCCCAAAGCAGGGGTCACGGAGAATCCGGGTCAATGCGAAAATCGTCTGGGTATGTTGGAAGCCTTGGGCAAGGTATATACACAAAAATTTGCCACCATAGAGCACCCGATTTGTGTGAATAAACGCGGGGATTTTTGCCAATACATTATCTCGTGGAAAACCACACCCGCTTATCGATGGAAATTAGCCGGCCGTTATCTCTCGGCCTTTAGTCTGCTGTTTTTCCTGCCCTTTATCTTTTTCTTCCCTGCTTCCACCTGGGCCGAAATCATATCAATCCCGGTTGTTTTAAATATGGGTATTTTCCTGTTTGCCAAGAATCTCGAAAAAAAAGAAATTATTCAAAATATCGTCCTGGAGAGCGACGCCGCCAAGCGCCTGGTGGAACAGATCAATATTCGCTACAATGAGGCCACCCTAATCCAGGAAATCGGCCAGGCCACCTCTATGATCCTGGATATCGATGAATTGTTAAAATATATAATGGACGCCCTGGAAAAGCGCCTGGATTTCAAACGGGGAATGGTCATGATGGCCGACAAGGGAAAAAAGAGGCTTACCTTTTCCTTTGGTTACGGCTATTCCCCGGAGGAAAACCAATATCTCTCCAAGGTATCCTTCAGTCTCGACAATCCCACTTCTAAAGGGGTGGCCGTCATAACCTTTAGAGACCAAACTCCTTTTTTAATCGATGATGTCTCCGGCATAAAGAAAAACATTTCTCCCAAAAGCCTGGAATTTGTCCAGCGTATGGGCGCCGGATCGTTTATAAGCGTGCCGATCGTTTTTAAAGGGGAGTCCATGGGGATCCTGCTGGTGGATACCCCCAAATCCGGGCGCCAGTTGAGCCAGAGCGATCTTAACCTGCTCATGGGCATTGCTCCCCAAATCGCCATCAGCATCAACAACGCCATTTCCTACCAAAAAATCCAGGAGAGCGAGGAACGTTTCCGGTCCCTGAGCGCCAACTCGCCGGATATTATTTATACCCTGGGGAATGATGGCGCCTTCACCTACGTTAACCCGGCCTGGGAACGGATTCTCGGGCACCCGCCGGAGGAGGTCATCGGGCGGTATTTCATCGATTTCGTCCATCCGGAAGACATCCCCTTTTATAAAACCATCTTCAAAAGGACCCGGGATGCCCGCGATACGGTCCGGGATCTTACCGGGACTATCCTGCACCGGAACGGGTCCGAGCGCTACTTCAGCATCAGCGCCGCCCCCAACCTGGATGCGGAGGGGTCCTTCCTGGGAGTAGTCGGCACCTTCAAGGACATCACCGACCGCAAAGTGGCTGAGGACGCCCTGCAGGTCCGGGTGGAATTCGAAAAATTGATCGCTTCCATCTCCACCCATTTCATCAACCTGGCGCCGGAGGAACTTCAGCCGGAAATCAATCAGGCCCTGAAAAGAATCGGGGCCTTCGCCGGGGTCGATCGCAGCTACATCTTCCGCTTTCAGGATCAGAGCAGCAAAGCGGACGTCAGCTATGAATGGTGTGCCGAAGGAATTACCCCCCTGATCGGGCAGCAGCCCGGCCTCTCTATCGACCGACTGCCCTGGTTTCAGCAGACCATCAGCCGCCAGGAGGTCTTCCTGGTGCCGGACCTTTCCCTGCTGCCTCCCGAGGCCCGGGAGGAAAAGGCCGCTTTTCAGGAAAGGGGCGTCCAATCGATCGTCTGCGTCCCGATGATCTTCGGGGGCAAGCTCATCGGCTTCCTGGGCTTCGATTCCATCCGGCGGAGAAAGGCCTGGTCCGAGGAAATCATAACCTTGCTCACCATCGTCGGGGAAATTTTTACCAACGCCCTGGACCGGATCCGGGTCGAAGAAGAAAAGGCCAAGCTGGAAGACCAACTGCGTCAATCCCAGAAGATGGAGGCCATCGGCCGTCTGGCCGGGGGGGTGGCCCATGATTTCAACAACATGCTGACCGGAATTATCGGGTACGCCGACCTGCTCCTGTTGAGTTTGAACCGGGATAATCCCCTGGTCGGGAAGGTGGAGGAAATCAAAAAGGCCGGTAAAAGGGCGGCCTCCCTCACCCAGCAACTGCTGGCTTTCAGCCGCAAGCAACTCCTGCAGCCCAAGGTTATGGATCTGAACACCGTGGTCAACGACCTCAAGAAAATGCTGCAGCGGCTGATCGGGGAAGACGTCTCCCTGGAAACCGTTCTGGAACCCGATCCCTGGCCGATCAAGGTCGACCCCAACCAGATGGGCCAGGTCCTGATGAATCTGGTGGTCAATGCCCGGGACGCCATGCCCCAAGGGGGCAAAGTAACCATCCGCACGGCCAATACCTCACTGGATCAAACCCACGGGCGCCAATGGGGGGTGAAGCTCCAGCCGGGCCCCTACGTGCTGCTAGCGGTTCAAGACGATGGGCAGGGGATGGATAAAGAAACCCAATCCCATATTTTTGAACCCTTTTTCACCACCAAGGAATTGGGGAAGGGCACTGGCCTGGGACTATCCACGGTTTACGGGATCATCAAACAGAGCGACGGGTTCATCTGGGTTGACAGCCAGCCCAGTAACGGAACGGTTTTTAAGATTTTTCTCCCCAGGGCGGAAGGATATTCGGCGCCCCGGCTCCTGCCGTCCGAAACCGGTGTCCTGCTCACCGGATCGGAAACCGTCCTGGTCGTGGAGGATAATGATCTGGTCCGGAATTTGACCCGGGAAGCCTTACAGCAATACGGCTACCGGGTGATCGAGGCCGCCAACGGCGAGCTGGCCTTAAAGATCGGCCGGGAATACCCGGACGTCATTCATTTATTGTTGACCGATGTTGTCATGCCGGGTATCAATGGTCGGGAGTTGGCTGAAAAGATGCGGGTGCTGCGGTCGGAGATTAAAGTTTTATTTATGTCCGGGTACACCGACAACGCCATCGTTCAATACGGTATTTTGGAGCCGGGATTGTCCTTTATCGAGAAACCCTTTTCCCCGGACCTGCTGGCCGGAAGGATACACCAGGTGCTGAACAGCCGGCCCAATCCGCCGGCCTGATCCCCTGCCAGCAATGATTCAATCCGCGGCCCCTGGCTGCCGAAAATTCGCTTACAGGTTTTAGCAATGAAGTATATCTTCGGACCGGTCCCTTCGCGCCGGTTGGGCTGGTCTTTAGGGCTGGATATCCTGCCTTATAAGACCTGCTCTTTTGATTGCATTTATTGTGAATTGGGTCCGACCACCTGCCGGACGATCGACCCGATCGGCCTGATCGAGCCGGGAGCCGTCCTGGCCGAGCTGGAATCCTTCCTGGCCGCCCATCCGGAAAAAATTGATTTTCTGACTATTTCCGGATCGGGAGAGCCGACCCTCCATCCCGAATTAGGATCCCTCATCCGGGAACTGAAACGTCACTACACCCTGCCGGTGGCCCTGATCACCAACGCCTCCCTGTTTTTTAGACCGCAAGTCCTGGAGCAGGTTCGGGCCGCCGACCTCATCATTCCCTCCCTGGATGCCGTCGATCCGGAAACCCTGGCCGCTGTCAACCGGCCCCATCCCGATTTGGATCATAAATCCCTGCTGGAGGGTTTGCTGGCCCTGGGGCGATTGAAAGGTCCTCGCCTCTGGCTGGAGATATTATTGATCAAGGGTCTCAATGATCATCCGGACCAGATTGACCGCTTTAAACAGCTAAGCGCGGCAATCAATCCGGAAAAAATTCAAATCAACACGGTCGTCCGACCGCCGGTGGAATCCTGGGCCCTGCCGCTAGAGACCACCCGGCTGGCTCAAATCCGGGAGCAACTGGGCCCCCAAGCGGAAATCATCGCCCGGCCCGACCGGCAGAGCGACCGAACCATTCGCTGGGAAGACGAAATCATAAAACTGGTGTCTCGGCGACCCTGTACGGCGGAAGATCTAGCGCAACTGACCGGTTGGCCCCCCGACGAAACCCTGGCCCTGCTGCAACGGTTGATCGCCGGGGGAAAAATCACCGCTGCGCCTTTCAACCAGGAGATGTATTATCGCTGCCGAACGCTGGACACCTGAAGAGCATAGGAGAAGCCGTTGATGCAAGAGTACCATCTGGGTTTGGATATCGGTTCCGTCAGTACCAATACCGTCGTTGTCTCACCCGCTCAACAAGTCCTCTGGGAGGATTATCGCCGGACCAAAGGACAACCCTTGGAAACTACCTGGGCGGTTCTTACGGAAGCTTTCGATAAATTTCCCTTGGCCGGCCTGAAGTCCCTGGCCCTGACCGGTACAGCCGGCAAGCTGCTCGCGGAAATTCTGGGCGCTGCTTTTGTCAATGAAATCATCGCCCAGGCCCGGGCCGTCGAATGGGCCCATCCCGAGGTCCGGACCATCATTGAAATGGGCGGCGAAGATTCCAAGCTGATCCTGCTGGAGGCCGGCGAAGGCGGGCGGCTGACCATCGCCGATTTCGCCATGAACACGCTCTGCGCCGCCGGAACCGGGTCTTTTCTGGATCAGCAGGCCCATCGACTGGGTTTGACCATCGAGGCTTTCAGCACCCTGGCCCTGCAGTCCGAAAACCCGCCCCGCATAGCCGGCCGCTGCACCGTTTTCGCCAAAACCGACATGATCCATCTGCAGCAGGAGGCCACCCCGGATTACGACATCATCGCCGGCCTTTGTTTCGCCGTGGCCCGTAATTTAAAAAGCAACATCGCCAAGGGCAAGAACATTATCAAACCAGTTTCCTTTCAGGGCGGCGTGGCGGCCAACGCCGGGGTCCGCCGGGCCTTTGCTGAAGTCCTCGGCTTGGGGGCCGGGGAACTGATTATCCCCCGGCACTTCTTTTCCATGGGGGCCATCGGGGCTTCCCTGGTGGTTCAGGAAGATCCCCGGCGCCGGGG
>JACRCK010000141.1 GCA_016219065.1 Deltaproteobacteria bacterium
CGATGGAAGTGGATTAACATTTGTTCGCCGGGGGAAAACCCCGTAGGGGCGACCGGCTGGTCGCCCCTACGAGGTTGATTCATTGGACGGTGGCGATTTTCCCTACTTCTTTTTTATTTTAATTCCCTCCTCGATCTGGTTGGTGGGGTGGGAAATGACCCGGTCCCCTTCCTTTAAGCCCTTTACGATCTCGGCTTCCCTCGGGGTTCGACGGCCCACTTCCACGATCCGCTTCCGGGCCCGCCCGCCTTGGTCCAGAAAAACCGCCCAATCCGTCCCGGAGCGGAACAACGCCCCGGCCGGAACCTTTAAAATGTTTTGGCCTTCCCAGATGACGATGCGGGCCTCCACCCGGTAGTCGTCCCCCAGGGGACCGGGCGGCTCCAGCAGGTCGGCCACCACGTTCACCCGCTGCTCCTCGATGCCGAGGGCCGAGACCTGGGTAAAACCCTGGCTTTCCACGGTTCGGACCCGGGCCGGCAGGTTCCGGTCCCCGCCCCAGTTCTCCAGCTTAACCGGCATGCCCGGCCGGACTTTCACAGCCTCGCTGGATAAAAGATCGATCACCACCTCCAACCGGGTCGCATCACCCAGCACCAGCAGGGTGGTCCCGGCCGTAACCACCCGCTCGCTTTTTTCCGGAATTTTCAGGACCCGGCCGGAAACCGGGGACTTGATCTCCACGGCCGATCCGTCCCGGCCCTTCTTGGAGGCGAGCAATCTGGCCCGGGCTATCTGCACTTCAAAGGCGGCGGCCGATGCCCGGGCCCTGGCGGCTTCGAGCGCGCGGGCGCTGGTGACTTCAGCCTTGTCGGCCTGCTCGAACGTCTGGCGGGAAATTCCCCCGGTTTTGAATAAACGTTCGTGCCGGTCCCGCTCCCGTTTCGCCTGACCGTGAACGGCCCGGGCTTCCTCCACCTGCTCCTCGGCCGCCCGCTGCAGGGCCAGGTCCATTTCAACCCGGGCCCGGATTTCGGCCAGTTCCCTGGAATCGAGGGGCGACGGATGGATCCGGGCCACCATCTGCCCTTCCTGCACCGGATCCCCTTCCCGCCAGTCCAAGCGGCTGATCCGCCCGGTCACGGGCGCCGCCACCACGTAGCGATCCCGGGCCCGGGTCTTGCCCTGTTCATCAACGGTAATCGTCAACCGCCCCTTTTGAACCTCTGCCAGGTCCACCGGCAGCGGCTTGGGCATCCAGAACCAGATCATCAAGGCAGCCGCGATCAACCCCGCCACTCCACCAAGCAGTTTCTTTTTTAAGTTTTTCATATATCTTCTTTGCGCCCTTTGCGCCTTTGCGGTGCAACGTCCTTTACTCCCGGGTCTTCAACACCGCCACCAGATCCAAATTCCGGATACGCCGCCGGACGAAGAGACCCGAGACAAAGGCCGATGCCGCCACGATGATAAAGGCCAGCCCATAAGTCCGGCCGGAAATTACCAGGGGCAGGCGGTACAGCTCGGATTCGATGGCCCTGACCATCAAAGCCGAGACGCCCCACCCCAGCAGCCAGCCCAGCGGAATGGCCAGCAAGGTCAGCAGAGCCTGCTCACCCAACAGCAGGAAAGTCACCTCCCGCCGGGTAAACCCCAGGACCCGGAGGCTGGCGAGTTCGTTCCCCCGTTCCGAAAGGGCGATGCGCGCTCCATTATAAACCAGCCCGAAGGCGATGATGCAAGCAAAAGCGATCAGCATGGTGGTGGAAATGGCCATGTTCTCGGCAATGGTCTTGCTAAAGCTCTCCAACATGGCTTCCCGGACCCCCACACCGCCGACCGCGGGAGTCTGCTTCAACCGCGCATATAGACGATTGGCCTGAAGTGGATCCACGGAAAGATAGGCGCCGGAAACCGCCGGCTCCTCTTCCAGCAGGCGGTGCAGGGCCCGGATGTCCATATAGGCCGCTAGGCCGATCAGCTCGTCGACCAGTGTGGAGACCACCAGGGAACGGATGGGACGCCGGCCTTCCAGCACCTCCACCTGCAGGACGTCCCCGGTTGCCACCCCCAGGATTTCAGCCAATTTGGTATTCAAGACCAGCCCGGCGGAGGGCAAGGGCACGGGCTGAAACCGGGAATCCATCAGGGATCGGAGCCGCCCATCCGGGTACAGTCCGAAGATGCCCAGTCTTTTCGATCGGTGCCCGTAGCGCAAGCGGACCGGTACCACCCGGAAGGTCTCGGAGTAGAGGACGCCCGGCAGGCGGTTCACCTCGTGCCGTACCCGGGCCGGACGGGGATCATGAAATAGGACCGTGGCGTCCTCCCGTTGAATCTCTTCAAACTGAACGCGCATGATGTAGTCTATTGCGTCAAAGGAGTAGAACCCGACCACCAGGATCGCCACCGCCCAGGCGATGCCGAAAATGCTCATCAAGGCTTTCATTTTTTTCCGGGCCAGGTGGCGCAGGATCATCCGGAAGGAAGGGTGAAAAAACCGCTGCAGGCCCAGACGCTCCAACCAGCCGGTTTGGAACCGGGCCGGGGGTTCGGGCCGCATGGCCTCGGCCGGCGGCAAGGCCGTCGCCTTCCGGACCGCAGTCCAGGCCCCCAGGCAGGCCGATCCCCCGCTGATCAGCAGCGCCGTACCGATCATGAAGGGGGTCAATTCGAACCGGAGTTGCGGAAAATGGAAAAAGCGGGCATACAGGTCCGCCAGTCTGGTGCCGAGCCAGATCCCCGCCGCCACTCCCAGCAGGGCGCCTCCGGCGACAATGACCAGGGCGAATTGCAGATAGTGCCAGCCAATGGCCCAGCGGCCGTAACCGAAGGCCTTCAGAACGGCGATCTGCGGACGCTGCAGGATGATGATCCGGGAAAGGATGATGTGGATCAGAAAGGCGGCGATGCCCAGAAATATGGAAGGAATGAAAATCCCGGTTACCCGGTCCTGCTTGATTTCATCGGAAAGGAAGCGGTGCGAGAGGTGTTCGTCCCGACCAAAAGCCCCCAGGCCGCCGTGGTTTTCCAGCAGGGTGTCGACCCGGGAAATGACCTCGGCCTCGTTGGCCCCGGGGGACAGGGCGAGGGCCAGATCGTTGAATCCGCCTTTGAAGTCGAAAACCGGTCCGAGCACTTCGCGGCTCATCCAGAGGACGCCGAAACGGCGATTGTCGGGAAAGACTTCGATCCCCCGGATTTCATACACGTATTCCGGGGATATGGCCACTCCCACGATCCGGAGCCGCTGCCAGCGCCCGTTCAGGACCGCGCCCAGCCGGTCGCCGATCTTCAGGCCGTTGGCGTCGGCAAAGGCCTCGCTGACGATCACCTCATCCCGTTGCCGGGGCTCGATATACCGGCCCCTTCGTAAAAAGAGGTCGTTCAGCAGTGGCCGGTTGTTTTCCGGGATCGACACCAGCCGGCCGGTGGCCGGCTCCTCCAGGCCGGGCACATCCAGGGCCACCTCAAAGACGACCCGGGTTTCCACCCGGGACACGCCCGGGATGGCGACCAGGCGGGGAACCAGGGTTTCCGGGGCCCTTTTGACCTGGGCGAAGACCTCGGCGAACCGGTACTCCCGGTAATAATCCGCCTGGGATACCACCAGCGACTCGTAGGCGCTGCGCATGGTAATATAGGTGGCCATCCCGCAGGCTACCACCAGCATGACCGCGATGACCTGGCTGTTCAGGTGGCGCAGATCGCGAAGCAATTTGCGGTTGAGGCTGGTCATGGGAAATTCTTTAAATTCGAAACTCGAAATCCGAAATCCGAAACAAATACAAATTTTCAAAATTCAAATGACCGAAACAAAAACGTTTTGAATTTTGGATTTCGGTCATTTGAATTTGTTTCGAATTTCGAGTTTCGGATTTCAAGTTTAACCCGAACGGCCAAATCAGCTGGATCATTACCAGCTCAATTCCCCGGGCGCTGCCCTTCTTTCATTTTCCCTGATCTCCACGATTTCCCCGCTGCTGATCCGGATCACCCGGTCGGCCATGGCGGCAATGGCCGCGTTGTGGGTGATGACCACGGTGATGGTTCCCAGTTCCCGGTTTACCTTTTCCAGGACCTCCAGAACCAGTTTGCCGGTGGCGTAATCCAGGGCTCCGGTGGGCTCGTCGCAGAGCAGTACGTCCGGCTGTTTGACCACGGCCCGGGCAATGGCCACACGCTGCTGTTCCCCGCCGGACAGCTGGGCCGGGAAATGGTTCAGACGGTTGCCCAGGTCCACCAGGTCCAGGGCTTTGACCGGATCCATGGGTTTTTCGGCGATGTCGGTGACCAGGGCCACGTTCTCCAGAGCGGTCAGACTGGGAATCAGGTTGTAAAACTGGAAAACAAAGCCCACATGTTCGCGCCGGAAGAGGGTCAGGGCCTGGTCGTCGAGGGCGGTCAGGTTATGATCCAGATAAAACACCTCGCCGGCGGTCGGGACATCGAGCCCGCCCAGGATGTTGACCAGGGTGGACTTGCCGCTGCCCGAGGGCCCCAGCAGGACTACGAATTCCCCTTGAAAAAAATCCAAATTCACGTTTTTCAAAGCCTGGACCGTCACCTCTCCCACGAGATAGGTCTTGGAGACGCCGTGCAGGTGAAAAACGGCCGGGGGTTGATCTTTGCTGGTTTCCATTTTCATAACCATTATAAAACCGGTTCGGGCGACCGGCCGGTCGCCCCTACATTTTTTGGGCCACGATCAGGAAATCCCGGGCGAAGACGCTGAAAGGAAACCAGCGGGAGAAGCGGTCATCCCCTTGCATCAGGCGGACCGGTTCGATCCAGCGGCCCAGCCATTCCCGGGCCGTTCCCGGCAGGAATTTGTGTTTATGAAGGGAAACGATCTCAAAGCCGGCCGGCGGCAACAGCCTGAGAACGTCTTTTTTCCGGTAGCGGAAATCATGATGCCATTTGCCGGTCAGAATGGCCAGCAGTTCCGAGGACCCCCAGCGGGCCGGCAGATTCCAGATAAACAGCCGGCCGTCTTTTTTCAAAACCCGGTGCACTTCTTTTAAAATGGTGA
>JACRCK010000132.1 GCA_016219065.1 Deltaproteobacteria bacterium
AAAAGGGTTTCCCGGGGCTGACCCACAATGGCTTCCGGCGGGCGCCCGACCTGTTGGGCGGCGTAGCGGTTAACATAAGCCACCCGATCGTCCCGATCGATGACAAAAATAAAGTCGTTGGCGGCCTCCGCCAGGACACCGTAATTCGTCTTCTCCGGGAGAGGCGGTCTCTTCTTTAACTGCCCCCGGGTCGCGGAAGCTTTCAGGGCGGTTACCCGTTTCCGTAACTGCTGCAGTTCGGCCAGCAACTGGGTCTTGGTTCTGGTTTGATCATTCGTCAAGATGGACACCATTTAACCCTTTTTATCTTATTATTTCACATTCCGGTCCAAAAGCAAACTAGACCTTCGACTAAGACTTGCGTTTTTATTTTTTTTGGGAATAATAGGGTACCCAATTGCGAAGCTTCGTGTCTGAAATGTTACGGCATCCTCTAACCATCCTCTTCTCCCGAGTTTTTCTCGGGATTTTAACGGCTGTCCTGGTCTGGGGCGGCTTATGTTTCCCTGTGCGGGGCGAAGAGCCCGTCATCCCCTATCCACTCCTGTCTTCCCGGTACAATTCTATCAAAGTGTTCGATATCCGGGGACAATTCGTCGGGCGGATCCTGGCCGAGAAACGGTACTGGGTGCCCATAGAACGCATCCCGGTTTTCCTGCAGAACGCCCTGGTGGCCATCGAAGACGCTCGGTTTTACGAGCACAGCGGCATCGATATCCGGGGCATCGCCCGGGCCCTGGTCAAGGACGTGATGAAGGGCCGCATGGCCGAAGGGGGATCGACCATCACCCAGCAGTTGATCAAAAACAAGTACCTGTCCCAGGAAAAGACCCTCCAGCGCAAAGTGAAAGAAGGACTGCTGGCCATGGAATACGAACGCAAGTATTCCAAGAAGAAGATCCTGGAGATGTATTTCAACGAGGTTTTTTTCGGCAACGGGGCCTGGGGGATCGCCCAGGCCTCGCGTCTGTATTTTGATAAAAATCCTGAGGAACTGAACGAGGCGGAGTGCGCCCTCCTGGCGGGGGTGCCCAAGGCGCCGTCCCGCTATAATCCCCTGGGGGATTCGCAGAAGGTCCGGGAACGGCGCAACCTGGTTATAAAACGGATGGTGGAATTGAACATGGTCCCGGGCGCCCGGGGCGAAAAACTGAAGGCCGCTCCGATCAGCATCATCAAGCCGGGAGAGGCCCCTTATTACCTGGAGCATCTGCGCCAGAAGCTACAGGAGCGTTTCGGGCCGGAGATCGTCGAGGGGGGCGGCCTGGAAGTAACCTGTCCCATGGATCTGGAATTGCAGCGACTGGCCGAACGGGTCATCAGCCTGGGCGTGCCCCGTCTGAACCCCGAACTCCAGGGGGCGCTGATCTGCCTGGATCCGGAAACCGGAAACGTGCTGGCCGCCGTGGGCGGGGTGGATTTCAAGAAAAGTCCCTACAACCGGGCTTTTTATGCCAAACGGCAGCCCGGGTCGGCCATCAAGCCCTTGATCTACGCGGCCGCCCTGGATTCGGGCCAGCGGGCCAGCAGTCTTTGGGACGATACGCCGGTGGCCTACAACCGGGGAAACGGGGAAAAATGGACCCCGCTGAATTATGAACGCAAACTGGACGGTACCGTGACGCTCCGCAAGGCTTTGGCCTTTTCCAACAACATCATCACCGTGAAGCTGCTGGAAGCCATCGGGGTGCCCTTCATGGTGGAGTACGCCGCCCGTCTGGGACTTTCCCTGCGTTCCCCGAATGATCTGTCGCTGGCCCTGGGGACGGAAGAGGTGACCCTCAGTGAATTGGTCCAGGCCTACGTGCCCCTGGTCAATCAAGGCCAGCGGGTGGAGGCCCGGACCATCCTGCGGATTTACGACCGGAACCGGCAGACTTGGCTGGAGGACCCGTTAACGTCCCAGCCGGCTATCCCCCCGGAGACGGCCTACCTCGTCACCCAGATGCTGCGGGATGTGCTGCGCTACGGGACCGGCAAGACCATCGCCGGCTTCGCCCAGGAACGGCCGGCGGCCGGCAAGACCGGAACGACCGATGACTATCGGGATGCCTGGTTCATCGGGTACACGCCGCAGTTAATCGCCGGCGTCTGGGTGGGCCATGACAAACCCCGGCCGGGTGGACGGGGTTTTACCGGGGGGGCTGTCTGCGCTCCTCTCTGGGCCCGTTTCATGGAAGGGGCCCTGAAAAACAAACCGGTCATGGATTTTACCAGACCCGAGGGGGTGGTGACGGCCCTGATCGATCCGCAAAACGAGGCCTTGGCCAATCCGGAGTGTCCTATAAAGCAGGAAGAGGTATACCGCAGAGGCACGGAGCCCCTGTTGTTCTGCCCCCAGCATGGCGGCCGCCCGAGCGGTCCTCCGGCCAATGGAGGAATGTTTCCTTAGGGGAAGAGCGCAGAATATCAGAGAAGTTATTCTCAATTATTAATTAAAGGCGTTGCTACGGTCTCCACTGCCGAGGACTCCGCGGCCAGGCTGCGAAAGGCCGTCAGGTAGATGGACCCCGGCCCGAGGTTTTGAACGGCGTGTTTGACCCGGGGCGGGATGACCACCAGTGTGTGGTGATCATCGATCCGTCTTTGCTGAACAAGCTCCGAACCTTCGTCCTGCCAAACCAGCAGGAACGGAGCGCCCAGGAATAAAAGCCATTCGGTAACCCGCGGGTGGACGTGATTGCCCCGGATCGAACCCGGCTCCATGGATACCAGGTGAAAAGAGGACCAGTCGATCTCCAGGCCGTTTTTCAGCGGGGATTCCTGGAAGGGGGAGAAGGACCAGCCACGCGGTTCCTGCCGAAAACCTTCCGGCCGCGATAGTATTAACAGTGTATTCATCGAAATCTCCTTGGTTGATTATCCATCAGGGGGCCTTGGGCGATCTGCTGCTGTCCCTGCCGGCCCTGATATCCCTGCGCCGGCATCATTCAGGAAGCCGGTTGGCGCTGGCCGGAAATCCGTCTAACCTGTCCTTGCTGCAGCACCGCCTTCAAGTTCGGGACCTGCATTCCACCATGGGTAAGGATTGGGCCGGTCTGTACCAGGGAACGCCCCGCTTGTCGGAAGGGCTGTCCGCCTTTTTAAAGAAAATCCAGCGGGTCTACGTGTTTGCGCCTCGGCCTCCGGACCTCTTGGCTGAAAATATCAAGGAGGCCGGTTCTGCGGAGGTCGTCTGGATACCCTCTTTCCCGGATAAGGCCGCCGGAAAATCCATCCCCCTGGTCCAACAGGTGGCACTGAACGCTTTAAACATATCCTGGATTTCTCCGAAAGTTTATCTGGTCTCCAGCCGGGGGGAAAGATCGGCCGGGGAGGCCCTTTTAAAGAGCCTGGGATTGGAGGTTTCCAAAGGGATTCCGATCTGGGCCATCCACCCCGGAAGCGGAGGTCTTCAAAAAAACTGGCCCATCGAAAATTTTTTGACCCTGGCCGAAAAGCTGCGGCAGGAGCAAGCAGCCGTTCCTTTTTTCATTTTAGGGCCGGTGGAAAGAGAGGTCAGGCCGGAAATCCGGGCTCTGATAGGGGGGCAGGGCTTCCCGATCCTGGAGGAGACCAGTCTGGCCCTCCTGGCCGGTGTGCTCAGCTGGAGCGACGGATATCTAGGCAATGATTCCGGGGTGACGCACCTGGCCTCTTGTTTAAACCTCCCGACGCTGGCCCTCTTCGGGCCGACCGATCCTCATCTCTGGGGACCGATCGGCAGGAAAACGGTTGTCCGGCGCTCTGACGGCACCTGGCCTTCCTTAACCGTGGAGGCGGTGTTGAGGGAATGCCTCAGGATGCTGGCTGCTACGAAGTAAGGCCTCCCCGGTATCACGAGCAGCTAGAGGCGGGGGGGATAAACCCTCCCCTACGGAAAAACAATAATCAATAATCAATTGTTAATTATTAATTGTAAATGAAAGGGCCAGTAGGGGCAGGCCCCCGTGCCTGCCCGCTCTCTCCTTAAAAAGCCATCCCCCCTACCTGGGATGAAAAAGTCTTTGTCTTATAATTTTGCATTTTGCATTCAATTTTCGTATTTAGCTAAGCCAAGTCGCCTTTGTATTGAACTTCTTCGCGGAACGCCGAACGGTATTTTCGTATTATGTTTTTAAACCAGCAACCAGCAACCAGTACCTCTACCTCTACCCCTGCACCACAATAGGATACTTTTTTTTATTCAGCGCTAAGAAAAAAATCCCCTGGTCGTCTTCATGGATATAATTGGCGATCTGGTAGTAGGCGGCCCTCAGGAACCGGGCCGGGATGCGCCCGTCTTTTACCAGGCAATAGAGCACATTTTCCCGGCTGAGCCACAGGGATTCGGGGTCCAGGGCTTCTTGCCGCTCGTCATTGAAGGTCAGGATGAATTTTTCCTCACCCGCCGGATCAGCGGCAGACCAATCCACCCGCTGCACGACCAGCGGGGTATCTTCCACCTCCAGGACGCATTTCTGATTGTTCAGGTGGACGATAAAATCCCCCCGGTCGTCTTTTTCCAGGTTTTGGATCAGCCAGAGGAAAATGGGACGATGGCTGATCTCGGCGCCTTCATGGTACCATTTCCCTTCTTTGCTGACAAAGATCATGCAGGGCGGCAGGGGTTCGGGGGTGTTCATAAGGCCGGGGCCTCGCTGGTAATGAGCATTTTGCCTTCGCCTTCCGCTACGGTTTCTCCTTTTTGATTTCGGCAGACCCCGGCCAGCACGATGACGCCTCCGACATATTTTTTTGACGGCTTTTTCTCCCGGATCTCCCATTCGGTAATCAGGGTGTCACCGGGGCGGACCGGGGCCGTAAAGCGGATGGTCTCTTCCAGGAAGGCGATGGTCGTACCGCTGAAAAAGTTCCCCAGGACGCCGACCATCACCGCCGCGGTCAGCGGACCGTGGACGATCCGGGTTTTCAACGGCAGGGCTTCGGCCAGCAGGGCATTGGCGTGGAGGGCGTTAAAATCCTTGAACAGCCCGCAGGCCAGGATCATATGGGTTTCTGTGAGGGTCAGGGCATCCTTTATCTTGTCGCCCACGGAAACCTGGCCAAAAGTTTTGCCGATAAACATATGTTATTTTCTCCTTATAGTTTGAGGGCTAATAATCAATAATCAGTTCTTAATTGTTAATTCTTAACGGGCCGGACGTTTTAACCAGTAACCAGCAACGAGCAACCAGCAACAGGTTTTATTTTCGCATTAAAAGTTTTTCCCACTGTCCAGCAGGAGGGTAACCGGCCCATCATTGATCAGGGAAACTTCCATCATTTCCTGGAAGCGGCCGCCGGCCACCGGCAGGCCGGCCGCCTTGATTTTTTGAATAAACAATTCATAAAGGGGCCCGGCCTTTTCGGGTGGAGCGCAATGGGAAAAAGAAGGTCTCCGCCCCTTCCGGCAATCGCCCCAGAGTGTGAATTGAGAAACGATCAATAAGGAACCGTGAAGGTCCATTACCGAGAGGTTGAACCGGCCCTGATCATCGGCAAAGATCCGCAGATGCAGAACCTTCTCCACCAGATAACCCACATCCTCCTCCGTGTCGTCCTGGCCGACGCCCAGAAAAATCAACAAACCGGGACCGATCTCCCCCACGGTTTCCTGTTGAACTCGAACCGAGGCTTGTTTAACGCGCTGGACAACGAGACGCAAGGAGAACCTTTCTGGAAAAAAGAAAAACCTAATAATCAATTCTTAATTGTTAATCTTAACGGACCGAACGTTTTTTAACCAGTAACCAGTAACCAGCAACAGGTTTTATTTCGTATTAAAATTCGATGTTCGATGTTTGATTTGTTTCCTCTCCGGAAAGCCCTTCACGGGCGATTTCAGCGATTTCGGGATTGTGATGATTCTGCAGCCCTTGCAGAAGGGCCTTCTTCCGCGGGTCCCGGACCCGGCTGATCAGAAAGGCCGCGTCCCCCGTCACCTGGTCCGGCGATCCTGTCAGCAGGGGGGCCAGGGCCTCCAGAATTCCGCCCTGGAGGTCGCTTTCGGCGTCGATGAGTTCTTCGAAAAGGGCCATGGCGCCCAGCTTGATCCCGAATTCTTCCGCCTCCAAAAGCCGAGCCGCCAGGGGCAGGTTTTCCGGGTGGAGCCGAAGCCGTTCGACAGCTTCGTCCAGGCGTTTTTCCAACAGGTCGTTCCGGTAAAGGCTGAGCAGAAAGTCTTCGGAAGATATCCGGACCAGCCATTCAGCGAGTTCGGTTTCGGAGTGCATCCCGGTGAGGAAGACTTCCTCGCCGAGGACCGTGGTAGGTGCGGCCCTGGGCTGGTAGCGTTCCGCCCATTCGGGAAAGAGGAGGATATCCACCACGCGGGTCCGGATGTTGGCTCCGGCGGCGGCCAGCTTATGGGCCAGTTCGACCATCCGGGGACAAAATGGACAGGAAGGGGTGATGAGCACCGTTATGGTCAAGGGGGCCTGAAAATTTTCGAGAACAGCCAGGGTACCGGGATGCAAGGCTGGTTTTTCCCCGGCCAGAATTTTCACCAAAGTTAAAAAAGGGGGCCACTCGAGGCCTTCCGGGACGGCCTGATAAAAATGACGGAAAGCCCCCTGATTCCCCAGGGAAAATGCGGGGAGCTCCAAATTCCCCAGACCAGCGGTCTCGCCGAGGACCCAGGGGATTCCCACTTCCCGGTTCATTCGCAGGAGAAAGGTTTCCAGCAGGGCGCTGCGCGGGTCTTCGCCCCGGGGATAAAATTTCAGCGCCAGGTCCTGGGGCCGGGATTCGAGAAACGCTTTGAGCAATTGTTCGTCCATTCGCTATGATCCCGGGGCAGTATAGGACCCGGTAATTCCAGGGGTCAAGAAAAAAGGCAGCCCGGAGAGGCAGCGCTCCAAGACGGCTAATTTTTACTTGGCATTCCTATTGGATAACTTTATAGTAGCGCCCGGGATCGTATGCCCGCGAAGCATGAAAATTTTATCCGGCTTGGGGTTGCCCGTAGGGGGTTATACCCGTCATCTGCGTTAACTTAAGCCCACGTCATTCCGGACGAATCACGCCATAGGCGTGATGAGATCCGGAAGCCAGGGCCGTCAGGGGCTTAAAACTACCCTATCAGAGCTTAGTATTTGTATTAAACTAATACGCCGAACGCCGAACGCCGAACGCTCAACGCAGAACGGTATTTTCGTATTAAGGCAAGGAGCCGCCATGAAAAAGCTGTTCATTATCTTGCTGGTATTTTCCGTGTTAGGGCTGATCGGGTTCTCCTTGGCGGCCAATCCGACCGGGAGAACGAACCCCGCTGAAAAAGCCGTTTCCCCGCCAAAGCCGGCCCCCGCCGGGAAGAATTTACCGACTGATAAAAGCGCTCCTGCGGGCCTTACCGTCCCGGCGCCGGGTGATCCGATGAAGACCCAGACCGGTGACGGCCAACGCCAGGAAGCCTTTAAAACCAGCCTGCATCATACCGGCCGGGGACTGGCTTTCTGGTACGGCAAGGAGCAGAAGGGCCTGGAACTACTGACCGGCCAGCCTTATGAGAAACTGGCTTGCAAACAGTGCCATATCGGATCCTGCCAGGGTTGTCACCAGCCGGTCAAGAAAACGAAAGGCCAGGCGGACAGACTGGGCCCGGTGGATCAACAGACGTGTCTGAAATGCCATGACCGCCTGGCAGCCCTGCAGCAGCAGATGCGGGAGGGCAAAAAGGAAGACGTCCACGCCGCCCTGGGCATGACCTGCCTGGACTGCCATACCTCCCGGGAGATGCACGGCGACGGCCGGATCTACGATTCCCAGAAGCAGCCCGGGGCGATGGATGCCCGCTGCGATCGGTGCCATGAGGAAATTTCCGACAGCTATTCGCACCGGAAGCACGTTGAAAAGGTTTCCTGCCAGGCCTGCCACGCTCATACGGTGTTGAGCCGGACCAGTACCCAGTTCGAAATATTGGGCCGGGAAGGGAAAAGGGTGAGCGTCCCCCAAACCGACTGGGTCTTTCTGATGAACCGGGGAGGGGAATTGACCGCGGCCGGATTGGAGAGCTGGGTGCTTCCGGATGGAAAAACCTTTATGGCCTTTGCCCCGGACGGCAGCCACGGTATCGGTAAAACAGGCCGAAAATGTGGCGAGTGCCACGCCAGCCCCTGGATGTTCCAGGCCCAAAAGGGTAAAGTAAATTTATCCTGGATTGAAAAGGAAGAGTTGAAAAAAGGGAAAGGATTGGTTCCGGTGGTGGAGGGCGTCATCTACGACCTGGTTCATCAGAAATTTGAAAACGGGAAATGGACGCCGCTGGAAGCCGCCGGACCGGCAACCGTTCAATTTGCCGGAACCGGGGGACCGGTTGCGGAGAACCATTTCAGAAAAATGTTGAAGGTAAAGAGCGAAAAGCCGGAAGGGAAGGAAAAAAAGAAGAAAAAATGAAATGGTCTTTAACCAGTAGGGGCAACCCCCTGTGGTTGCCCGCCTGGGAGTACACTGCGGGGTTCGGAGTTGACGCCGGAGCGTCCAAATCTTGCGTTCCCCTGTCGGAGTATGGGAACGATAAAACGTCATTGCCGGATCGCGGAAGGGGCCGACGTTTCGGTAATTTGAATTTTGGTCATTCGGATTTGTTTCGGATTTCGGATTTCGGATTTTCAGTGGTTTGGATCGAATTGCATGAACCATCGTATTCCACCCGCAATTAGTCATATCCACCTTATGGGCATCTGCGGGACCGGCATGGCCTCTCTGGCCGGGATGCTGCAGGAGAGGGGCTATCGAATCACCGGTTCCGACCAGGCGGTCTACCCGCCGATGAGCACCTTCCTGGAGAACCTGGGGATCCCCGTCCGGCTGGGATACGGCCCTGAAAACCTCAACCCGCCGCCGGACCTGGTCATTGTCGGCAACGTGATTACCCGCAGCAATCCCGAAGCCCAGGAACTGATCCGTCAGGATCTGCCCTGCCTTTCCCTGCCCCAGGCCCTGGGTCATTTTTTCCTGGAGGGGAAAATTCCCCTGGTCATTACCGGAACCCACGGGAAAACCACGACCTCGGCCCTCCTGGCCTCCATCCTCGATCAGGCTGGGCTTTCGCCCGGGTTTATGGTGGGAGGGCTCCTGCGGGGGTATGAGCGGAATTATCAACTGGGCCGGGGTTCCTATTTCGTGATCGAAGGGGATGAATACGATACGGCTTTTTTCGATAAAGGACCCAAGTTTCTCCATTACCGCCCCCACCTGGCTGTTCTGACCAGCATCGAATTCGATCACGCCGATATCTACAGTGATTTGAATGCCATCCAGTCGGCCTTCGCCCGTTTTATCGCCCTGCTACCCGAAACGGGCCTGCTGTTGGCCCATGGCCCCGATCCGCAGATTCAGGAGATACTCCCCCGGGCGGTATGCACGGTGGAGACGTACGGGCTGGAGGACCGCTGGGACTGGACGGCCCGGGAAATCCGGACCCGCCCCACCGGGACTTCTTTTAACGTGTATCATCGCGGTCGATTTTTTCAGGGGTTTGAATCCCCCCTGGCCGGGGAACATAATGTTCTGAACACGGTGGCCCTCGTGCCGCTGCTGGCCCGGATCGGATTGTCTCCGGAGACCATGTCCCGGGGAGTGTCCGGTTTCCAGGGGGTCCATCGGCGGCAGGAAGTCCGGGGAGTTAAAGCCGGCGTCACGGTGATCGACGATTTTGCCCACCATCCAACGGCTGTCCGGGAGACCATCCGGGCGATCCGCGACCAATACCCGGACCGGCGTCTGGTGGCTGTATTCGAGCCGCGAACCAATACCAGCCGGCGCCGGATTTTTCAGGCGGATTATCCGGTCGCCTTGGGCGGAGCGGACCTGGTGGTCGTCCGGGAACCCCCCGATCTGGCCAAGATTGCCGAAGAGGAACGTTTTTCATCAAAGCGACTGGTGGAAGATTTACAGGGGGCGGGACGTCCGGCCTTTTATTTTCCGGATACGGAGGGGATTCTGGATTTCCTGCGCGGTTCGGTGCGTACCGGTGATGTGGTTTTAATCATGTCCAACGGCGGCTTCGACCGGATACACCAAAGACTGCTGGATAGTCTCTAAATAAATCATGGCCAAACATGGGGAGTATTGGAGTGGTGGAGTATTGCATTTAAAACCATCCCTCCATTACTCCAATACTCCACTTTAAAAAGATAGGGATAAATGCTCGAGATGGTTCTTGTACGAAAACGATGAAGGTGGTTTTGATCGCTCCTGCCGCCGGGTCCTATATCTGGCGGAAGAAAAAGTCGGCCTTTACCCTGCCGCCCATGGCCCTGCCGCTGCTGGCGGCGGTCACACCCCGGGAGATAACGGTTCAATGTCTCGACGAGGCCGTGGCCGACGTAGACTTGAATCTCCGGGCCGACTTGGTGGGGCTGTCGGTGATGACAGCCAACGCCCCGCGGGGATACGCTCTGGCCGATCATTTCAGGTCTCGGGGCCTTCCGGTAGTCATGGGTGGGATCCATGTCTCCAGTTTACCCGAGGAGGCCCTGACCCACTGTGATGCGGTGGCAGTCGGGGAAGGGGAACATCTGTGGCCCCAGGTGCTCGCCGATGCCTCCCGGGGCCGCCTCCGGCCGATTTATAAAAACGAGAACGGCCAGACCTGGACCGGATTCCCAACTCCGCGCTGGGAGATGCTGGCGCAACACAAATATTTTATCCCCCGGACCGTTCAGGTCTCCCGAGGGTGCCCGGTGGGGTGCTCCTTCTGTTCGGTCAGTTCATTTTTTGGAAGAAATTTTCGAACCAAGCCGGTGGAAAAGGTTCTGGCGGAAGTCCGGCAAGTCCCGCGGAAGCTTTTGGTTTTTGTGGACGACAATCTGGTCGGAAATCCGGAGTATGCCAAGGAGCTTTTTGAAGCCTTGATCCCATTCCGGAAAAAGTGGGTGGCCCAATGCTCCCTGTCCGTTGCGGAAGACCGGGAACTCCTGGCGTTGGCCGCCCGCAGCGGTTGCATCGGGATGCTCATCGGCTTCGAATCCCTATCGGTGGCCGCCATGGCCCGGATTGGAAAAAAGGTCAACTTGCGCCAAAGCTATGATTCAGCCATCCGCAAGATCCACGAAAGGGGGATCCAGATCCAGGGGTCTTTCATTTTCGGCTTTGATGAAGACCGGGCCAACACCGTCGACGAGACCCTGGAATTCGTCCGCCGGAACAAGTTATCGGGGGCCAACTATTGCCTGCTGACCCCTTTCCCGGGGACCCGGCTATTTGATGAACTGGAGCAGGAGGGACGAATCCTCTCCCGGGACTGGCTTCTTTACGACCGCAACCATGTGGTTTACCACCCCGCCCATTTTCTTCCCGAGGATCTGCGCAGGAAGACAGAATGGGCCTACCGCCAAACTTATAACCTCCGTTCTCTCTGGAACCGGCGTCCGATTACCTTTCAGCATTACAGCCTCTATCTGGCTTTGAACTTCGGGTATTGGCGGGGGGTCCGGAAGGGGAAAGGGTGATAAGGAAAGATCTCCTATGAACCTCAAAATCCTGGGTTCTTCGGGTTCAGTCGCCCCCGGACAAAACACGGCGGCCTTTTTGATCGACGACGTTCTCCTCCTGGATGCCGGCACTATCTCCCTGTCTCTGGACCGGGACGCCCAATTTAAGATATCCCATATCTTCCTGACCCATGCCCACCTGGACCACATCAAGGGGATCCCCTTCCTGATGGACAACCTGGCTATGTCCCGCCCCCGGACCCCGGTCAAGGTGATCAGCGGGAAGGAAGTCATCCGGGAGATCCGGAGGCATATATTCAATAATCGCATCTGGCCCGACTTTACCCGCATCCCCAGCCCGGAACATCCGGTCCTGCAATTTGAGGAAATCACCCCCCGGAAGCCGCTGGTCATCCGGGGTTACCGGGTCTACGCCGCTCGGGTAAACCATATAGTCCCGGCCTATGGCTATCTGGTGGAGGACCAGACCGGTGCAGCCGTTGTTTATACCGGGGATTCCGGGCCGACGGAGGACATCTGGAAGCGCATGACCGGGCACCGGGTAAAGGCCCTGATCGTCGAGGTTTCCTTCTCCAATTCCCAGTCCCGGCTGGCCCGCCTTTCCGGACACTTGACCCCGGCTCTGCTCAGGAAAGAAATTGAAAAAATGCCGGCAGTTCCGGAAAAAATCTTGATCTGCCATCCCAAGCCGGCCTACCGCCGGACCATCGAGAAAGAATTGGCCGCCATTGAGGGGATACCGATGGAAATACTGGAGGACGGGATGAAGATAAGGATTGGGGAGGGGAACTAATCAATGGTCATTCCAAGGGCTGTTTTTCCTTTTTTGGGGAAGTGTAGGGGATTACCCTTGTGGAGGTTTTTTTCTTGTCAGCGGCAAAGGTATTCTGGGGAGGGGGCGAGGCAAACTAAAAAAATGATCGAGACTAATTCCCAACGGAAGAAAAAGGAGAAGAAAATTCAATGAATTGCTGTAAAAAATCGATCTCGGCCTCTCCCGCAGCGGTCAACAATTGCCGGGTTTTCCGGCGCAGTGTATCGGTGATCGGATCATCAAATCCTGGCTTTTTAAAATCAATTGCCTTATCCTTGTATCTAGCGGTGTTATTTTTCATTGCTCAAATGTCGTCCGATTGCGGTGAAACCCTGAAGCCAGCGCTTGGAGGATATTCAACCACTCCCGCATATCCAACCCTTTGATCACGGCTCTTCGGAGAATGAAATATGAATTGAAGATGAAAGGAGAAGGTCATTAAACCACGGCATTTCATTCTAAGCTTGCCATTGTTACTTTGGATCACGGCCTATAGTTACGCAGGTGAAATAGTTCCCTTTAAATTGGACATGTCTCGTGGGAACGACTTATGGCTGAAGGGAACGCTTTCCAAACCGCAGGGGCGTGGTCCTTTCCCAGCGATCGTAATGTTGTCGGGGGAAAGGGGTTTCTTTAAGCCCCATGATCAATGGGTGGATCTTTTCGTTCAATGGGGTTTTGTTACGTTGCAATTGGATTTATTGAGATCACGGGGGCTTTCCAGCATTTATGGAGATAACAATTACAATATGATTTTATCTCCTAGGGATGTGGCTCATGATGCTTATGACGCCATGATTTATCTTTCAGGACTTCCCTTCGTGGATGAAACCCGAGTAGCGCTTATCGGATGGGGATTCGGAGGATGGGCGACGCTCTATGCGCTGGATCCCTCGGTGTATATTCAAAATCGAGACCGGTCTTTCAAATCCGCTATAGCCTTTTATCCGTATTGTGAACAACCGAAGAAGGGCTTTAATGCCCCTCTTCTGATACTTCACGGTGAGCTGGGGGACTGGTACCCGGCGAGCCAATGCTTAAAAATAGAAGGAAAAGGAAGCCCGAACGAAATTTCGGTGAAGGTTTATCCAGGGGCCCCTATGAGTTTCGACATGCCAGGCCTGGATCAAGGTGAAGATGGAAGGCGGTCACCTTATCAGGAAGCGGCCACGGCGGATGCGATCGTCCTGGTAAAAAGCTTTCTGGAAAAATACTTAAAATAAAGGATTCGAGTAAGGCCTTCCCCATTAAGGACAAAATACCCTCGACCGGCCAGAGGGGCGCACCGTGACGCTTTTCTCCGTTTTCGTCCTTCCCAAATCGTTAAGTTGATTTAATTGGTGGGTCTTCAGGGGCTCGAACCTCGAACCTGCAGAGTTGAGTGGGCGAGGCGATCTAAATGGCCAATCAATACGACCACCTGAAAGGCCGATTTTCCTGTGGGCGCCAGGAAACCGGTCGATAGGAAGACTAAAAACTAGAGGAAAAAATAAAAAGGCCACTTTAAAAGTGGCCTAAGTTATTGATTTCTGGTGGGCCGTCGGGGGCTCGAACCCCAAACCTACTGATTAAGAGTCAGTTGCTCTACCAGTTGAGCTAACGGCCCGAAAGTCAATTTTTATAGCATAAGAGCGAAATGATGACAAGAAAAATATTCGGGGGTGGGGCAATTGGCGGAAGTTGTTTTTCGCCTCAGACACTTCAGGCAACTAAAAACAAGGGTTTTTGACAGGGATACACGGAAGAGCACGGAGGAAGACCTGGACAGGATTTACAGAAGGGATAATATTTTCTTTTTCGGCAAAGACAGCGGAAAAAGAAAAAGACTCCGTCGCTTCGCGAAAAAATCTTTCGAAATTTAGGTCGAAAATAAAAGGTCTTCCTCCTGTCCTCCGTCCTCCGTTCTCTGCGAGACCTACCCCTGATCTTTTTTGGATTCTTCCACGCAGGCAAAGATTCTTTCCAGGCGGGTCTTGGGAAGTCCGCCGAAGGCCGCCGCCAGAGCCTCTTCTGTAAAAGACTCCTTTAAAAAGGATCCGATGGGCATTCGGGTTTCCCAGCAATTCACGGCATTACGGCAGGGAAGGCCGGATTGTACCCGCCGGCAGTAGTTGAAGGTCATCATGGTCCCCATCTGGGGGCAGTAAATTTCCAACGAATCGTATTGATCGATCATGGTGACGATTGTTTGCAGGCAGCCGGCCGGTTTGACCGGCCGGCTGCCCAGGGGTTAAGGTTATTTACAAACGGGTTTGGGGAAATTTTCCAGGGCTACCAGCGAGGCCTGAATTTCCTCGTCCGGCAACTCATAATCCGACAATTTACCCTCAAAATAGGCATTGTAAGCCATGAGGTCAACTAACCCATGGCCGCTCCAGTTGACCAGGATGGTCTTTTCCTTGCCTTCTTCTTTAGCTTTTTTGGCCTCCCGGATCACCATGGCCAGGGCATGGTTGGTCTCCGGGGCCGGAATGAAGCCCTCGGTCCGGGCCCAGGTGACCCCGGCGGCAAAGGTCTCCAATTGATTGATGGCCACCGGTTCGATCATCTTGTCCAGGACCAACTGGGACACGATGGGGGCCATGCCGTGATAGCGGAGCCCGCCGGCGTGGATGGGTTGGGGGACGAAAGCATGGCCCAGACTATGCATGGCCAGTAAGGGGGTCATCTGAACGGTATCACCGAAATCATAGACGAAGGGCCCCTTGGTCATGGTCGGGCAGGAGGCCGGTTCGACGGCGTAGACCGCAATTTGTTTCCCGTGGATTTTATCATAAATGAAAGGCAGGGCCAGCCCGGCAAAATTACTGCCGCCGCCGGCGCAGCCGATGATGACGTCCGGATATTCCCCGATCTTCTCCATCTGCTTCTTGGCCTCCAGGCCGATGATGGTCTGATGGAGCATGACGTGATTCAGTACGCTGCCCAAGGCATATTTGCTGTCCGGGGTGGTCACGGCGTCTTCCACCGCCTCGCTGATGGCGATTCCCAGACTGCCCGGGGAATTGGGATCTAGTTCCAGCATCTTTCTCCCGGCATTCGTTTCCGGGCTGGGGCTGGGGATGCAGGTGGCCCCCCAGGTGTTCATCATCAGACGGCGGTAAGGCTTCTGGTCGAAGCTGATACGGACCATGTAAACCTTGATTTCCAGGCCGAACAGTGCCCCGGCGTAGCTCAGGGCGCTGCCCCACTGCCCCGCCCCGGTTTCGGTAGCGATCCGTTTCGTGCCGAAGACTTTGTTGTAATAGGCCTGGGGAATGGCGGTGTTCGGCTTATGGCTGCCCGCCGGACTGACCCCCTCGTTCTTGAAGTAAATCTTGGCCGGGGTCTGTAAAAATTGCTCCAGGGCATAAGCGCGGCCCAGGGGGCTGGGGCGATAGAACAGGTATTTTTCGAGGACGGGTTCCGGAATATCGATCCAGCGCTGAGGACTGACTTCCTGTTCGATCAGATTCATGGGAAAAACCGGGGCCAGATCGTCCGGACCTACCGGCTTCCCGGTACCGGGATGCAGAGGGGGGTTCATGCCGTTGGGCATGTCGGGTAGAATGTTGTACCACTGCCGGGGCATTTCGTCTTCGGTCAGGATAACTTTTTTTTGTAGCATGTCTCCTCCTTTAAATAAATTCGAATATGGTCCATCCTTAGCGCACGACTGACTAAAACGGATTTCACCTCCTTTGGCAAAAAGATACGTTTCCTGTATCGGTGGAAAAGCGGGCCGGATTGACGGAAGAAATGAGGACCATTGCTGACAGCGCGGTTCTCCGATGAGCCGATGATCTGAAATTTTGTTTATTACTAAAAGGCGGTACGTTGTGATATAAAAACAGGCTGCGAAACCAACCCAAAATTTTTACTTAACAGCTGGTAGAAACAAAGGTTGAGTATGGATAAAGAAAGAATCTCTAGACCCTGATGAGGAAGATGTTCACTTTAACAACGTTTCAAACTATAAAATGGTTTGTTAAACCTGTCAATTAAATTTCATGAAGCCAACATAAGGGGAGAGCCCGGTTTATGAAAAAAAAGATAACACCTTTAAGCGAAGTTCTTCGGGATTTAATCGAGGGCGGTGCCCTGGCCCCGGATCCGGCGGTGCCTCAGATCCTGGAAATCTGGCCCCGGATGGTGCCGGAATCTTTGCGTCCCTTTGTGTGTCTGGAGGGGCTTCGGGAAGGGGTGCTGGTGGTGGCGGTTTCCCACCCGGTGGCCGGCCAGCAGTTACAGTTTTTAAGGGAGAATTTCAGGAACCGGATCAATCAGGAATTGGGACGGCCGGTCATCAAAGAGTTGCGGTTGAAGATGGGCGCCCTGCCGCCGGACGAGCCCGAAAGGAAAATTCTGGTCGAAGATTGGCCGGGTACACCTCGAATCCTGACCCGAAAAGAGAAAGGGGCCATCAAACGCCTGACCGGAGAAATAAAAAATTCCGAGCTCCGGGAAAGGCTGCAGATCCTGATGGAAAAAAGCCTGGGTTTCAGCGTTCCAGAATCCGCCGAACCTCGGGAGAATAAACGCCGGGCCCCTCGTAAACCGTCAAAGGGGGGAGGATCGTCAGTTCCTCCCCCCCGTACTTAACGGCCTCCAGCAATACCCACTCGCCGTCGCTTTCCGGAAAAGAATGCACCAGCCGGAGTCTTTTCGGCTCCAGACGCGATCGTCGGGCTTCGAAAATCAGGCCGGCCAGGCGCCGGGCCGGATAGATCAGAAAGAAATGCCCCTTATCCTTAAGAATCCGGCGAACTCCCTGGAGGATTTGGGGGAGGTCCACGAGGATTTCGTGGCGGGCCAGGGCTTTCTCTTCATTGGGGTTGACCCGTCCGGTTTTCAGGGCTCGATAAGGAGGGTTGGTAATTACCGCGTCAAGGCAGGCTTCCCGGAATAGGGCGGGGACGGTCCGCATATCCCCCCGAACCAGATGGATCAGGCCTTGTCGGTGATTGAGTCGCAGGTTGCGGGCGGCCAGGTCCAGCAGCCCGGGTTGCACCTCCAGGCCGATCAGACGGCCTCGGGGGATTTGGGCGGCCAGCAGCAGGGGCAGAATTCCGCAGCCGGTTCCCAGGTCCAGGACCCGATCGGCAAGTTTTAAACGGATAAAATCCGCCAGGATCATTGTATCGATAGCAAAGCGGTAGCCGTTTTTTTTCTGCAGAATTTGAAGCCGCCCGGGGCCCCAGCGGTCCAGCGTTTCATCCGCGGCCGGAAACGGTAAGCCGTTAGATGCGGATGGAATCATTCGGCTTCATAACGTTGATAACCAGGCCGGTTGGTATTTTGGGGTAAAAAAAAGTGGACTTGCGCGGCATGGTCAGCCCCGCTTCGGCCACTTCCTGAACCTGCTCAATAAGGGTGGGTTTGAGCAGAAAGGCCAGCCGGCACCACCCGGAATCCACCAGTTCCATGGCCTCGGCGGGGTCCTGGCGGTATTCGATCAGGCTCTCTCGATCCAATTCTTCGGGCTTGATCCCCAGGACCTTCTGGAAAACCAGACGGCTGAGGATCATGACATCCAGTTCCCTTAAGATCGACGGGAGATCCTCGGCGCATTTTCCTTCCAAACCGGTCTTTTTCAGGGTCAACAGGTAAAAAACCGGGGGCTGGGCGGAATAGACCCCGAATACCTGCCCCTGCCGGGCGGTTTCCTGAAAGCGGGCCAAAAATTCCTTCTTCACCTTTTTTTTGTTCGCCGGCCGGAAGGGAAACGATTCCACCAGGAAGTCCTCGGAGATTTTTTTCTCGAAGCCCAGCGTTTTCTCTTCGGCAAAGCGGCACAGGGTGCGGTGAGTAGGCAGAATGGTCAGTCCCGGGTCCTGCATGCGGCACAGGTACATCAGGGTAAAGTTAAAAGGGGCCGTCGGTGGGGCGTCGGGGAAGCGCTGTTTCATGGCTTCCCGAAAATTCAGGCCGGTTTCATAGCGGTGGTGGCCGTCGGCGATATAGACGATTTTTTCTTTGAAAAGCTGTTGGGCCTTGCTCAGGGCTGCCGGGTCGGTGACGCGCCGGATATGATGCCGGATCCGGTCTTCATCCTCATAGTCGATGAAGGGGTCGGGCTGGGCTTTGGACCCGAGCAGATCCAGGATCTCGTTCTCCGGGTCGGAATAAAAGGAAAAAATCGGGCCGAAATGGGCTCGGCAGTAGTCCAGCAGGTGCAGACGGTCCACCTTGATGCCGGAAAAGGTTTTTTCATGGGGCCGCACCATCCCCTGGTCAAACGGTTCCAGCCCCAAAAGGGCCAGCAGACCAATCCGCTCCCGCCGGCCCAAACCGGGAAGGCGGTAGTTGATTTTATATAGATAAAAGGTCGGCTTGGGATCCCGGATCAGGACTTTCTCCCTTTGCCAGGCTTTCAGCAGTTCCGCCGACCGGGTATAGCGGTTTTTGGTGGGGGTATCCCCGGGCAGGATCTTCCCCAGATCCAACTGGATCATGTTGTAGGGACTTCGGGCATAAAAAGCCTCCTGCTGTTTGGGGGAAATTACATCATAGGGCGGCGTGATCACGTCCGTAAGATGGCTTATTTTTTCGGGATTGTAGATCAAACCCCGGAAAGGTGCGACTAGGGCCATGGGATTTTTATAACTCCTTGAGATGTTCGCTGAGTAATTTATCTTTATGACACAAAAAGAAGATTTTGTAAATCGCCGGCTGCAAAGTCAGATGGAAGACGGAAGATGGAAGATGGAAGCAAAGACCAATGCCCCCCCTTGTTCCTCAAATCCTGACAGATCTTTCCCGCTAAAAGCGGGACGTACCGAAAAAGCAAAAATCTTGTTTATCCTGTTAATCCTGTCCACGTCTTTCTTTGCGACCTCTGTGAGAGATGGCAGTTGCTCCCCTCTCCCATCTTCCATCCCGTGTCCTTCCGTGCCTCCCGTGTCAAAATCCTCGGTCCTGTCCAGTCTTTCCTTTGCGTCCTCTGCGACTTTGCGGTGAATGTCGTCCGTCGGCGCCTGCCCCGCGGAGGGAACCGAGGCGGGGTCTGTCCCTCCTTAGGCGGGATCTGTGGCAAAAGAACGGCGCGCTCGGCTATTTGGGCGGCGCGTTCAGCGAACACGCCCTACCTATTGCTCTTCTCTTTTTTCTTTTTCTTCCCTTCTCCCTTCTCACCCCCTGGCCCCGAAAAGGGCCGTGCCCACCCGGATCAGGGTCGCTCCCTCCTCGATGGCGACTTCGAAGTCGTGCGACATGCCCATGGAAAGGTGCTCTAAAGTGATTTGGGGGAACTGCTTTTGCCATTCTTTTTGTCGGAGGGCCAGGGAGCGGAACCAGGGCCGGGAGCGCTCGGGGTCCGGATCGTAGGGGGGAAGGGTCATCAAACCCCGGATGCGTAAGCCCGGCCAGGAGGCGCTTTCCTCAAGCAGCCGCAGGGCTTCTTCCGGCGCCAGCCCGGCTTTGCTCGCTTCTCCGGCCTCATTGATCTGCACCAGGACCTCCAACGTTTTTTCCGCCTGCAGGCCCAATCGGTTCAATTCTATAGCCAGGGAAAGGCTGTCCAGCGTCTCGATCATGGAAAAGAGTCGGACAGCCGCTTTGGCCTTGTTCCGCTGTAAATGGCCGATGAAATGCCAGGTTCCCTGCCCCAGGGTTTCTATCTTCAACTGGGCTTCCTGTATATAATTTTCTCCGAAGAGGGTGAGACCGGCTTGCAGAGCCTCTTGGATGCGTTCCACCGGAACGGTTTTAGTCACGGCCAGGAGCTGGACCGATTCGGGCGAACGGCCGGCCCGTCGACAGGCCTCTTCCAGACGCCGGCGGACCTGTCGTAAATTTTCAGGGCTGAAAGGCATGTTTGGTGTTCCCTCCCAACCGGAATCCGGCATTTTTTTCGAAGGCTTCCAGGACTTCGGTCACCGGCAGCCCCACCACGTTGGTGTACGAGCCCTTGATTTCCCGGACCAGAAAAGCGCCCCGACCCTGGATGGCGTAGGCCCCGGCCTTGTCCAGGGGTTCCCCGGTTTGCAGGTACCAATCGATTTCCCAGTGGGAAAGGCGTTTGAAGGTTACCCGGGTACCCACGCACCCGGCAACGGCCTTTTTCAGGGATTGGTTGATCAGGCAGAAGCCGGTGAAAACCAGGTGGGGTTTCCCGGAAAGGGCCTCCAGAAATTTTTTAGCCTCCCGGGGGGAATCCGGCTTCCCGAAGATGCGTTTCCCCAGGCTGACCACTGTGTCGGCCCCCAGTACCCAGTCCTGCGGGAACTTCAATGAGACCGACCGGGCCTTTTCCTGAGCCATCCGTTTGGAAAAGATGACCGGCCTTTCCCCGGCCCGGGGTACCTCCTCGACGTCGGCGGCCTCCACCCGGAAGGAGATGTCCAGATCCCGCAACAGGTCCTGACGGCGGGGGGATTGGGAGGCAAGGATCAATGAAAATGAAGACATAATCATCCTGTTTTAAGTTAAACTCGAAATCCGAAATTCCAAATCTGAAACAAATTCAAATGACCGAATCTCAAAATTCGAAACGGTTTCTGTTTTGATCATTTGAATTTTGAAAATTCGTGTTTGTTTCGGATTTCGTGCTTCGGATTTCGGATTTAAATTTTTTTCTAAACGCTCGGCAGGTATTCTCATAAATAACCCGCCCCAACTCCTCCAGCCCCATCCTCCTGATCTCCGCCATCCGGGCCGCGGTGTGCAGGAGCTGCACCGGTTCGTTACGCTTTCCCCGGAAAGGGTGAGGTGTCAGAAAAGGGGCGTCGGTTTCCAGAAGCAGGCTTTCCAGGGGCGCCCGGCGAACCACCTCTTCCAGGATACTCCCTTTTTTATAAGTGAGCGCCCCGGTGACGGACAGCAAGAAATGGAGGTCCAGGCAGCGGCGGGCCATGGGCCAGTCTCCGGAAAAGCAGTGAAAGATTCCCCCCACCTCTTCGGCCTTTTCTTCTTTTAAGATGTTCAGGACGTCCTCATGGGCCTCCCGGTCGTGAACGACCAGGGGCCGGGAGACTTCCCGGGCCAAGGCGATCATGGCCCGGAAGCACTCTTTTTGACGGGCAGGGGGGGCATAGTTCCGAAAAAAATCCAGCCCCACTTCGCCGACGGCCAGCACTTTCTCGTTGGCGATCAGAGATTTTATTTCCGAAACCTGCCGGGAGTCGAACCCGCCGGCCTCATGAGGGTGAAGTCCCACCGTGGCCCAGACCCGGGCCTCTGCTCCGGCCAGGGCCACGGCCTGCCGGCTGCTCTCCAGGTCGATGCCAATGGTGATTACGGCGGCAAAACCCTGATCCCAGGCCCGCTGCAGCACCTCCCCGCGATCCGGGTCAAAGTCTTTCATATCCAAATGGGCGTGGGAATCGATCCAGCCCCACCGGGCTTTTAAATCTTTTTTTTCAGTTATATCCATGGTGAGGTTTTTTAGAAAGCTTATCATGGGATTTTGACACGGAAAACACGGAATAACACGGAATACACGGAAAAAGACCCATGGAAGTTATCAGGAAATCGGGATTCCGATTTCCTGATAAAATTTCTATTTCGTCCTCGTCTTTGTCCGTTTTTGTCCGTGTGTGTCTGTGGCTAAAAAGTTTTTCCCGTGTCTTCCGTGCCTCCCGTGTCAAAAACCCTGTTCTTACGCCTTTCTTTGCGTTCTCTGCGTCTCTGCGGTGAATTCGCTTTTGTCCGTCGGCGCCTGCCCCGCGGAGGCAACCGAGGCGGGGTCCGTAGTGTCTGTGGCAAAAAAGTTTTTCAGTCTTATCTTCCCTGTTTCCTCCGGTACATCGCCGCGTCCGACTTGCGCAAAATCTGATTGTAATCCCGGTCGTCGGTATGATCCCCCAGAGACACGGTGTAAGTGCAGACCCGGTGTTCCTGATCCAGCACGGTCAAATGCTTCATCATGACCTCCAGGCGTTCCCGTACCGAAGCCATCTGGGCGGCATCGGTACGGGGCAGGATAACCACGAATTCATCCCCGCCGAAACGGGCCACGATATCCGTGGTCCTGAGGCAGCTTTTAATGATTTCGGCCGTCTTTTTTAATACCTGGTCTCCCACCAGATGTCCGTAGTGGTCGTTGATTTCCTTGAAATGGTCTATGTCCAGCAGGATCATTCCCAGGTGGTCTCGGTAGCGGCGGGCCTTGGAAACTTCCTCTTCCAGCCTTTTTTCGAAATATTGCCGGTTAAAAACTCCGGTCAATCCGTCCAGGGTGGCCAGTTCGGAAAGCCTGGCCTCCAGGGCTTTGTGTTCGGTCAGGTCCTGGATGGATTCAATGGCGCCCCATAACTCCCCGTTCCGATCAAAGATGGGCGCAGACATGAAATGGAGATACCGGTTCTTTCCGGCCAGGGATTCGAAAAAATCCTCGGCTTCAAAGGCCCCCTTCAGCAGCGGATAGGCCCGCAGCTTTTTCCCCCCGTAAAGGCTGCTCAACAGGGTCAGGTCCTGCGCTAGAATCAAATTGGCGAGCACTTGCCGTTCCTGTGGATAAAAAGGTTTCCAGACCTCCTTGCTTCCGACCATTTCCAGACGGGAAACCCCGGTCAGTTCCACTACGGCCCGGTTCCAGAAAACGACCCGATGATCCCGATCCAAAACGAAAGTGGGGATGGGGCTGCCATCCACCAGTTCTTCGGTAATGGCTTTTTCCCGTTGCAGGGCCTCTTCCATGAGCTTCTGGTTGGTCAGGTCATGGAAAAAGCCCACGCTGCCGATTTCCTGTCCGCCTTCGTGCAAGAGGCTGCCTGAGAGGCGCATGGAAACCGTTTCTCCGTTTTTGGTCAGCAGCTCGGTCCGGTAGTCGGTCAATTTCCCCGGTCCCCCGAACCGGTTGCTTAACAGGGCTTTTTTTACCTCCTGGGCCTTGCCCGGCGGATACAGCTCGGTCACGTGAATTTTCCCGATTACCTCTTCCGGTTTATACCCCATGATCCGGCCCGCGCCCTGGTTGAACAGCATGACCCCGCCCTGCGGATCCACGGCGATGATGCCGTCCATGGAATTTTCAACCAGTGATTCTTCGAAGGCCAGACGGCGCCGGAGTTCCCTTTCCAGGACTTTATGGGCCGTAACGTCCCGGAGAATGACAATAATGCCGGTCGGGTTCCCGGCTTCGTCGGTAAGCCGGAAGGAGGTCAGGCTAACGTCCAGCAACTCTCCGGACCGGGTCAGACGCCGGGTTTCAAAATTGGTCAGGACTTCCCCGGCCAGGACTTTCTCGATGCCGGCAATGGTGGAACTCCTCTCCGCATGGGGGACAAAATCTATTTTTTCCCCGATCTGGTCTTCCAGATTCCAGCCGAAAAGGTGCTCGAAGGCGGGGTTGAGATTCTGGACGAGCCCTTGAAGGTCATAGATAACGATGGGGATGGGGCAGGTTTTCAGGAAGGAGTTGAACTGTTCTTCCAGGTGCAGGACCCGGCGCTGAACCTCCAGAAAAGGCAGGGCCTGCTCCACTTCGTCATCCGTCCCGGCTGGTTTGGTTCCTGTCATCTCGGGGGCTCCGCCATTTAATTTTGGCAATACGGGTTCACCGCAAAGGCGCAAAGGGCGCAAAGGGAAAGACAGCCTCTCGCCCGTTTCGCTCGAGATCACAGAGAGCGCAGAGAAAGACTTTTGACACGGGAGACACGGAATAACACGGAACACACAGGAAAAGGCCATATGAATCATCCGAAAATCGGGATTCCGATTTTCGGATGCCTGCCGGCCTGCGGCGCTTTAAAAGACAGAGGTCAGAGACCAGAGATCAGAGGTCAGCAAAGACCATACAATCTTCCCCTAACCGATTTTTCCCGCTGCAAGCGGGACGGAGTCTTTTGCTTTTTCGGTCCCGCCAACGGCGGGATTACCGAAAAAGCAAAAATAATTCTCTCTCCCGTGTCTCCCGTGTCCTTCCGTGCCTCTCGTGTCAAAATCCTGTGAATCCTGTCGGACCGTCTTTCCTTTACGCCCTCTGCGGGCTTTGCGGTGAATTCGTCTTTTCCGTCCCGCCTAGGCGGGATCGGTGGCAAAAATAACTAACGGGCGCTTTCCAAAACCAGTCGCTCGCCGATCATATGGCCCAAATCCCCTTCGTAGATCAGGGTCCGGGTCTGGTGGGCAATGGTTTCCGGATCTATCCGCAGGCGGGCCACCCCGGTTTCGATGGCGCTGCCGGCCACGGCGGCGGCTACCCGGGCCGGAACCTGAAAATCCATGCTTTTGGGAACAATGAATTCCGGGCCCAGTTCTTTTTCGGAAACCAGGTCGGCGATGGCCCGGGCCGCGGCGATTTTCATGGGTTCGTTGATCATGCGGGCCCGCACGTCGAGGGCCCCCCGGAAAACGCCGGGGAAAACCAGGGAATTGTTCACCTGATTGGGATAATCCGAACGGCCGGTGGCGACCACCAAAGCCCCGGCTTCCTTGGCGGCCTCCGGATGGATTTCCGGATTCGGATTGGCCAGGGCAAAGATGATCGGATCAGGTCCCATGGAGCGGACCATTTCCGGGGCCAGCGCTCCGGCCACCGAAAGGCCGATGAAGACGTCCGCCCCCTTGACCACCCGGCTCAGGTCACCGGCCAGACAATCCGGATTGGTGCAGGCGGCCATTTCCTCCTTGATCCAGTTCATCCCCTCCGGACGTCCCCGGTAGATCGCCCCTTTGGAGTCGCAGAGGACGATTTGGGTCAGGCCCAGTTCCAGCAGCAGTTTGCTCACGGCCACGGCCGCCGCCCCGGCCCCGTTGACAACCACTTTGACTCCGGTCAACGAGCGGCCGGAGATCTTGACGGCGTTGATCAGGGCCGCGGCCACCACGATGGCCGTTCCGTGCTGATCGTCATGAAAAACCGGAATGGACATCTCTTCCCGCAGGCGCCGCTCGATGTAAAAACAGCGGGGGGCCGAGATGTCTTCCAGGTTGATCCCTCCGAAGGTGGGCTCCAACCGCTTGACGATTTCCACGATTTCATCCGCCTCCTGGGTGCCCAGACAAATGGGAAAGGCCTCCACGCGGCCCAGGGTCTGAAACAGGATGGCCTTGCCTTCCATGACCGGCATGGCCGCCCGGGCCCCGATATTGCCGAGACCCAGCACGGCGCTGCCATCGGTGACGATGGCCACCAGGTTGCCCTTGCAGGTGAAGTCGTAAACCAGCTCCGGGTTTTCCCGGATCAGGCGAGCCGGCCGTTCAGCCAGGGGCGGCAGAAAAAACTGGCTGAAAATATAATGGTCTTTGATGGCGATCTTATTTTTTATCTGCAGGACTCCACGGTACCGGCGGTGGAGCTCCAGGGCCTCCTCGGCCAGGGACTGCTTTTTTCCGGAAGGCGGGGGAACCGGCCATTGTCCTTCATAAACGTAACGGCGGGTTTGCTCGGCAATAAAAGCCGGGTTGACTTCACCCCGGGCCTCCCCGGTTTCGACCGCGGCCCGGGCCACCGCTTCGGCGATCCGGGGTGCCATCCGGTAATCGAGGATGCGCGGCATGATATAATCGGGGGTAAGCTGCTCCGGGCTGACGCAGTCGGCCAGGGCTTCGGCGGCCGCCAGGGCCATGGTGTCGTTGATGTTGCTGGCATGGGAGTCGAGCACCCCGCGTAGAAACCCGGGGAAGACCATGGCCACATCCGACTGGTTGGGAAAATCCGCCCGGTTGAAGACCATTACCCGAACTCCGGCCTGCCGGGCTTCCTCGGGCATGATTTCCGGTTCTGGGGTGGCCAGGGCAAAAACAATGGGGTCCCGGGCCATGGTTTGGACCATGGCGGCGGTCAAAACCTTGCCGGCGGAAAGGCCGATAAAGACATCGGCCCCTTTCAGGGCCTGGTCCAGGGGGCCCTGGAAGTTGTCGGGGTTGGTCTTTTTGACGATCTCCCATTTGGCCCAGCTCATGCCCTTCGGACGGTATTTGTAGAGGGCCCCGTCGCGGTCGCAGACCACGACCTGTTTGATGCCGGCCTTGACCAGCAGGTCGGCACTGGCCAATCCGGCCATGCCGGCCCCGTTGATCACTACTTTTATATTTTGCCGGTCCCGGCCCGTGAGTTTCAGGGCATTGATCAGGGCCGACAGGGTCGGGATAGCCACGCCCAGGCCGTGATTGTTGAATACGGGGATATTGGCGCCCCGCTCCAGGTGATCGGTGATGGTAAAGACCTGGGGGCTGGAGATGTCTTCCAGGCAGAAGGCCCCGAAGTTGGCCGTCAGGGCCAGGGCGGTGTCGATAAACTCATAGGGGTCCCGGGCTTTGATGCAAAGGGGGAGGGCGTCGATCCCGGCGAAGGTCTTGAGGATGACCGCCTTGCCTTCCATAACCGGCAAAGCGGCCTCCGGGCCGGCCTGGCCCAACCGAAACAGACCGGATCCGTCGGTAAGGATGCCCACCGTATTGCCCCGGCAGGTCAGCAGGTAGGATTGGACCGGGTCTGCGGCGATCCTCAGGCAGGGTTCGGCCACTCCCGGGGTATAGACCAGGCTGAGAATGTTGACGTCCTTGATGGGAATCTTGGAGGTGATCCCGATTACCCCGCGGTAGCGCTTGCGGTAGGCTAAAACCTCATCTTCCTGATTATTTTCCGGCATGGCCATGCTCCTTAAAGACTTTTTTGCCACCGACTCACACGGACCCCGCCTCGGTTCCCTCCGCGGGGCAGGCGCCAGCGGACAAAGGCGTTTACCGCAAAGACGCAAAGGGCGCAAAGGGAAAGGCAATCTCTCGCCCGCTTCGCTCGAGTTCACGGAGAGCGCAGAGAAAGGCGAATTTATTTTTTAAAAAATCGCGGAGACGCCGATTTTTTAAAATCCCGCTTGCAGCGGGACGGCCTGCGGCGCCTTTAAAAATCAGAGATCAGAAACCAGAGATCAGAGGTCAGCAAAAACCATAGAACTCTTCCAGCACAGATTTCTCGCGAAGCGAGGGAGTCTTTTGCTTTTTCGGTCCCGCCAACGGCGGGATTACCGAAAAAGCAAAATTTTTTATCCCGTGTCCCCCGTGCGTCTTTCCCGTGCCTACCGTGTCAAAATCCCCGGGGCCGTCATCCTGTCAATCCCATTAATCCTGACTACGTTTTCCTCTGCGCCCCTTGCGTCTTTTCGGTGAATTCGCCGTTGTCCCGTCTTTGTCCAGTAGTGTCGGTGGCAAAAAAGTTTTTAGAACTCGTAAAAACTCTGATCGGTATTCAACAGCTCGCTGCGCCCCTTGCCAATGGCCACCATGTTCTCCAGCCGGATTCCCCCCCAGTCCGGGATATAAAGGCCCGGTTCGATGGTCACCACCATCCCCGTTTCCAAAGAAACGGGCCTCACCGGGCTCAGGCTGGGCGCTTCATGGGTGGCCAGCCCCACCCCGTGGCCCAGGGAATGTTTAAACAACCGGCCGTAGCACGCCTTTTCAATGACCCCCCGGGCCAGTTGATCGGCCTCCTGGGAGGTCATCCCGGCCCGAATCCCGGTCTGGGCCGCCAACTGGGCCCCGCGAACCAGTCCATAGAGTTCTCGGAAACGGTCAGGAGGTTTTCCCAGGCAGACCGTGCGCGAAAGGTCCGAACAATAACCGTTCCAACGGGCACCGAAGTCAAAGATGATCGATTCCCCCTTTTCGATGGGCCGGTCGGTCAACTCGGCGTGGGGTCGGCCGGCGTTGGGACCGGAGGCCACGATGGGTTCGAAGGCGATCCCATCTCCCCCCTTCTGGTGGATCAGGGTCTTGATCTTCCAGCCAATGGCCCTTTCGGTCTGACCGGGCTTGAGGGAGCGATTTATTTCCCGGAAAACCTCTTCAGTAATGGCGAGAGCCTTCCGGATCGAACGGATTTCTCCGGGATCTTTCCGGACTCGTAGAGATTCCACCAGATCGGCGGCGGGGACCAATTCTAGGCGACTCCCCGATTTTTTTAATATTTTTTTAAGACGCCCGTGAAACTGGCAGGTCAGCCCGCCGGGTTCAAAACCCAGTCGTTTCAACCCGTTGATTTTTTCAGCGATTTTATCCCAGGAGCCCTCCAGGCCCCGATCGTAGATAAAAGGAAAAAACCCCCGGGCTTCCTCATGGGCCTCGATCTCGTAACGGGGATCCGTGCCCAAAATGGTCGTCTGGTCCCCGACAATCAAAAAACCGGAGGATTCACTTAATTGCGGGTCTACGGCCCGGAAGCCGCTCAGATATCTTCGATTCTCAGGCGTGGTTACCAGCAGGGCCGAGAGATTGTGGGCTTTTAATAATTTCTGAAGTCTTGCCAGCCGGTTACGGTAAAGAACCGGGAGTAAGGTTCGGCTCCCCATTTTTTAGTTAACCTCTTCGAAGTCTTGACTTTTTTAAGTAATTGCCCTATCATTTAGTTATGATCCAGGCTTTTTCTTCCAAGGAATTTACCTTAATTGACAGGGCCTTAGAGATATCGGAAGACGTCTCCTGTAATTATTATCATATTTCCGCCAGCAATTGGAAAAAATATGGCTTTGAAATCTCTCACCTGGCCCAACTGAGCCGGGAGGAGATAACCGATCAGGGCTTGGCCCAGATCAGTCGCTATGTCCGCCCCCCCGAACACCTGCTGCCCGGTGATTACCCCCGGGATTACTATCGGGTATGCCTCCAGGATCATAATATCCTGCAGTTGATCGAACGGGAAAAAGAGGTGGAACTGTTTCCCTTGATGATCTATATTCTGACCCATGAACTGGTGCACATCATCCGTTTCCGAAAGTTTCAGCAACGGTTTGACGTGAGCCCGGAAGAAAAAAACGTGGAGGAACGGAAAGTCCACCAGGCTACCTTCGATATCCTGAAGCCCCTAAGAAAAATCAACCTGGAACCCGTGCTGGATTCATATTTCGGGCACCGTTGCCCTAGATATATCTGTTAGAGAATTTAAGGAGGAAAGGAAATGCCGATTTACGAGTACGAATGTCAAAAGTGCCGTCAGGTTACGGAGGCCATGCAGAAATTTTCGGATGCGCCCCTGACCTGCTGCCCGGCCTGCAGCGGGGAATTAAAAAAGATGATTTCACACAGCAGCTTCCATCTGAAAGGGAGCGGCTGGTACGTAACCGATTACGCCCGGAAAGACGGCTCCGCGGCCCCGGCGGCAAAAAAGGAAAGCACCACCGAAAGCAAGCCTGCCGCCTCGGAAAGCTCCACCGCTTCGACACCTGCGGCCACGACCAAGACCGACGCTGCGTGATCTTTTAGCCACAGAAAAGACAGACCCCGCCCCGATTGCCTCCGCGGGGCAGGCGCCGACGGACAAAAGGCGTTCACCGCAAAGACGCAAAGGACGCAAAGAAAAACCAGATAGGATTTTGACAAGGGATGCACGGAAGGGGAATTTTTTTTGCTTTTTCGGTAATCCCGCCGTTGGCGGGACCGAAAAAGCAAAAGACTCCGTCCCGCTTTCAGCGGGAAAAATCTATTAGGGGAAGGTTGCAGGGTCTTTTGCTGACCTCTGACCTCTGGTCTCTGACCTCTGATCGCTGATACATCTGTTCATAAAGCGCCGCAGGCCGGCAGGCATCATGAAATCGGAAGCCCGATTTCTTGATGATTCAAAGGACCTTTTTTCGTGACATCCGTGAAATCCCGGGTCTTCCGGGTCAAAATCCCCGGATGTGGATTTCTGGCCTGGGCAAGAGCTCTCCTTTGCGCCCTTTGCGTCTTTGCGGTGAAATCGCCTTGCGCTTTTCAACCGTGGTGATTCATCCACCATGGTTTTTTTGTCTCCGGAGCCGGCATGACCGCCAAACCCCACGCGACCCGTTACCTCTGCCTCCACGGCCATTTTTACCAGCCGCCCCGGGAAAATCCCTGGCTGGAGGTGATCGAAGAGGAGGAGGGGGCCGCTCCTTATCACGACTGGAACGAACGGATCTCCGCCGAATGTTATGGGCCGAACGCACGGTCCCGGATCCTGGATGAGCGGGGCCGGGTGGCCCGGATAAGCAATAACTACGCCCGCATCAGCTTCAATTTCGGGCCCACCCTGCTGTCGTGGATCAAGGAAAAGGCCCCGGCCGTATTAAAGGGTCTGGAAAGGGCGGATCGTCAATCGCGCCGGATGATGGCCGGGCACGGGAACGCCCTGGCCCAGCCCTATGCCCATATCATCGCCCCTCTGGCCGACCCGCGGGACCTGGAAACCCAGATCCGCTGGGGCATCACCGCTTTCGAGTTCTACTTCGGCCGCCGTCCCGAGGGGATGTGGCTGCCCGAGACGGCCGTGGACCTCAGGACCCTGGAGACCCTGGCCCGGGAAGGGATTTTGTTCACCATTCTGGCCCCGCACCAGGCCGGTCGTTTCCGGCGGGTTGGGAAAAAGGAATGGCTCCCGGTCGAAAAAGGCCTGGATACCCGCCGACCCTATTGGTGTCCGTTGCCTTCGGGAAAAAGGATCGCCCTCTTCTTTTTTGACGGGGCCCTGGCCCACGGGATCGCCTTCCAGGATCTGTTGAAAAACGGAGACGATTATTACCGGCGGTTGACGGAGGCTTTCGACCCCGAAGACCCTGGCCCCCAATTGGTCCATACGGCCACCGACGGTGAAACCTACGGCCACCATCGCCGCTTCGGGGATATGGCCCTGGCCTATGCCCTCCACAGGCTGGAGGAAGACCCGGCGGTAACCCTGACCAACTACGGCCGGTTTTTGAAAATGTTTCCGCCCCGCCAGGAAGTGGAAATCCATGAGGGCACCTCCTGGAGCTGTGCCCACGGTATCGAACGCTGGAGGAGCGACTGCGGCTGCCGGGCTGGCGGCTGGGAGCAGCACCAGCGCTGGCGAGCCCCTCTCCGGGAGGGACTGGACCGGCTGAAAAAGGCCCTGGACGATTTGTTTGAAGAAAAGGGGTCTCGTTTTCTGAAGGATCCCTGGTCGGCTCGGGAGGCCTATGTCCGGGTAATTCTGGACCGCGCCCCCGGAAATGTCGATGAATATTTCCGGGAACAGGGCCGGTCCGAAAAGCTCCCGGCGGCCGACCGGGTGCAGGCCCTGAAGCTGCTGGAAATGCAGCGCCACGGCCTGCTCATGTTCACCAGTTGTGGCTGGTTTTTCGACGACATCAGCGGGCTGGAGACTACTCAGATCCTGAAATACGCCTGCCGGGCCGTTCAATTGGCCCGTGATTTCGGGCAGGACCTGGAGCCGTTGCTGCTGGAGCACCTGGGCCGCGCCCCGGGTAACCGGCCGGAATTCGCTGACGGACAGCAGGTCTGGGAAAAACTGATCCGGCCGGCAGCCGTGGAATTGCCGCAGGTGCTGGCCCACCAGGCCGTCAGTTCCATTTACCAGGCGCCGGAGGCCCGATCCCGCGTCTATTGCTTCGATTTGACCAATCTCGATCCGATCGTGCGGCGGCAGAACGGGACCCGCCTGGCCCTGGGCCGTCTCCGGGTTCGTTCCCTTCTGACCGAAGAGGAGCTGGAGATGATCTATGGGGTCCTTCATTTCGGCGGGCTGGATTTCCATTGCCGTCTTCGACCGTTCCAGGGTCGAAAAAGATACGAAGCCGGCCGGGAGGAATTGTTGGAACGTTATCGGTCGGGTTCCATGGGGGAAGTGTACGACCGGCTCAAGGAAATTTTCGGAGGCAATCCTTATTCCCTCAAAAACCTTTTTCGGGAAGAGCGGCACCGGCTGATCGACCTGATCCTTAAAGAGCGATTGGGGGCGTACCACAAGCAATTCCGGGAATGGGTTTCCGCCGACGAAGGGGTTATCCGGAAACTGGCGGAATGGCAGGTCCCGCTACCGCCGGCCATGCGTTCGGTCCTGAAGCACTCGATCAATCAGGCCTGGGAGGAGGCCCTGGGAGATGAATCGTCTCCTCCCGGCCGCTGGGAAGTCCTGGGCAGGCTGGTGCGGCGCATGGAGAAGCTGGGCTTCCCGGTGAACCGGGAGCAGCTCGGTGAAAACCTGCGGTCCCGGATTGAAGAATTGCTGCGCCGGCTTCCCGGTCATCCTCACCCGGGGACCCTGTTTGACCGCCTGCGCGACCTTTTAAGGGGGGCCCAAGGCCTGGGGCTTCCAATCAACCTTTGGTCCGTCCAGGATGCTTTCCTCGATGCCTGCCTGCTGGCCGATCATTTAGAGCTGGGAGTGCGGGAGGGGTATGAGAGATTGGCAGCGGAAATGGAACTGGGGAAGGATGTTTTGCCTTTCAATTAATAATTAGCACTCGAATATTGTTAATTAATCGGTTCGTAAGTGGATCAAGCAGAGCAGATCCACCGGCCCGCCATTCCGCGCCGATGTTTGGAACAGCAGATTCGTTCCCCCGAGGCCAAACCGTCGGTCGCCCTTCCAATAATTCAAGGAATTTAAGGAATTAGAGGATGTCCGCTCTGGTCCGGCCAGGACGCTTTCCTCGATGTCTGCCGGCTGATCGATCAACCGGGACCAGTGGCTTGGAATGCTTTTAAGGCCTTTGCCGTGGTGGTACCCGTTTTAAAAAAAGACGGTCAGGCCAGAAACTGGAGACCCACCCGATAGTAGGTATCGGCTTGCTGGGTCCAGCGGACTTCGGAATAAGCAGGGAGAATCGTCTCCTTGGGGCCCAAGTAAAGATGAATTTTTACTTTATCCCCCGGAGTTAAAACTTGCCGGGATAGGATCCCGATCCCGGTCGAACTGATGTCCACCCCGTTTCCTGGCCATTGAAAAAAATTCGCACTGGCAATATCGGAAACCTTATTGTCCATTTCCAGAAGAACCGGATAATTAAAGGGACTCCTGTTTTTTTTCCTTTTTTCTTCTTGGGTGTTCATTGGTTGCCTTCGCGTCATGGTTTTAAGAGTGATCGCCTAATGGCCCCTCCCCTGCACTGGAACGGAAATCGTCCGCGTGTACAACCGTTAAAGATATCATCCTCGTATTATACAGCGATTATTATAAAAGACGATATTATCGCCGGGAAGCACGGGATAGGGTCCGCTTCCGGCTAATGGGATGAAGTATATAAAAATGTTCCGGTTTTCTGCAAGTACAATTATCATGAGCAGGTAAAATTTGTAATGGAAATTTTTCGCTTTTTTATGTTAGTTTTTCTGATCTTCATTGTTAATAAAAAGAAGGAGTGACCTGTGGAACCCGGAGACCGATCCCAAGAAAAGGAATTGTATACCCCAACCCGTAAACAACGATTCAAGCCTTCCACTCTGGAGATTCTGATCGGCAGCCTGATTGTGCTCGGGTTCTTTTACTTGGGTTATCTGGTGCTGGCCAAGGAGGGAGGGGACACCCGGAAACTGGAAACCCGGCTGAAAGCCCTAGAAATGAGGGTTGTCCAGCAGGGGGCGACCCTGGATCAAGAACTCCAGGGATTAAAGCCCCCCTTCCAGAAGATGGAAACCCGGTTGAAAGGCCTGGAAGATAGCTATAACCAACTAGATTTACAGTTAAAAAATATTAAAACCCGTCTGGTCGCCGTGACCCCTCCGCCCAAGACCGCCGGTGAGGAAAAAAAGCCGCCTTCGGCGGCCCCCGGCAAAGAAAAATTAATCCACAAGATTAAAAAAGGGGAAAATATCTATAGCATTGCCAAAAAATACCATGTCTATGTCCAGGAAATCCTGCAATGGAACAATCTGCCCTCCAACTCCACCCTGAAGGTGGGGGATTCTTTGATAATTTTTAAACGTTAATCAGGACTTTTTTACCACAGTTAGCCCATGAATCAACCTCTTCAGCTACCCAGTCGCCCAAGAAAACCCCGGCGCACGTTTCGATGCCATTGCTGCGACCGGGGGGAACAATTCTGCTGGGTTTGTCCCTGCGGGTTTCAGATCTGCCAGGTCTGTATGAAAGAAAATGCCTGGGGAATGACCTGCAACGGCATTACCTGGATTTGCCCGGATTGTGGTGCGGACAGGTCTTTTTAATCCCGTCTTTCCCGGAAGATCCTCTGCGCCTCCAGTAGTGTCCAGGCCTTTCGAAGCCCCAGACCCGATTGGAAAAAACCGGGTCTCCACAACCAAAAATACATAAAATCCTACAGAAATTCTCGATTTTATTTGACTTTAATCGGTTAATCCTTTAAAGATAGCTCAATAAAGTTTTCTTTTAAAATCCTGAATCAATCCCCGGAGTACCTGTTCGAAAAAAGATGAATCCAGCATTGGTCATGGTCGTTGATGATAGCCCGGAGTTTACCGGGACGGTGGAACGCTTCCTGGAGGGCAAGGGCTATCGGGTCATCGTGTGTCGCGACGGCCGTTCCGCTTTGAGCCGGCTTATCCAGGAAGGACCAGAAATAGTCTTATTGGACCTCGATCTGCCCGATATCAGCGGCCGGGAGTTGCTCCCCCAAATAAAAAAAATCAACCCCCAGATCTCCGTGGTTGTTGTCACCGGTTTAGGAACGGGAGAGATGACCGTGGAGTTAATGAAAGGGGGCGCCGTCGACTTTTTAAGCAAACCGGTGCAGTTGGATAGCCTGCTTTCCGCCGTGAAAAATGCCCTGAAGCTTCGCGAGGCATCGATCGATGAACGGCGGATCGAAGGTCTGCCGACGTTGGAGAGTTTTTTCCCTTTTCTGGCCCATGAAATACGCAACCCCCTGCATGCCATCGGGGGCGCCCTGGCCGTCATTCAGCGGCGGTCGAACCTGGAGGATGAACCTCTGGCCCAGTCCATCCGAATTATCGGGGAGGAAGTCCAACATTTGAACGAATTTGTTCAAGAATGCCTGGATTTCGTTCGCCCGGTGGACACCAATTATTTCGTGGATATCAACGTTAATGAGGTCCTTTCCCTGGTTTTAAATATCACGCAGCACATCAACCAAGAGACCACCCGCCCCATTCTCATTACCACCGACCTGGATCCTCAATTGCCCCCGGTTTTTGCCAATTATGAGGAAATTAAAAAGGCTTTTTTGAATATCGTTAAGAATAGCTGTGAAGCCATGTCGGATCGAGGTGAAAAACTTAAAATCTGCACCCGATTTTTGCCAAAACCTCCGTCGGGCTGGATAGAAATTGTCTTTTCCGACCAAGGCGCAGGAATAAAAAAAGCCAACCTGGACAAAATATTCACGCCCTTTTTTACAACCAAGGTTAAAGGGACCGGGCTGGGGTTGGCTATCTGTCATCGGATCATCGTAGAGCGTCACCAAGGGATAATCCTGGTTGAAAGTGCCGAGGGACAGGGCACCCGGTTTATTGTCCAATTACCCCTTAAGGAAGAGAACTCCGTGATTAGCTCTTAGGACCTTTTCAAAGCCCAAAGGCGGTCGGTCCGATCCGCCGGTTCCTTTTAACCGAAGAACGCCCCTTGACCTCCCGGGCACCGTCTGAAAAACAATGAAACCGAATATTGTAATTGTCGATGACGACCCGAATGCCCTTTTCGGGATCAGCCAAACCCTGAAAGACGAGGGCTATGATGTATTTTCCTTTAACAACGCCTTGGAGGCACTCCAGTTCTACAAAAACAACACGGTTGATCTGGTCATCACAGATGAGAAAATGCCTGATATGTCCGGCATGGAGGTCCTGACCGAGATTCAGCAGTCCGAACAGAAATCCCCGGTCATATTAATTACGGCCTACGGGTCAGTCACCCTGGCTGTCCAAGCGTTGAAAAGAGGGGCCTTCTATTTTTTCGAAAAGCCGGTCTTCAACAACCTAGACCAGTTTCTGGCCATAGTCCGCCAGGCCCTTAAAACCCAGGATATGGCCCGGGAATTGGTTTTCCTAAGGCAGGAGGTCCGGGATCGGTATTCTTTTCCCAACATTGTCGGAGGCCATCCCTTGATGAAGGCCCTCTTTGAAGTCATCAGCCGGGTGGCCCCCACCAATAAATCGGTACTAATAGAAGGAGAAAGCGGAACCGGAAAGGATCTGATCGCCCGAACGCTCCATTTTAACAGCCTGCGCAAGGAGGAGCCTCTGATTTCAGTGAATTGTGGAGCCCTGACCGATACCCTCTTTACCAGTGAGCTGTTCGGACACAGCAAAGGGGCCTTCACCGGGGCCGTTAAAGACCACATCGGGCGCTTCCAGGCGGCCGAACGGGGAACGCTGGTTCTGGAAGAGATAGGGGAAATTCCCTATCACCTCCAAAGAACCCTTTTGCGGGTATTGGAGGAAAAAGAATATGAACGGGTGGGAAGCAATAAGCCGATCCGGATGGATGCCCGGATCATTGCCACCACCAATCGCAATCTCAAGGAAGAAGTCGTAAAAGGCAACTTCAGGGAAGACCTGTATTACCGGATCAGCGTTGTTCCGCTGATGATCCCTCCGCTTCGGGAACGGATGTCAGACATCCCCCTCCTGCTGGATCATTTTTTAAAGAAATTTGGGGAAGTAGGGGAAACCATCCAACTGGAAACGGGTGCGCTCCGTCGCTTGTGCGAACATTCCTGGCCGGGTAATGTCCGGGAGTTGGCCAACGTGGTCCAGCGAATGATCGTCTTTTGCCGACAGGGAAAAATCACCACGGAGGACCTTCCGCCCCAGATACTTTCCCCCGATGTTAAGGACCCGCTCCAGGCAACGGGTAGGATTAACCTGATCCGACTGGTTTCCGAAATGGAACGGAAGTGGATTCGATTAAAGCTGAAGGAGAGCGACGGAAACCAGGAAAAAGCCGCCAGATTGCTGGGGTTGACTCGAAAAATGCTGATGAACCGGATTACCAAATATAACATTAAGCCATCCCGTCGGCCGGAGTCTCCCGATGCGAGGAGGGTCCGGAGGAAGGATTGACCGCAAGTTAACCCCCCCCAACAACCGCCGGGTGAAAGACGATTTTTTAAAAAGGCCTGAGGAAATTATTTCCTAAGGCCTTTTTTTCTTGACTCACCATATATTGTAGTATAACTTTCTAGAGCCACCATATAATGGATAGAATTTAAATCTTATAACGGATAGGAATTGTTTCCGGATCACATTGGTTTAAATTTCCCACAGGCGGAGGTGATCGGGAATGGTTGGTGTCGAGCACGCGCTACTGCTGGTTGATCCCTATAAAAATCTGCTGTCCGCTTACCGTCTCCTTTTTGAACAGGCAGGCCTGGCGCTGGAAACCGCCGCCAGTTTACGGGAAGCCCGAACGCCCCTGGCCCAAAAGGATTATCCCTTAATATTGGCCGAATTAGATATGCCCGGAGAGGAAAGTCTCCATTTCTGGAAAGAAATCAAAACAAAAGCGCCCGAATCTTATCTGATTCTTTTAACCGACACCGTTGTCGACGAAGAAAAATATGAACGCATATTTGATGCCGGAGTGGATGATCTAATCCTTAAGCCTTTTTCTCCGGCCAAGCTGTTGGTCCAAGTCCGACGGGGTTTGCGACAGAGATTGTCAACCAGGCAGGCGGATAAAAAATATGTCTTGCCCCTTTTGGACCCTGTTTCCGGAAGCCTGGAAAGGATCATCTATAACGGCGATTATTTCAAACGGCGTTTCCGTCAGGAGTTAAAGAGGGCCCGAAGGCATCGCGACCCCCTTTCCCTGCTTCTGATAAAAATTTCAGGGGAAGGGCGCGAAGAAAAGGATTATTTTTTGAGGGAACTGGCTGAGTTAATAAGAAGACTCATCCGGGAGGATGATGTTATCGGGCGGGAAAATGGAGGATTTGGCATTCTCCTCTACAAAACCGATCAAAACGGTTCGAAGCGAATGAAAATCAGGCTCGCGCAGACTATTCGGAATCATCGCCCTTTTCGGGAGGATTCATTCCATTTCCTCATAAAAAGTTTAAAAATTCAAATGTATACGATTCCTGATCAAAAAAAAATCCCCAGAAAGTTCTCAACAATCGTAGGGGATATTGATCGGGAGATCTCCTCGATCATGATTTCCCATTTGGTTAATTCTAATTAACTAATTGATAATAAGATAATTATTTGACTGAATTGTCTAAAAATGGACAATGAATCCGTCAAAAAAAGAACAAAAGGGTTCCCCTGGTCCTTGGAACCAAAAAGATTTTTTATAAAATACTTAATTATATTGAATAGTTAAATATATTTACTTAATTTACTCTTCTTGGCATGGTAATAGCATAAAAGTATTTCGCTCTCCTCGGAAATCCTAAATTACCGATATAATTATTTTTAGGTCGAGACGATTATGAACAGTAATCTTAAAACCGTTCTTATCCTGGACGACGAAACACCTATTTCATGGGCGCTGAAATCTCTGCTATGTATGGAAAATTATCAGGTTTACACGGCCTCGACTTTGGAAGAAGCCGGTCTGATTTCCCATGATCATCCCCTGTCCGCATTAATTACCGAATATCTCCTTAATAAAACTCAAACAATTGATATGATAAAAAAAATTAAA
>JACRCK010000133.1 GCA_016219065.1 Deltaproteobacteria bacterium
CCTGGATGATCTTAATCATGTCCGGGGTCATATGGGCGAAGCGCCGCTGGGATTTTAAATACTCTTCCACCGGCTTGGGTTTGTTGTTCTTCCGGACCGTATAGCGACCTTCCGCCACTTCGTAGAGCGGAAAGATATTGGCTTCCACCACCAGTCGGCTGACCTCGATGGCCAGGTCCGGCCCGTGCCGCCAGCCGGTCGGGCAGGGGGAATAGACGTGGAGGTAGGCCGGGCCTTTGATCAGGGAAGCCTTTTTGGCCTTGTTCATCAGATCGACGTAAAAAGCCGGTGAGCCTGTAGCCACGTAGGGAATCCCGTGGGCCGCGGCGATCAAAGGCATGTTCTTTTTCCAGGTTGTCTGGCCGGCGGTTACCCGCCCGGCGGGTGAAGTGGTGGTCATGGCCCCAAAGGGGGTGGAACTGGAGCGCTGGATGCCGGTGTTCATGTAGGCTTCGTTGTCCAGGCAGACATAGACGAAATTATGGCCCCGTTCCAGGGCGCCGGACAGGGCCTGGAGCCCGATATCGGCCGTTCCGCCGTCCCCGGCAAAGGCCACGATGCTGATTTCCTTGGCGGGAATCCGGCCCTTGGCCATCAGGATCTTCAGCCCCTCCTCCACGCCCGAGGCCACGGCCGCGGTATTTTCAAAGGCCACGTGAATCCAGGGGACGTCCCAGGCCGTTTGCGGATAGGGGGAAGAAACGATCTCCATGCAGCCCGTGGCGCTCACGGCGACCATGGGCCGGCCGATGGCCTTGGCCACCTGGCGCAGGGCCAGCACTTCCCCGCAGCCCTGGCAGGCCCGGTGCCCGAAGACGAAGGGTTCTTCCCGAGGCAGGGTCTTGGCCGTAAATTTTTTGAAATCTTTCAAGTCGTCGGCTATCATTTTTCGCGCACCCCGATCATTTCGTAACGCATTTCTTTTTGCTTTTGGGCATAGCGGTTGGCCTTTTCCGCGATCTCTACAAACAACTCCACGGTCAGGTCCCGTCCGCCCAACCCGGCCACGAACTCGGCCACATAAGGCCGGTCGGCTTTGTCAAACAGGGCCGATTTGATTTCCAGTCCGACCGGACCCCCCATCCCGCCCGGGGTCAAAGCCCGATCGACCACGGCCAGCACTTTGGCCCCCCGGATGGCCTGAAAAAACTCCTTGAAGGGAAAAGGCCGCCAGAGCCGGATATGCAGCAGCCCCACTTTCTCGCCCTTTTCCCGGAGGCGATCCACCGCCGTCATGGCCGTTTCCGAAATGCTGCCCATGGTCAACAGCAGGGTTTCCGCACCCTTGGTCTGATAGGACTCGATGGGTTTGTACTGGCGTCCGAACCGCTCCCCGAATTCTTTCCAGACCTCGGTCACCACTTTCTGGGAATCGATCAGGGCCTCCTCCACCTGTTTCTTGACCTCCATGAATACTTCCGGGCTGCCGAAAGCGCCGATGGTGATCGGGTGCTCCGGGTCCAGGCGCAGAACCGGCTTATAAGGCGGCAGAAAGGCGTCCACCGTTTCCTGATCCGGCATTTCCACCGGTTCGATGACGTGACTCAGGATAAACCCATCCAGGTTCACGGCCACCGGGAGCAGGACCCGGGAGTCTTCAGCGATCTTGAAGGCCTGGAGGGTCAGGTCAATGGCCTCCTGCCCGTTGATGGCGAAAAGCTGGATCCAGCCGCAATCCCTTTCGGCCATGATGTCGCTCAAATCGTTCCAGATATTGATGGGGGCCGAAATCGCCCGATTGACCACGGTCATGGTCAGGGGCATGCGGATGCTGGAGGCGATAAACATGATTTCGTGCATCAGGGCCAGGCCCTGGGAGCTGGTCGCCGTATAAGAGCGGGCCCCCACCGCGGCCGCGCCGATGGCGGCGCTCAAGGCCGAGTGCTCGGATTCCACCGGGATGAAGGCGGCCTGCAGTTCCCCGTCGGCCACCAGCTCGGACAGATGCTCCACGATGTGGGTTTGCGGGGTGATCGGATAAGCCGAAATCACGTCGACGTTGGCCAATTTCACCGCTTCGCTGACGGCGATGGAAACTTCCATTCCTTTTCGCTTGGCCATAGGCTTATTCCTCCTCCGCCACCATCGTAATGGCATCCTTGGGGCATTCCCGGGCGCAGATTCCGCAGCCCTTGCAGTAATCCGGGTTCCAATCGAAATAGCCGTCTTCCCGGTGGCTATAAGCGATATCCGGGCAGAAAATCCAGCACATCCCGCACTTGATGCACTTTTCCCGGTCGGTCACCGGCCGGATCTTCGAGCGCCAATCCCCGGTCTTGAACTTCCGGGCGCTGCCGGCCTCTAAAATGGCGCAACCCAGCGGCACTTCCTTCCAGGGATGAAGGGCTTCCACTTTTTTTCCCACGACGGTTACTCCTTAATCTGGGTCTCTTCAAAGGCCCGCTGCATGGCCTTCTTGTTTCTTTCGGCGATTTTTCCGAAACGGTGTTGGAGGGGTTGATCGATCGACTCCAGCCGGATCAAACCGGTGGCCCGGATCAGGGCCCCCACCATGGTAGTATTGGTGATCGGCACCTTCATCTCCTCCAGGGCGATTTTCGTGGCGTCCACCACGGCCAGCCGTCCCTTAAAACCGTGTTCTTTTTTCAACTGGTCGAAGGACTTCGAGGTGTTGATCACCAAAATCCCCTCGGGCTTCAGTCCGGCTGCCACATCCACGATGTTCAGCAGGGTGGGGTCCAGGACCACGACCACGTCCGGGTCATAGACCTTGGATCGGACCCGGATCCGGTCGCCGCTGACCCGTAAAAAGGCCACCACCGGGGCGCCCCGCCGCTCCGGGCCGAAACTCGGAAAGGCCTGAGCGTATTTCCCCTCGTCGATGGCGGCCAGGGCCATCAGCTCCGCCGAGGTGACCGCTCCCTGCCCTCCCCGGCCATGAAATCGCACTTCGATCATTTGATCTTTCACGGTTCCACCCGCTTAAAATTTTTTTAAAAACAAAAAAAATTTTATTAACACAAGGCTGAAAAACTGTCAAGTTTATTAAACCAAGAACTCTTTCCCGATGCCGACGCTTTCGATCGGCAGGGCGATCAGACCGGTCCGGGCCATTTCCTTGATTTTGAAGCCCCCCAAAGCCATCAGGACCGTATGGATCTGCCGCTCGTTGCCCGAAAACTCGATGGTGGCCGTCTGGTCGGAGATATCGACGATCCGGGCCTCGATGGAAGTGGCGATCTGAATGAACTCCACCCTTTTTTCGGCCGACAGGAAGACGGTCATCAAAATCAACTCCCGGGTCACGGCCTGGGAATATTTGAGGTCGATGACCCCGATCACGTCGATCAGCTTTCGGAGCTGTTTGATAACCTGCTCCACTACGGTTTCATCCCCGGAAACCACTAGGGTGATCCGGGTCACCTCGGGCCGCTCGGTCACCCCGGCGGCGATGCTCTCGATGTTATAGGCCCGGCGGGTGAATAGACCGGCTACGTGGGAAAGCACCCCCGGGTGATTTCGAACCAGGACGGACACAACCTGACGCATGACTCAACACTCCTCCATGATTTCACAAATACCCTTGCCGGGTGGGACCATGGGATACACGTTTTCCTCGGGCTCGATGTGAAAATCGATCAGGTAAGGCCCCTTGACCGCCAGGGCCTCCTCCATGGCCGGCAGGACCTCTTCCGCGGTTCCGACCGTCCGCCCCGGGATATCATAGCCTTCGGCCACTTTAACGAAATCCGGATTGAACTCGAAATGGGTCTGGGAATAGCGTTTGTTCCAGAACAGTTCCTGCCACTGCCGGACCATGCCCAGGTAACCGTTGTTGAAAATGAAGATCTTGACCGGGATCTGGTAGGCCCGGGCTGTAGCCAATTCCTGAATGTTCATCTGAAAACTGCCGTCCCCGGATATCACGATCACGGTTTTTTCCGGACAGCCCACCTGGGCGCCGATGGCCGCGGGGAAACCGAAGCCCATGGTCCCCAGTCCCCCGGAAGAAATAAAGGAACGGGGCGACCGGCTGACAATATACTGGGCCGCCCACATCTGGTGCTGCCCCACGTCGGTGCTGACGATCAGGTCCCGGGGCTGAAGGGAATTGACGCATTCCAGAACAAACTGCGGTTTAAGTCGGCCTTCCTTTTTATAACTTAAGGGATGCTCCTGTTTCCACTGGGCGATCTGATCCAGCCACTTTTTTCGATCCACCGCTTTACTCTTACCCAGCAGTTGTCCCAAAACGGTTTTCACGTCCCCCACGATGGGGATGTCCACGTTGACCCTCTTCCCGATTTCAGCCGGATCGATGTCCACGTGGATCACTTTCGCCTGGGGAGCGAATTTTTTTACATCGCCGGCCACCCGGTCATCGAACCGGACTCCCAGGGCTACGATCAGGTCGGAATGAAAAATCGAATAATTGGCATAGCGGGTGCCGTGCATGCCCAGCATGCCCAGGGCCAGGGGATCGTCATCCGGGAAACTCCCTTTCCCCAACAGGGTGTTCGTGATGGGCATCTGGTTCGACCGGATGAAGCGCTGGAGTTCTTCCGTGGCCCCGGCGGAGATGATCCCGCCCCCCACGTAGGCCACCGGCCTTTCCGCCTCCCGGATCGCTTTGAGCGCCGTCTCGATCTGTTTGGGATGGCCTTTGAAGGTGGGATGATAACTGGGGATACGGATATCCTTGACCGGTTTGTATTTACCCCGTCCGTCCTGGATGTCCCGGGGGAGGTCGACCAGGACCGGACCGGGCCGGCCGGTACGGGCCAGGTAAAAGGCTTCCTGAAGCGTCCGGCCCAGGTCGCCGATATCCTTGACCAGGTAATTGTACTTGGTAATGGGGATGCTGATGCCGTAGATATCCGCCTCTTGAAAACTGTCGTTGCCGATCATCGAGGTGGGGACCTGACCGGTCAGGGCCACCAGGGGAACGGAATCCATGTAGGCGTTGGTCAGGCCGGTCACCAGATTGGTGGCCCCCGGCCCCGAGGTGGCGATGCAGACCCCCACTTTTCCGGTGGCCCGGGCGTAGCCGTCGGCGGCGTGAACCGCTCCCTGTTCGTGGCGGGTCAGGATATGGCGGATGGGACAGTCGTACAGGGCGTCGTACAGGGGGATAATCTGCCCTCCCGGGAATCCGAAGAGCACGTCCACCCCCTCGGCCTGCAATACGTCCACGATAATTTCTGAGCCTTTTCTATTTGCGGTATTTCCGGTCATAATAGCGATCACCTAAGATAAAATTTATTAAAAAAACTTTTCTGTCGGGAGTAATGGAGTGCTGGAGTAATGGAGTAATGGTAAGACAAAACAATACTCCAATACTCCATTACTCCCATGTGCCTTTTTTAAGTTCACGTTTCTCTTCTGCTCTCCATGGCCATCTTGATGGTTCCCTGATCCAGATATTTCAAATCGCCACCCAGGGGAATTCCATAGGCGATTCGGGTCAGGCGAACCCGGGGCAGCCGGCTCTTGATCAGTTCGGTCAGGTAAGAGACCGTGGCCTCTCCTTCTGTGGAAGGGTTGAGGGCCAAAACCACCTCCTCGACCGCTTCCTTTTCCAGGCGTTCCAGCAGCTCCCGGATGCGCAATTCCTTCGGGCCGACGCCGTCGATCGGGGACAAGGCCCCCTGCAGAACGTGGTATCGGCCCTTGAACCCGCCACTTTTCTCCAGGGCCAACAGGTCCCCCGGTCCTTCCACCACGCAGAGCTGGCCCGCCTGACGACCCGGATGGCGGCATAAAGGGCAAGGATCGGAATCCGTCCAGTTAAAGCAGATCGAACAGGTCCGGATCTTTTCCTTGACCTCCACCAGGCTGCGGGCCAGTTCCTGCACTTCCTCCGCGGAACTCCGCAGCAGATGCAGGGCCAGCCGGGTGGCGCTTTTTTCGCCCAGACCCGGGAGACGGGACAAGGAGGTGATGAGCCGGGCCAGGGTCGGTGGGTACAAAGCCATCTTAGAACATGCCCGGTATTTTCAGACCGCCGGTGATCTTGGCCATTTCCTGCTGGACCATTTCCTGGGACTTGCGCAGGGCATCGTTCACCGCCGCCTGGATGAGGTCCTGAAGCATCTCCACGTCTTCGGGATTGACGACTTCCGGTTCGATTTTAATCGCTAGTACTTCTTGGCGGCCGTTGGCCACCACGGTGACCATCCCGCCTCCGGCCGATCCTTCGATCGTCCGGTCGGCCATCTCTTCCTGGATATTGGCCAATCGTTCCTGGATCTTCTTGGCCTGCTGCATGATATTGCCCAGATTTTTCATAGTTTTTTCCTTTAAATTAAATCCGATCTGAAATCTTATTCGAGGAATTTTATACTGTTATTGATGGGTTGTAAAGCGCTCTTTTAATGTTTATGATCAAGGACAGGATAACAAAGCGGAGGAAGCCCTATGAAATGGATAACCAGATCTCATGTACACGTCGATCGTGTGGCCTGTCCCTGGCTGATCGCCCGTTTCATCGACTCACAGGCCGAATTTCTTTTTGTCCCGAAAAGCAAGGTCCTGGAAATCGCTGCCAAGGAAGGCGCCGTACCTTTCGACACGCCGGGGGCCGACCTGCATCACCGGGGGAACTTGTGTACCTTTGACGTGCTCATTCAGGAATTCGGCTTGACCGACAAAGCCCTCCTGCGGATGGCCCGGATCGTCAATGCGGCCGACACCGACCGACTGGCGGCCGACCCCCTGGCGGCCGGCTTCGAGGCTATTGCGGTGGGTTATGGCCTGCGTTATCCGGACGACCGGGAAAATATCGCGCGACAGTTCGAAGTTTACGACGCCCTATATGCCTGGTGCCGTCTGGAGGTAGCCGGAGGCTCCTCCTAAAGGAATCAAAAATCCATGACTAGCCGAAAACCAATGATCAGCCGGACTTCCCGGATCACGGGTTTTCTGGCCTTGCAGTCCGGCACCGTGGGCCTGCTGGCCATGGTGGTGTTGGTGGGGATGGGCGAGCGGATGGCCGAACGTTTCCTGCCCATCTACCTGCTGGCCCTGGGGGCCGGCGCCCTGGCCATCGGTCTGCTTCAGGCCCTGGACAACCTGCTTTCAGCCCTGTACAGCTTTCCCGGCGGCTACCTGGCCGACCGTATCGGGACTAAAAGGTCTCTGCTGTTCTTCAATTTGGTCGCCATGGCCGGTTTCGCCCTGGTGATTGCCATCCCTTCCTGGCAGGCGGTGCTGGCCGGGGCGCTGCTCTTTATCTCCTGGTCGGCCATCTCCCTGCCGGCCACTATGAGCCTGATGTACCGGGTACTGCCGCAAAACAAACGCACCATGGGGGTGACCATGCATTCGCTGGTGCGGCGCATCCCCATGGCTCTGGGGCCGGTGATCGGCGGAGTCTTCATTGCCGTCTGGGGCGAGCGGGACGGGGTCCGCCTGGCCTTTGGAGCGGCCCTGGCCCTGGCGGCGGTGGGCCTGCTGCTGCAACAACGCCTGCTCGCCGACGACCGGCCAGGGTCGAAATCGGACGCCTGCGAGTTGTCGCCCGAAAAAAACCCACTGAAACTGTTGCGGTTGATGAACCCGGCCCTGAAGGGACTCCTGGTTACCGACATCCTGATCCGCTTCTGCGAGCAGATCCCCTACGCCTTTGTGGTGGTTTGGTGTTTGAAGACCATCGCCGCTCCGGTATCGGCCGTTCAGTTCGGGGTGTTGACGACGATCGAAATGGCCACGGCCGTGCTGGTTTACATCCCGGTGGCTTACCTGGCCGACCGGACCCATAAGAAACCGTTTGTCCTGATCACCTTTATCTTTTTCACCTTTTTCCCCCTGGTGCTGCTCTACAGCCGTTCTTTCGAATGGCTGGTGGCGGCCTTTATCCTTCGGGGACTCAAGGAATTCGGCGAGCCCACCCGCAAGTCCCTGATCATGGATCTTTCCCCGGAAAGCTGCCGGGCCGGGATGTTCGGACTCTATTACCTCCTCCGCGACGTGGTGGTTTCCGCCGCCGCTCTGGGGGGCGCCTTCCTGTGGCAAATCAGCCCGCAGACGAATTTTATCACCGCCTTCGTCTTCGGGATCATCGGCACCGTCGGATTCGCGGTTTGGGGTCGCGATGTGTCGCCCCCGTTGATCCCTCCAGAGGCGCACCAGGAAGGATGATGAAAAATCTTTTTAAATTTTTTTCCAAACCGGATGTTTGCACCCTGCTGGTCAATCAGGAAGGCCGCCACGTAGACCGCTACCGTCGGTTCAAGGATTTCCTGAACTTCAATCAGGCCGCCCTGGGCCTGCTGGCCGAATTGGAACAGCTTCATTTCAGCGGCCTTCCCTTCACCTCGGACCAGGTCCGGGAAAAATCCCGGGCCCTGCTGGGGTCGCTAGAGGACTTGCTGCAGACCTTTCGGGCCCTGGTCGGCGATAAATTCAACGACCTGGAAGAGGTCTTCCAGCGGATCAGGGGAGAAGTAGAAAAACGGCTTGACCTTCCCCGGGTTCTTTCCCACGACGTTTTCATCCTCCCACTGGAAGAGATTGCTGCCGACCAGGTAAGACTGGTCGGGGCGAAGGCCGGCAACCTGGGATTGATAAACAATAAACTGGGCCTCCCGGTCCCGCCCGGTTTCGCCATAACGGCCGCCGGGGCCCGCTATTTCCTGTCGGAAAACGGGCTGGAAGCAACGATAACGAAGCTGCTTTCCCGGCTGGCCCCGGAGCAGGCCGACGTCCTGGATGAGGTCTGCCGGAAAATCCAGCAATTGATCCGCAAGGCCCCGGTCCCGCCTGCCCTGCAGGCAAAGATCCTGCAGGCCTATCAGGCGTTGGAAGAAAGGACCCGTCCGGAGGTTTTAATTTCCCTGCGCAGCAGCGCCATCGGAGAGGACTCGGAGGCCACCTTTGCCGGTCAATTCGTCACGGTTCTGAACCTCCGCCGGGAAGACCTCCTGGAAGCCTACAAAACCGTTCTGGCCAGCAAATATTCACCACGAGCCGTCTGGTACCGCTGGCAACGGGGTCTGGAGGATGAGGATCTGCCGATGGCGGTGGCCGGCCTGGTCATGGTCCGGCCGAAAGCCAGCGGGGTGCTGTATACCGTGGACCCGTCCGAGCCGGGAACCGGCCAGTTGGTGGTGAGCGCCATCTGGGGCCTGGGTGAAGAACTGGTCGGCGGGCAGACGGTACCGGACTCTTTCGGTGTGGATCGTCAAAGCCTGAAGATAACTGCCCGGACCATTGCCCGGAAAGAACGTCGCCTGGTGGGGTTGCCGGAAGGCGGTACCCGCAGCGAAGAAGTCCCCCTAGCAGAAAGCGAACAGCCGGCCTTGACGGATGATACATTGTTGCTCCTGGCCGATTATGGTCTGCGTTTGGAGGCCTTTTTTGGAAGCCCCCAGGACGTGGAATGGGCACAGGATCCTGAAGGACGGTTGTACATCCTCCAGTCCAGGCCCTTACATTTCCATAAATCCGGGGCGGCCAGCCCCTCTTCCGAAACGTCCATCGCCCTTCCGGTCATTTTTTCCGGGGGGCAGACCGCCTCTCCCGGCCTGGCCGCCGGACCGGCCTGGGTCCTTAAAAGCGGGGCCGATTTGAGCGCCGTTCCAGAAGGCGTCATCCTGGTGGCACCCACCGCCTCCCCCAATTACGCCCGCCTGGCCGGCCGGGTCAAAGGCCTGGTCACAGAAATGGGCAGCATCACCAGCCACCTGGCTTCGGTGGCCCGGGAATTTTCGATCCCCTTCATCGTGGGTGCCGGGGGGGCCGGCGCAAGCATCCCCCACGGAGCACTCGTCACCTTGGAAGCCGATTCGGCTACCATTTATCAGGGGATCGACGAAACCCGACCGGCAACGGGGAATGCAGCCAATCGACCTTTTTGGGACAGCCCGGTCAGCCGCAGACTTCGGGACCTGCTGAATGTCGTCGCCCCCCTCAACCTGACCGATCCCCAAGCCTCCTCCTTTTCTCCGGATGGTTGCCGGACCGTCCATGACTTGATCCGCTTTACTCATGAATGGGCCATGAAAGAAATGTTCGGGTTGGGGGGGACTCTGGATAGGCCAACCGTCTCGGTTAGAATGAAGACCGGGATCCCGCTGATTATCAACCTGATCGATTTGGGCGGGGGGTTACAAACCGGATTGACCGACTGTGATGCGATCGGGCCCGATCACATCGCTTCGCTGCCGATGAAAGCCCTGTGGAAAGGGTTTACCCACCCCGGAATTACCTGGAAGGGCACCGTTCAGTTTGATCCCAAAAGTTTCCTCAGCCTTATGGCCTCCAGCGCCACTTCCGAATTCGGTGCGGTCCCCGGAGGGGAAAGTTACGCTTTTCTCTCCAGGGACTACCTCAATTTGAGCATCCGTTTCGGATATCATTTCGCCAATCTGGATGTCCTGTGCGGAGACCAGGGCAGCCAAAACTACATTTCCCTGCAGTTTTCCGGCGGCGCAGGCAATTTCCTGGGTCGCTCGCTCCGCATCCTTTTCCTGGAAATGGTCTTGAGACAACTGGGGTTCGAGGTTTCCGTACAAGGGGATATATTGGAGGCCACGCTGGCCGGCTATGACCACCAACCCCTGGAAGAGAAACTGGACCAGTTGGGTCGCCTCCTGGCCTCCACCCGGCTCCTGGATATGGCCCTGACCCGGCCGGAGGATGTGGAACGGCTGACCGATCTCTTTTTCCGGGGAGACTATGACTTCCTTTCCCGCGACCGGGAAGGAAAACTGCCCGGTTTTTATATCCAAGAAGGTGATTGGGACAGGAAAGAAATTGAAAGGATTCCGGTGATTCTCCAGGACGGCAGTCGGGCCGGGTTCCAGGTTTCGACGGGGATGGCCAAACTGCTGGGCAAAGTAACAGGTTCCCGCCTGCAGGATTTTTTAGACCGGATGGAGGCCTACTATTATTTCCCTCTGATCATCGCCAAGGACAGCGAACTGGCCGGGGGCACGGTCAGCGTGGAGGTGAAAACCATCGGCGGTCATATCGACCGGGCCGGGGGCATCGCCTTCGGCCTGCGCAGCCTGGGGAATTATTTCGTCTGGCGCCTCAACGCCCTGGAAGACAACCTGATCCTTTTTGAATATACGAATCATAAGCGGATCCAGAGGGCGGAGCACAAAAATAGAATAGACTCCGACACTTGGTATGCTTTGCAAGTGGAATTGGCCGGGGGCGCCATCCGGGCCTACCTGGACAGCGTCCTGATTCTGACCTATGAAACGGAAACCCCTTTAGCCGGCTATGCCGGGCTCTGGACCAAGGCGGATTCGGTGACCCTTTTCCGAAATTGGCAAGTCAACAAAAAATGAAAATGAGATGATCCGCAGCGCCAAAAACCGGAAACCGGCCGCAGGGGCCTGAAAAACCTCGCTTCCGCAAGTCTGCCGCAGTTTACTTCTTTTTGGGGGGAGTCGCCGGGCCGGCTGCCCGGACCGGCATTTTTACCTGTGCTCCGGAAGTCTTTCCCGGCTCGCCCGGAATGGTAACCGGCGGTGCCTTCAGGCTGGTCAGGGTGATGTCAAAACGCGTGTAGGCGTCGCCGTCCAGGTGGCTCACATGGACATCCATCAACCCGCTGATGGTCCTTTTGTCCGAACCCTTGAAATCCATGTCATATTTGGTCAGCATGGAGGTATCGGAACACCAGGCGTAATTGCGCCCCTTGACGTGTCCGTAATTCCAGAACCAGAATTCGGTATCGCTCATTATCACCCCTCCGGGGCAGCAACTGTTGGTGACGGCGGTCAGGTGGACGTCCTTATCGAAGGTCATCGTCCCGCTGCAACTGTTGCCCCCGGTCTGCTGCCTGGCCGTATAGGACCAGTTCCCAGCCAGATCTTCCTTGGCATAGGTGCCGCTGCCGCTCATGACATTGCCGCTGGACCCGCTGCTGCTGCCGCCGCTGCTGCAGGAAAGGGTAAAACACATCAAAATTCCAACCAGATATCCTATTTTTTTCATCGCCGTGGTTCTCCCGAGAAAAAATATCGGTGATTTTAATCAAATTCTTTAACCCGTTCAATCATTTTTTTAACGGTTGCGGCTTGATTGAAAGCCTATCTTCACGGGTACCGGAACCATTTAACGGGGAGGGAACCTTTACAGATAGCCCTGTTCCAGGTACCAGCGATATGTCCTTTCCAATCCTTCCCGTAAGGAAACCGTAGGGTTATAACCTAATTCCCGTTTGGCCTTGCCGATGAGGAAGGCCCGGTTCTGGCGGTACCAGTCGGCCCGGCGCCGGAAGATGGGCGGAGTGATGTTCAACGGTTTGCAGATCGTCTCGCAGAGCGTAGCGGCCAGCCATAACGGCCAGAAGGGGAAGTGGGGTATGCGGACCTGGACCTGCATGACCCGGGCCACTTCCCGGACCAGGTCTTCGATAGCGATGTATTCCTCGTCGGCGATGAGGTAGGTCTGCCCCACGGCCTCTTCTTTTTCCCAGGCCAGTTCGAAGGCGTCGGTCAGGTGGTCGATATACAGGGGGTGGTAGGTGACCCGTCCGGACCCGAACATGGGGAAGACGCCGGTTTTGACCCTGCGGTAGATCATGAGGAAACGCTCCGGGTCTCCGGGGCCGTAGATAGCCGTGGGCCGGAGAATAACGGCCGGCAGCCCTTTTTGCATGTATTCCTGAACCACCTTCTCGCCTTCCCACTTGGAATACTGGTAGTAATCCTTGGGGGCGATGGGGGCGCTTTCATCGGCCGGGGGATTTTTGATATGGCCGTGGACCCCTTCGGTGCTGCAGTAGATAAAGCGCCGGATCCCCTGGCGCAGGGAGGCGTCCAGCAGATTCCGCGTTCCCTCCACGTTGACCTCCCAATAAACCGCCTGAGGCAGGCTGACCCCTCGGAAGGCGGCCGCCACGTGGAAAACCGCCTCTTTACCGGCGGTCAAACGATCCAGCAAGGCCCGGTCGGTGACGCTGCCCTGGACCAGGCGGGCCCCCAGCCGTTCCAGTTCCTCCCAGAACAGGCCCCGGGAATTGTCGACCACTTCCACGTCATAGCCCCGCTGCAGCAGTCTCCGCACCAGGTGGCTTCCGGTGAACCCGGTCCCTCCGGTCACCAGGCATTTCAAACTTTCACTCATCGTTCGCTCCCGCTATTTTTTGATCGGACCGATCCGTTCGGATCCGACCGATCGGTCCGATGAAACGGCCCTCAGCCCCAAAAGGGGCTTACTATAATCGGCCGAGGCCCCCTGGTCAACCCAAAACCAGCCGGTTCAGCGGCTCAGGTGGATATCGGGCCAACGGTCGTTGGCCGGGTTATAGGTCATCCGGACGGCCGATTCCCAGGGTTTTCCAACCTGCCAGAGGAAGATCTCATAATCGGCGATGTCGTGCTCATGGTCCCCCGCGGAAGCCCCCCAGACCAACCATCGGCCGTTGGAAGAAAAGCGGGGGAAATATTCATGGCTGAAGGAACCGGGCAAATCCATGAATACCCGGTTCGACAGCCGGTCGGCCGGCGAGGCCAGCAGGTGGGTCCCCCCCCTGCCCCCGTTCTCCACCCAAGCGATCTCGGGCCGGTCCGGCCTCCAGAGCGATTCGCAACCCGTCCCGGAAACGAGGGAGTGGGTCCCCTGAATTAAATTAAAGATAAAGACCCCTTCGGTTTTCCCCCTCAAGGTGACGGTGAGCAGATCAGGGTCCCAGGGAGAGAGTTCCGGGGTGGACGGCTCCCCAGCCCAGGGCGGTTTACGGCCGTCGAAGATCACCTGCTCCCGGCCGCTGGGCAAATCTTTGATGACTACTTCGCTTTTCCGGAGAAAAAGAATCCGTTCCCCGTCCGGGAGCCACTGGGGAAAGTTCCCGTTTCGGGCGATAAGCTGCTCTTTCCCGCCGGTCAATTCCAGGACATAGACGTCCCAGGGGGCCTGTTCCCGCTCGGATACCCAGGGACGCTGAGACCGGGCAAAGACGACCCGCCGGCCTTCGGGGCTGAGCCGGGGATAGTAGTTGACGTGGGGGTGATTGGTCAACTGGTAGATCCGCAAATCCGGCAGGCTCATCAGATAAAGCTGGTGGGTCCCGGTCCGGCTGGAACTCCAGACCACCTTGCCCGTCAAACCCCCGATCCGCTCCTTTATCTGCTCCTGCGTTCCGGCCGGCCACTGCGTCGGGGCGCCTTTAAGAAAGAGGTACCCCCAATGGCGGTAGACCAGGCGCAAACCGAACAGGTAGAACCCGATCAGGCAAACCAACAACACCAGGCTGGTCAGAGACCACCAGACGGTCCTCCGATTCGATTTCCCCTTATTTTTCAAATCTTGCATTTTCCTAGTGAACCGCCGCATTCTATTTTTGTATTAAAGACAAACAATCCCCGAAGAAAAACCGGGCTCAGCCACTTCTTTCTTCCCTCTGGCGACTGCGGCCAACAACCCTTGCCTTATTTCTCCTCCCATGTTATATATTTAAAATTACAAAACAAAAGGATCGCTGATGGTTGAAGAGCGGAAACCGGTTGAGGAATTCCGGATCAAGTCCGTTTTTAAGAGCAAGCGGGGCCTCCTGCACCAGTACAAGTCCCTGATCCTGGGGGATCAGAGCTGGTGGGCCCTGATCAAGTTTGAAATCATCATTACCTTTTTCAGTTGGATCCCGGGTGCTTTTGGCCTGGGACTCCGTTCCCTGTTTTTCCCTTTCATCTTTAAAAAAACCGGGAAGAAAGTGGTCTTCGGACGAGGCCTGAATATCCGGGCCCCCCATAAGATTACCATCGGCGACCGCGTCATTATCGACGACAACGTGCTGCTGGACGGCAAGGGCTCCACCAACCAGGGCCTGCAAATCGGAAATGACGTCTATATCGGCCAGGGGAGCATCCTGCAGACCAAAAACGGAGACATCATTCTGGAAGATCAGGTAAATATCAGCTATCTGACCACCCTGGCTTCCACCAACCGGGTTAGGATCGGTGCCCGGACCTTTGTCGGGCCTTATTGTCTGATCCAGAGCGGCGGGGAGCACGACTATGGATCCGCTGAACTGGATCTGGGCCGGTCCCTGCCGCTCGAAATCGGGGAGGAATGTTGGATCGGCGCCCATTCCGTGGTCATGCAGCAGTGCCATATCGGGAATCACGTGGTCGTCGGGGCCGGTTCCATCGTCACCAGGCCGATTCCGCCGGATTCCCTGGCCGTGGGCAGTCCGGCCCGGGTGGTCAAGTCGATCGCCAAGTCCGATTGATGGGCAAGAAGCACCTCTTCCTGTTCGCTTCCCTGGTCCTTTCCGGGGTACTGCTCTTCCTGATTTTCTCCCAAAACTCACTGAGCCAGTGGCACCGGCTGATCTCCCGGATCCGGGTGGAACTGCTACTTCTATTTGTCGTCCTGTACGCGATCGGTTTGCTGATCCGGACTTGGCGGTATCAGCTTTTAATCCGAGGATCCCAAACCGAGCGGGTTCCCTCCTTCGGCCAACTGGCTCTGGTGACGGCCGTGCGCAACATGCTGGTCGATCTTCTGCCGGCTCGATCCGGTTCTCTATCCTACCTGGTGATCATGAATCGGGTTTTTGCCGTCGATTTCTCCGCCTGCCTTTCTTCCTTTACCTATGCCGTCCTGTTTGATCTCCTGACCCTGGGGCCCCTGCTGGCCGTCGTTCTCTTTATCGATACCTGGAAGGGGGCCGCCGTCCATCCCGTCCTATGGGGAGCGGGGATGATCATTACCCTGGCCGGCTTTTCAGCCATCGCTTTCCTGGAACCCCTGTTCCGGGGGATTTCCCAGTGGGTCGAGGGCCTAACCGGTTCCTTTCAGAAGAAACATCCCTGGACGAAAACCCTGGCCCGTCACCTGACGGAGACCAGCCGGTCCTTCCTGGCCCTACGCCGGGCCCGTCTTTTCTGGCCGCTGTTGGGCCTTTCCCTGGTTCTGCGGACCATCAAATATTCCCTGCTCTATTTGCTGCTCTATGCCGTGGTGGAGGCCATCCGGGACGCGCCTTTGGCACTCCCGTTTTTAAAAGTCCTGTTCGGGATCATGGCCTCCGAAGTAGCCGCCAGCCTGCCGATCAGCGGGATCGCCGGCTTCGGGTTGTATGAAGGCATCCTGGGCGGAACCCTGACCGGCCAGGGGATCACCGCTTCCGAAGGAATTTTCATTTCCTTCGCCATGCACCTGCTGTCCCAGGTTTTTGAATACTCCCTGGGCCTGACGGCCCTGGGGGTTATTCTAATCATCTGGCTTCGGGGGGGGAAGCGGTCGGGAATATATTAATCGAGAGAGCGAGTCCGGAAATAAAGGCGGCTTTTGAACATCCAACATCGAACGTCCAACGCCCAACATTGAATAGTGATGGTTTCCTTGAAAACGGAGTGTTGGATTGCTGGAGTAATGGAGTATTGGTCTTTTGGTGCCATTACTCCAGCACTCCATTACTCCAATACTCCAAAATTCATGGAAACCATCAATACTCAAAAGGCTATTGTTTAACCCCCGATATGGTAAAACAGGAAAACCGGCTGCCGCCGATCAATAGCCACATCATTTGACAGAACAGCCGGGAGAGCGGTCCGGGATACTTGAACTCGGTGATCCACTCGCTGCTTTTTTTACCGCGGGAAATCTTGTATAACAGGTCGCTTATTTTTTGTGTGGCCGGGTAACCGGTGAAGGTGCTACGGAATTCCTTATATTCATCCAGGGAAAAGGCGTAGAAATAATCGGAAATTCTTAAGGGGGCAAAGGATCCTTTGTATTGGACGCCCGCCCGTTTCAACCACCCCAGGACCTGGCTGGCGGTGAAGACATCCTCGTAGGGAACCCCGAAGGTATCATAGGCCAACTGCTCGGTAACGAGCCCGTAATACCGCTTGTCCTGTTTTTTGTAGGGGCCGGGAAAATATTTGAGCCCCAGGGCGACCCGCTTGTCCGGATCATTGGGGGCCAGCTTTTTCAGGATCTTCTGACGAATGGTAATGGGCCAGCGGCCGAAGGCGTTGTAGACGCTTACGGTCACCGTACCTCCCGGCTTGGTCACCCGGACCATCTCCCGGAAGGCCCCTTCGCTGTCCCCGGTGTACATGAAGACCCCGTAAGAATACGTGTAATCGAAATAGTTGTCCGGGAACTGGAGATCCATCACGTTCATTTTGCGGAAAGTGGCGTTTTCGACCTTACCCTCCTCTTTCAACCGGTTGGCCACGGCCAGGGATCCGTCTGAAAGATCGATCCCCACCGCTTCGGCGGCTTGGCCCTCGATGGCATACCAGATCACGTAATTCCCGGTTCCGCAGCCGCATTCGAGGACCCGTTGGCCCTGGTATTCGGAAGGGTGGATCCCCAGGACCCGTAAACGCCAGCCCATTTCCTCCGCCGTCCGGCGGTTGACCGGCCAGGGATGCTTGGAGTACATCTCCACTACTTGAATATTTTTGTTTTCTTCGGCGGTGCTTTCTTTTTTGGTCATATTTCCCATCTGGATCCTCATTTTTTAGCTTGGGTTTAGCGGAAACCCTGTTAAGATTGGATCATGCATCTCGAAATCCTTTATACCCCGGGCTGCCCGAATCGGGAGCGGCTCCGGAGATTGGTCGGCGAAACGTTGGCCGCACTGGGCCTAACCGAGCAGATCCTGGAAATTCCGGTGGCCTCCGCCGGGCCTGCTACCGGCCTCCCTCCGGCCGTCCTCATCGACGGCGTGGACCTAGAGCCGGAAAGCGCCCGACTGACCGGATCGCCCCCGCGGGTGTATTTGAACGGTACCGGGCTTCCGGACAGGGAAAAGCTGCGCTTCAGAATTGCCCGCGCCGCCGGTCTGAAAACGGTCCTGTTTATCTGCACCGGCAACGCCATTCGTTCCCAAATGGCGGAGGCCCTGGTCAATCATTACCGGAAAGGGCGCTGGGTGGCGTTTTCCGCCGGCTTCCAGCCCGCCGGCATCCATCCCCTGGTGGTTCAGGTCTTGAGAGAGATCGGCCTCGACGCCGCCCGGCAGGAAACCAAACACGTGGATCTGTTCAACAACTGTCCTTTTGACCGGATCGTTTCCCTGTGTTCGGAAGCCGACCGGATGTGCACCTTTTATCCCGCCTTCGGGAACCGAATTCATCTGCCTTTTCAAGATCCCCTGTCGGCCTCGGTCTTCGGATTCGGTTGGCAGGGGCTGTTCCGCAAGCTGCGGGACGAAATGCAGGAGATCCTCCTTCCCCGGCTGGAATAAACGGACCCCGCTACCCATTGCGCTCGGCCGGGTCGCTTTCGAACTGCGGAAATCCGGACTAATCGGGGACCTTCACGTCCACCACTTCCCCTTCAAACAATTGCAGAACCTCCCTGACCTGAGGGGTTTCCAGGGTTTCCTTGATCAGCTTTCTTTTTTTTTGGGAGATTTGGGCAGCCGAAGACTTGCGACTGGAGGCGTCTGCGGGAACCCGGCTGACCACGGTAATCCTGACTTTTCTCTTTAAATAATCCTGACACAACTTTTCCAGCCGCCGGATGTTGCCGTTGCTCTCCATCAGTCCCTGGTAAAACGGTTTTTTTCCGAAATCCCATTCCAGGGTATTTTCATCGACCACCCCTAAGCAGCCGTTGTCCAGGATGCTGGCCAGGGGGAGCGCTTCCCGGCGAATAAAGGCCAACAGGGCCTCCGGCTCCAGCGCCGAATCCCCCGCCGCGGGAGGGGGATCAAAACCCGCCACCACAGCCTCCGGCACTGCGGAGGCCGGCGGGTCCTCCGGAGCGCTTTTCGGGAGCGGGACGGAATAATCCGGGGCGGCTTCCTTCAGCGCCGGCGCGGCCACCGGCCTCTGTTCCGGCAACCGTTCGGTTCCGTTATTTTGCGGGGACAGCCCCTGCCGGTCGAGTTGCTCCATTTTTTCCAGCAGGACGTCGATCGGGATCACCTCCCGGAGTTGGGCCAGCCGCAGCAGGACCAGTTCCAGGGCCAACCGGGGTTGGGAGGAACGGCGCAGGTCCCCTTCGGCTTGAATCAGGAAATGAAGCCCGTCCTGCAAAAAGTCCAGGGCCACGGCCGCCGCGGCCTCCTGCCACTCGGCGATTTCCTCGGCCGAAAGATTCAGGAGCGGCCCTTGTTCACAGCCCATCTTGACCAACAGCAGGCCCCGGAAAAAATCCACCAGATCCCGGAAAAAATATTTCAAGTCGTACCCGAATTCGTAAATCTCGCCGGTCAACTCGATGATCTTTTTTAAATCGCCGGCAATGACCGCTCCGGCTAAATCCCGGAGGACCCTCCGGTCCACCAGACCGAGGATGTCCTGGATCAGGGTCTCACTGATTTCCGGCGGGGAAAAGGAAAGGACCTGATCCAGGAGGCTCAGGGAATCTCGGAGACTCCCCTCCGCCTGGCGGGCGATCAGGCGCAAGGCTCCTTCGCGGTGGGGCACCTGTTCCCCCTGCAGCAGGTAAGCCAGGTGCGAAACGATCACGTCCGGGGAAATCCGCCGGAAATGGAAGGACTGGCAGCGGGAATAAATGGTCAGGGGGACTTTATTCAACTCCGTAGTGGCCATGATAAATACCGCGTGGGCCGGCGGTTCTTCCAGGGTTTTCAGCAGGGCGTTGAAGGCTTCCCCCGTGAGCATATGGACTTCGTCCACAATATAAATCTTGAACCGTCCCTGGGCCGGCAGGTATTTGATATTCTCGCGCAGTTCCCGGATATCATCGATGCCCCGGTTGGAGGCGCCATCGATCTCGAAGACATCCAGATTCGATCCCTGGGTAACCGCCAAGCAGGAGGAGCAGCGGTTGCAGGGGATGGGTCCCGGCCCCTCCTGGCAGTTCAGGGACTTGGCCAGGATGCGGGCCACCGAGGTCTTGCCCACGCCCCGGGGACCGCTGAACAGGTAGGCCTGGGCCACCCGGCCGGATTTCAGGGCGTTCTGCAGGGTCTGGGTGACATGGGGCTGGCCCAATACGTCTTCAAAGACCTGGGGCCGAAATTTCCGGGCTAAGACCAGATAGGACATTTTGAATCCGTTAGGAGAAGGGTTGCAGGATTGGGGATTTTACAATTGATAATTAGTAATTGACAATCGACAATTGACAATTGGTTTGTCCCAAGGTGGGTTAAATAATCAATTGTCAATTATCAATTATCAATTATTGATTTACTTAAAGAAAATTGATATGGCGGAGAGAGAGGGATTCGAACCCTCGGTACGCTTTTGACGTACACACGATTTCCAGTCGTGCCCCTTCAGCCAGCTCGGGCATCTCTCCGTTGATAATTAATAATTTAGTAATTGATAATTGATTATTGTTTATTGGAATTGGTCATTACTCTAAGTGGGATAGATAAATAATCAATTGTCAATTGTCAATTCATAAGTACTAACATAAAAACAATGGCGGAGAGGGTGGGATTCGAACCCACGGTACACCTTTTGGGCGTACAGCCGATTTCGAGTCGGCCCCGTTACAGCCGCTTCGGTACCTCTCCACAACTTACCGGCGTTCCAGAAAAAAATCCTGGAGGAGTTTCCGGCATTCCGTTTCCCTGATGCCGCCGGTCACCTGGAGGCGATGGTTGAGACGCCCATCACCGGAAAGGTCGTACAGGGACCCGAAAGCCCCGGCCTTCGGATCGAAGGCCCCGAAAACCACCCGGGCTACCCGGGCCTGCAGAATGGCCCCGGCGCACATCAGGCAGGGTTCCACCGTAACCACCAGGGTAGTACCCGGCAGCCGGTAATTCCCGGTCCGCCGGGCGGCTTGCCGCAGGGCGAGGATCTCGGCGTGGGCGGTGGGGTCCTGCAATGTTCGGGGGCGGTTGTAAGCCGCCGCCAGCCGGGTCCCTTCCGCGTCAATCAGGACCGCCCCCACCGGCACTTCAGCCTCCCGCTCGGCCTTTTCAGCTTCCGCGAGGGCTTCGGCCATCAACGCCTCCCAGGATCCGGTATTCATAAGGTCTGCCGGTGAAATCAAAACCATTATTGTATCCAGGACACTCCACCCTGTCAAGGCAAATCAAAGCCCAGCCGACTCACCCCCCTCCCGCGATCCCGCTTGGCAACGGGACAGGCTCCGGGGGCTGGGGGTGGGCGATCTTCCGGAGGCTTCTTCAAACCCCGCCGCTACACCTCGCACCCTTTAAAATCATTGCTTGGGCCAACCTCAGGCCACCCAGAGATGTTCCAGGTAGGGCTTCAACCGGTCATCGATGGCCACCAGAGGACGGTTGCCCTCCAGGTCCCAGGGAACGAAAACCGCCAGCTCCGAAACGCCCAAGGGCCCCTGGGGCCGCAGGTGCGCCGACAACCAGGTGCGGATTTCCCGCACGGCCTGCTCAATGACCCGGTCCACCCGGAGTTCCTGATTCAGGGTCTTCAAACCCGGATGGGTCCGGAGCTGAGCCAAGGCCTCCTCGGCGTGGATCCCCGGAACCTTCCGGCGCAGGATATAGCCGTTGCCCCGGTCCTGCAACCATAACAAAGGAGGGTTGACCAGCAGGCGGGCTGAACCGATACGCGCTCCGTCTGTTTTTCTTTTAACCCGGTTGAGCAGGGCGAGCCGGAGTTCCGCTTCGGTCAACAGACCGGTGGAGACCCTTTCCAGCATGAAAGTCTGGTCCCCCAGGGTCAATTCCCGTAGACGCGTGGGGTCGAATCCCAATTCCAGCAGATCGCCGATCGTCAGGCGGTCCGGTTTTTTCTGCCCCTTTTTCTTTTCCCATTCCCGCAGGTAGGGCCTCATGTACAGGGGCAGGGTTTCGATGGTTTTCGTCGGCTCCTGCCGCAAGTGCTGAGGAAGGACCTCGGGGGAAAAAGACGGCTCCAGCACCTTGACCTTCAGGTTCGCTTCCAGGTTGAAGCTGCTGGGTTGAATCACCAGGTTCCGGACCTGGGGCGAAAAAGCGATCTGCTCCAGGGATTCCCCGCCGGTATACCCGAGCAATTCCTGGATCCGGCGGCGAAAAACCAGGAAACGGGTAGTCAGCTTGGTAAACATGAAGCGCATCAAAGGAGTCGGCTGGTTACGGGCCAGTTCTTCCTGGAACAATTTTTCCAGGGCCCCATAGATCTGGTTGAATTCCAGGATGGTCCTTTTGACCATGCCTTCGTTGTCCTGCATTTCCAGGACCGACCGCTTTTTCTGAAGATTGAAAATCAGTTTCGGCAGTTTGACGGCCAGATCGTTGGTTTTCAGTGACGCCGGTCGATAGATCATATAATGACCGGCCGGATGGCCGGTCGGGTTGCCGATTAGTTCTTCCAAGGATTGCCAGCCTTGTTTGGTATAGAGGTCAAAGGTGGGGTCTTGCTCCGGGATGATGTTATCCAGCAGCCCCAGGGCGCCCTTGCTTTCCACGTACTCCTTAAAGGCTTCCAGGATCCGGTTTCCCAACCCTTGTCCACGAAACGTCTGGTTCACCTCCACGTAGACCAGATAATAACAGGGGAGTGGTTTCCGCAGATACATCATATTGAGGTAGCCCAGGGTTTCACCCTTTCCGGTAAAGGCTTCGAAAACCTGGAAGGGCTGAGTCTTTCCGACCGCCTGGAAACGCTTGATCTGGCTTCCTTCCACGGTCCGGCGGATCAGGCGGTCCAGATCGGCGAACAGGTGGCTGGAAGGAACCAGGGGGGAATCCTGCGGGTTGTCTTCCCAGGTCATCTCGATCAGGGAAAGCATTTCTTTCAAATTCAAGCCGGCCTGCCTGAATTTCCTCGCGATCTGGCCGGTCGGCTGAAAGGGGATGTGCGCGGACATGGAAGGCTCCTCAAATAAAAAGGCCCCGGGTGACCCGGGGCCTTTCAGCCCAGGGCAGCCGCCGTGGCGTCTGCCCTGGGATCAGTGCGGCTGGAGAATGGTCCAGCGGCCCTTAATCCGGACAGACGCCGGAATAAAAGTAAAAATAAAAATAATAAGGATTTAAAAAGAAATCATTCATGTCTTAACCAAAAAAGGCTTATCGTTGTCCACCGTCCGCTCCAGGGGTTGCGGAGCGGTGGTTCTTTTTGAATGGTGGCGGTGCAGGGATTTGAACCCCGGACACTGCGGATATGAGCCGCATGCTCTGACCACCTGAGCTACACCGCCGTTTTTATTTTTTTTCGATTTTGACTACTCCCAGGTCGTAACAATAAATGACGCTGCGGGCATTGCCGATGAGCGGCAAGCCCTGGGATTGGACCACACCCACCACCAACTGGTTCTGCTTGATGTTTTTGAAATCATCCACGCTGTAATTGGCCAGGTAGTCGTTGATGGTCATGGTGCGCCAATTTTCCTTGAACGCCACCCCGTCCCAGGACAGCGAATAAATCACCCCGCTGGAAAAGGAATCGAAACGATCCAGGATGTTCCAGAGGGAATCCTTGTTTTTGTTGACGATCAGCTCCGGCGTGCCCGATTTGGTCCCGGGGACCACCACCAACCGCGCTGGCAGGTAATGCCGGCCGGCCCGATCGCTCATAATGGTGGAAGTAAAGGCGTTAAAATCCGACACATCC
>JACRCK010000139.1 GCA_016219065.1 Deltaproteobacteria bacterium
CTACCGACCTGGAGACTTCGGGGGCCCTGTTGGAAGAGCAGGACCTGCGCCGCCTCCGCCGGGTCCCCCGGATTCTGGGTCTGGCCGAGATGATGAACTTCCCCGGGGTCATCCACCGTAACCCTGCCATGCTAAAAAAACTCCTCGCCTTCCGGGACCGGGTCATCGACGGGCACGCCCCGCTGCTCACCGGGAAAGACCTGGGGGCCTACCTGGCCGCCGGCCCACGCTCCGATCATGAATGCACCCGCTTGGGCGAGGCCAGGGAAAAGCTGGCCCTGGGGATGCGGATCATGATCCGCGAGGGCTCCCAGGCCAAAAACCTCCATGACCTGCTGCCCCTGATCAATTCCTGCAATGCCCGCCGCTGTTCCCTGGTCACCGATGACCGGCACCCGGACGACCTAGCCAAGGAAGGTCACCTCAACCAGGTCCTGAAACAGGCCATTGGAGCGGGCCTCGATCCCCTTCTGGCCATTCAGATGGCCACCCTGAACACGGCCGAATATTTCGGTCTGCGCCGTCGGGGGGCCGTAGCCCCCGGCTATCAGGCCGATTTAGTGATCCTCAAATCCATAGCCGGCATGGAAGTGGAGGCCGTGGTCAAACGGGGCCGCCTGGTGGCCCGGGAAGGGCGCTATACCGGCGACCCGATTCATGCTCAGGCCAACAGGCTTGCTTCCTCCATGAACATCAAGGACCTTGCGGAGGACCGTTTCCGATTGGCCCCCCCGGGAGGATTCGCTCACGTCATCGAACTGGTCCCCGGCCAGATCCTCACCCGCAACCTCAAGCAGCGGGTCGAAGTCCGGGACGGTCGGGTCCTTTTTGCTGCGGAGGATGATCTGGCCCTGCTGGCCTGCGTGGAAAGGCACCGCGGGACCGGGAACGTCGGCCTGGGCCTGGTCCGGGGGTTCGGTCTGCAGCGGGGGGCACTGGCCTCTTCCGTGGCCCATGACAGCCACAATATCCTGGTCCTCGGCCGGGAACCGGAAGAAATGGCAGCGGCGGTCCGGGCCGTAGAGGCCATAAACGGCGGCCTGGCCGTGCTGCTGGATGGAAAACCGGTAGCCCAACTCCCTCTGTCCATTGCCGGCCTCATGTCGGACCAGCCCCTCGAACAGGTGCTGTCCTGGAAGAAATCTCTGCTCGCAGCCGTCCCCCTGACCGGCTGTTCCCTGCCCGACCCCTTCATGGCCCTCTCCTTCCTGGCCCTGCCGGTCATCCCGGAACTGCGGCTGACCGACCGGGGGCTGGTGGACGTGGGGCGGCAGGAGATCGTGCCGTTGTTTGAGGATTGAACTGCAAGGCACAGGGAAAGACGCGGACAGGATTTAAGGGATTTTGACACGGGAAAGCAAAAGACTCCGTCGCTTCGCGAAAAATCTGTTGGGCCTTTGCTGACCACAGAATACAGGCCCTCGATAATGGGGACAGGTCCTTGTGCTGCCCGCCCCTGTAGTTGCGCCGCAGGCCGGCAATTTTATCAGGAAATCGGAATCCCGATTTCCTGATAACTTCAATGGGCCTTTTTCCGTGTATTCCGTGTCAATGGAGCAAACCAACCCCTTTTCACTCGAACCCTGGAAACCTTGAATCCTCAGCCCCTTTAATAATCTTTCATGTCTCCCCCCCGCCGCCCCCCTCCTCTGAACAGGATGCCGTCGTCTCGGTCCTCCTCCGCCCGGGAACCTATCCTCACCACCCCGACCGGGTCACCCGCCTCCAGACCCTAATTTCCAACGTCTTCCTGACCGGAACCCTGGTCAACAAGGTCAAAACCGGGCACAAAAATAGGCTGCTGGATCCGCTTCGCTTGATCCACCCTACATTTTACTTGCCGATTGCTTGCAGATTTATCCATGGCAGCGTACTCCTTAAGGGTTCATTTCCCAAAACGTGAATTTCTTGACAAGCCTGAATACGGCATTTAGAATACAAAAGAATACAAGTATCAGGAGTGGCTTATGACCAAAACGGTAACCCTGCGTCTTAAAGAAGAGGTTTATAACCTCTTCCAGGAAGCCGCCCAGGCGGAGAATCGCCCCCTTTCCAACCTGATTGAAACGGCGGCCTTGGGACGGCTGCGTGACCAGCAATTCGTAGACCCGGAAGAGATGGAGGCGATCTTATCCGACCGGACCCTTTTGGATAGTCTGAAGAAGGGGTCCAGACAGGCCCGGTCTCGAAGAGGCCGTTTTGTCGATTGAATATCGGATCTTCGAAACCGACCATTTCCGGAAGGAGCTGACCCGGTTGCTCCGGGGGGGGAAAGAAAATCTCTATGGCCGATTGACGGAACGGGTATACCCCCAACTAAGGCATCGCCCCCATTTCGGCCCGAACATCAAAAAGCTCAAAGATTATTCTCCCGAAACCTGGCGCTACCGGGTCGGTCCCTGGCGATTTTTTTATGAAATTGACGAGGAGGAACGGATTGTATTTTTAATCGCCGCCTCTCACCGGGGCCGGGCCTATTAGCCGGATGAAGCAGTCATTCTGAATTAAATTACCATGTCCCCTCACCGCCACCCCCACCGCTGAACAGGACCAAATCGTCCAGGTCCTCCCGCGCCCCGAAACCTTTTCCCACCACCCGACCGGGTCACCCACCTCCAAACCCCTATTTCCCACGCGCTCCTGACCGGTCTGCTATAATTTCCAGAATTTCAGCCCTTTCTGGCCGAACCCGGTGGGCGGGATTGGTGGATCCGCGTCGCTTGATCCACCTACCTTTCTGGCTGGGGGTATCTTGAACAGAATCAAAATCCGGCCTAGACAACCGTTGACATAATACAGGTTCTTTGTTATTGTGTATAAAAATTAAGTACTAATAAGGAGCTTTCTTATGGTTCGCATCAACGTCAGTCTGGCGGAAGACCTTTTTGAGGACCTGGTCAAAGAGGTTCCGTTGCGAAAAAGAAGCCGCTTTATCGCGGAAAGCCTGAAAGCGTCTCTGGACCGGAAGAAAGCGCAACAATTGGCCGAAGAATACCAGGCGGCGGCGGCGGAAATTAGGGAAATGGATCGTGAACTGGACGGGGTCTCCGGTGACGGCCTCGCATAAAAGGGGGGAGATTTACCTGGTTAGTTTCGACCCCACCGTCGGAGCCGAGGCCAAAAAAACCAGACCGGCCCTGGTTGTTTCCAATGATATCAACAATGCCCATTCTCCCATTATTTCCATTGCACCTATATCCTCTAATGTTTTAAGAATTTATTCCTTTGAAGTGGAAATCCCGCCTGGTACCGGGGGATTGAAAAAACGTTCAAAAATCATGGTCAACCAGACCCGGGCAGTGGACAAAACCCGTTTAATTAAAAAAATGGGGCGCATTTCCCCGGCAATCCAGAACCAGGTCGATCGCGCTTTGAAGCTTCATTTTAGCCTTCCGTAAACCAACGTTCTGAATTGACTTCCCATGTCCCCTCACCGCCACCCCCACCCTCCCACTACTGAACAGGACGCCGTCGTCCACACGCTCTTGCAGTCGGAAACTTACCCGCACCACCCCGACCGGGTCACCCACCTCCAAACCCATATTTCCCACGTCTTCCTGACCGGCTCCCTGGTCTATAAAGTCAAAAAGCCGGTTCATTATGATTTCCTGGACTTCAGCACCCTGGCCAAGCGCGCCTATTTCTGCCGTGAGGAGGTCAAGCTCAACCGGCGGTTGACCCAAGATCTCTATTTGGGGGTGGCCCGGATTACCGAACAAAAGGATCGGCTGAAGCTGGACGGCCGAGGCCGGGTGGTCGAATACGCGGTGGTGATGCGGGAGATGCCCCAGGAGCGGATGATGAATCGGTTGCTGGCTACCGGACAGGTGGGGGGGAAAGAGATCAAAGACCTGGTGGAGGTTTTGGTCCCCTTTTACCGCCAGGCCGGGACCGGTGCGGCGGTAAACGAGGATGGCCGTCTGGCCATGGTCCGCAGAAACAACGAAGAGAACTTTCTGGCGCTCCGGCCTTTCGTCAATAAAATCTTTTCGACCGGAGACTTCCGGACGGTAATCCAATACGCCCGCCGGTTCATGGATCGCAACCGGCGCCTCTTCGAACGGCGCGTTGCCGAAGGCCGGATCCGGGACTGCCACGGCGATCTGCACTCGGGTAATATCTGCCTGGAAGCGGGGGGCATCCAGATTTACGACTGCATCGAGTTCAACCACCGCTTCCGCTACTCGGA
>JACRCK010000140.1 GCA_016219065.1 Deltaproteobacteria bacterium
TCAAGCGGGAAGGCCCGGCACTGGTCGCCCGGCTCCGGGAAGAAGACCTCAATATCGTCTTCAAAAACAGGGTGGTCAACCTGCGGAAAATCTATCCCTATATCCCCGAATCCCTGAACCAGGTCCTTCTTCATTTTTCCGCCGGCGCCAAGATGTTCTATGAGGACACCACCCAGCTATTGGATGACCTGGCGGATTATTTGGCCAACCCCGAAAGATAGACGATGAACCCCGTGCTTTGGAGTAATGGAGTAATGGAGTGTTGGAGTAAGGTTACCGCAATCCATTACTCCACTACTCCATCACTCCACTACTCCGTTTTTCATGCAATTTAAGAACAGGGGGACCGCCCATGCCTGCAGAAAATCAGGTCTTCAATCAGGATATCCTCATTGCCGTAGACGAATCGGAGAACGCCGAGCGGGCCGTCTCTTATGTGGCCCGGCTGCTGGAAGGGCGGGCCGGTTTTCGGGTGACCATCCTCCATATCATCCAGGACCCGGAGGAGGACTATTTCCCTGATCCGGCGGAGAAAGATAAATGGCTCGATCAATACCGGGCTCGGATGGCGCAACGGGTGGAAGTCTACCGCAGGATACTGCTCGCGGCCGGCTTCGCCCCGGAACGGGTGTCGGTCCGGACGCCCACCCTTTCCTGCCCTTCCTTGGCCGAATGCATCCTCGCGGAACGGGACGAGGGGAAATACGCTACCATCGTGGTAGGCCGGAAGGGCATATCCCGAAAAGAGCGATTTTTATTTGGCAGCGTTTCCAGCAAAATCGTGAACCACGCCAGTAACTGCACCGTCTGGGTGGTGTCCTGAGTCTCGTCTTACGCCTGGTTCGATGCGGCCCGCACGCTCGGGACCATTAATAAAGGCGGCCTGCCCCCCTGCCGGGTGGCCAGGCCTCTTTTTCCTTATGGTTTACCCGAAAACCTCACCCGCTTCCATTTCCTGAAGGCGTTTTTTGATCCGGTCCAGCTCGAATTGCAGGGTTTCCGCCTGGCTTTTGAGGCTGGATTAGAAGATATTTCCGTTACCTTTTGAACCAACGCCCGAGTGTTCCCTGTCCCGAAAAACCACCTCGACTTCGACCGAATCCCAGACCAAACCAACTCAGGAAACCCGAACGTCTCGAATTACCCGTAAGTTGCCGGCTCAGCCGGCCCTTTGGGGAACCGGAAGCGCAAGGGCCGGCCCCTCGACCGGTCATGGGGCCCTGACCCGAGAGTCCCGTTTTATCGCCACGAGGCATAACCATCACCCCCTTTCGTTTTTTCTCATTTGCCCATCCAGTTCCGGTTATTCCGCCGAGGGCAACCGATCGCCCGGCCCCGGGGAACCCAGCCGGGCATTCGAAAACAGGGTCGCTGAAGAGACCCGTCCAAAAAGGCCCGCAGGACAACCTCGATGTCTCCGCAGACAAACCCGATCACCCGGACCCCGCCCGCCTCCAGGGCCGTCTCCAGGGGAGCCGACACCGCCCCGCAGATCAGGATATGCGCTCCCAGGCCGGTTACCTCCTTGGCCCGGCGGAAGGGATCGTGACGGCTCAAGGTTTTTGGTTCCCGTTTGATTTCCCGCCCTCCGGTGCACTGAATCAGATAGACATTATTGGAAACATCAAACACCGGGGCGATCCTCCCCTGCCAGTGAGCCACTGCGATTTTCATGGTATTTGACAATTGCAATCCCGGGACCAAGATCCGCTGCTTCCATCAGGCAATTAAATACGGCTATTGGGACCGTCTTTCCCTGGAAGGATTGACATTAGTCATTCAAAATACCATTATATTTCGAAAAAAGATTTCATTTTGCACGATTTTAAAGCGGCCGCGAAAGGAGCCTGAAGGTGAAAAGGGAAGAGGAAAAAAGTCTTCGAGACGTTATCCTGGATTCGATCAATGAAGGCGTTTTTACGGTCGGTCCCGACTGGCGGATTACGGCTTTTAACCGGGCCGCCGAACGGATAACCGGCGTACCCCGAAGGGAAGCCATGGGCCGCTCCTGTTCCGAGGTGTTTCACGCGGACATTTGTGAAAAGGAATGCGCCCTCAAGCGCACCTTCGCCACCGGCCAGCCGATCGTGAACGCCACCGCCTGCATCATCGACAACCGGGGCCGGCGGATTCCGATCCGCATCGCCACGGCCATCTTGAAAAACCGCACCGGCCGCGTGATCGGAGGCGTGGAGACCTTTCAGGATCTCAGCCAGGTCGAGGAATTGCGCAAGGAATTGCTCAAGCGGCATTCCTTCGAGGATATCATCGGGCGCAGCCCGGCCATGATGCGATTGTTCGAGATGGTGCCGCAGATCGCCGAAAGCACCAGTACCGTGCTGATCGAAGGCCCGAGCGGCACCGGAAAAGAACTTTTCGCCAAGGCCATTCACAACCAGTCTCCCCGCCGGAAGAAGCGCTTCCTGGCCCTAAACTGCGCGGCCCTGCCGGATACCCTGCTGGAGAGTGAGTTGTTCGGGCACAAGGCCGGGGCCTTCACCGATGCCAAACGGGAAAAGCCGGGCCGCTTTGTCCTGGCCAACGGGGGAACCCTCTTCCTGGATGAAATCGGCGACATCTCCCCGGCCATGCAGGTTCGCTTGTTGCGGGTGCTGCAGGAGCGTCAGGTCGAGCCGCTGGGGGCCTTAGAGCCCGTCCCGGTGGATGTCCGGGTCATTGCCGCCACCCATCAGGACCTGGCCGGGCTCATTCAGGCCGGCCGGTTCCGCGAGGACCTCTATTACCGCCTGCATGTCATTCATTTGAGGTTGCCGCCCCTGAAGGAACGGCGGGAGGATATCCCGCTCCTGGTGGATCATCTGGTGGCCAAGTTCAACCGGCTCCAGGGGAAACAGATCGCCGGCGTATCCCAGGAGGCTTTGGCCAGGCTGCTGGAGTATGATTATCCCGGCAATGTCCGGGAGCTGGAAAACATCATCGAACAGGCTTTTGTGCTCTGCCGTGGAGGGTTGATCGATGTGACCCATTTGCCGCCTGAAATCCGTCCGCCCGCGGATGCAGCCAGGGAAACCTTCGGCCCCCTGAGCCTGCAGGCCATGGAAAAGCGGCTGATCATGGAAACCCTGTGGCGTTGTTCGGGGAATCGAAAACAGGCCGCCCGGGAACTGGGCATCGATGTAAGTTCCCTTTATCGGAAGATCAAGGCCCTGCAGCTGGAGGTGCCGGAAAGGGACGGCCGGAGCCGCAATAAGTGAAACTGTCCGGGCCCATCAAGCTGCACTAAAATATGATGGGCGGGCCTGGGTAGAAAAGGTAGTCACCCGCCTGATTTAATCTTCTGTCTTCTTTCAAGGGATCCTTCTCTGTAACTCTTTAAAGGTACCGCCAGACTCAGATAGCGCTCACTTTCGACCAACCATGATCCGCTCGTCCACCATCCTTCGGAGGAAAGGCAGCAACTATCCCCAATTAATTATTAAAATTCGTGTTTTCCAAGTGTAACACCGCCCCGCGTTTCGCGGGGCTGTGTATCCTGCGAGTTGTCATTTTCATACTTTGCGGGTGTCACTGCGGGGCCTGGAGGGTGATATTTCGGTTACGTTGATAACACTAACGATTAATTAGTCACCCATTTAATCATTAGGTTTTGTGATTTGGACGCCCCAAGGCACCTGGACGTTATTATTAAAATGATATTATCTCGCGTTGCTGATTGCTGGTTTAAAAGACGCTTTAAATACCAAAAATTAGCCCATTTTTCCTGCTTCGCCGGTGCACCGCGGGGCCTGGCGGATTAATACATAAACATGAATATCCGTCGTTAACCATCCGAATTGCTCACGGCTTAGGCGACTGCTACTCGGCAGGTTGGTACGAGGGTTGCAATAATTCCTTGACAAATATTAAGCTCCGAGCTGATTCCGACAAAAAGCTGTCTGCTTGTCGAAAAAAATAATTATGCCTAACGTCACCGAAAAAACGAGCCCTGGTAGCGCGAACTCCGGGGAAAAAGTTAATCCCATCCGGCGGGGGGCTCAATCCCGTGTACCGCTCAAGGCGGCGATCATTGGCGGTGGAAAGTCCTGCGCTGATCTGCTGACGCTGCTCAGCGACGAGCGGCTGACCCGGCTGAAAATGGAAATCCTGGGCGTGGCCGATCCCGATCCCGAAGCCCCCGGTATTTCCCGCGCCAGGGAGATGGGTCTGTTCACGACCGGGGATTTCTCCGAACTTTATAACCTTCCGGGATTGAATTTGGTCATTGAGCTGACCGGCTCCCTGGCGGTCCGGGAGCAGATCATCCGGACCAACCCCCTGCCGGTCAGTTTCATCGATCATCGCGGAGCCCGGCTGCTGTGGGATCTGATTCAGATGGAGATCGAGAAACAGGCGTTGCAGGTGGAGTCGGAGAAAAAGCTCCGCCAGTTTCTGGAGTCGGCCCACGACGTCATTATCATCAAAGATCTGGAGGGTCGCTACCTGTACGTCAATCCGGCCGGAAGCCTTTCCACGGGCTTGTCCCGGGAACAGGTCATCGGCCGTACGGATTTCGAGCTGTTCCCCGAGCCCCAGGCCCGGGCCATGTATGCGAGCCACCAGGAGGTGGTCCGGGAGCGAAAGACCCGCTTCTCCAAAGACCGGATGCGCATTGCCGACGAAATTCGCTATTATGATACGGTCCGTTTCCCCATCTTCAATGAACAGGGCGGGATGGATTCATTGGCCATCATTTCCAGGGACGTGACGGAAGAGGTGGCCCTGCAGGAAGAGCTGCGCCGGAACAAGGAATACCTGGAGAATATTCTGTCCAATTCCTATGACCTGATCATTACCACCGATACGGAGGGTCGCATCGTAACCGTCAACCCGGCGGCGGAGCGCATGTTGGGCTACAGTCGGGATGAGATGATCGGCGTGTGCGTGGAGAATTTCTGGCAGGAAACCGAGAGCCGCCGGGAAATCATAAGACAGGTTGAGGCCCGGGGTGCGGTAACCAACGCCCCGGCGACTCTGGTGGCCAAAGATGGGCGGTTGGTGGAAATCAGCCTTTCCATTTCCCTGTTGCGCGATGCCCAGGGCCGAGTGCTGGGCACCGTCGGGATCAGCAAGGACGTGACCGAGGAAAACCGTCTGCGCAAACAACTGCTGGAGCAGGAGCGTCTGGCCGCCGTGGGCCAGACGGTGGCCAGCGTTACCCACTGCATGAAAAACGTCCTGAACGGACTCAAGGGCGGCTCCTATATGGTGGAGGTGGGTCTGAAGCGCAATGACCCCAAGCTGACCCGTGAGGGCTGGGAGACGGTGCAGGAAGGCGTGGACCGGATCAGTAAGATCAGTCTGAACATGCTGAGCTACTGCCGGGATCGAAAGCCCGTGCCCGTGGCCGTCAGCCCTTACCAACTGGCCCGGGACGCCGTGGAGCTGGTGGAGAAATCCGCCCGGCAACAGGGCGTGGCCCTCACCTGCCACGGGGCGGAAGACGAAATCGCCCGCCTGGATCCGGATGCCGTCGGCCGGGCCCTTTTGAATCTGGTGACCAACGCCGTGGAGGCCTGCAAAGAAAAAAACTACGGCCCGGGGGAAAACCCCCGGGTGGACATTCGGGTAGAGCGGACCGATGGCGGTATCCGCTTCGACGTGAGCGATAACGGCATCGGGATGGACCGGGAGGTCCGGGAACAACTTTTTAAACGGTTTTTCAGCACCAAGAACTACAAAGGCACCGGCCTCGGGCTCAGTACCACGGCCAAGATCGTCGCCGAGCACGGCGGCAGAATTTCGGTCGAAGCCGAGCCCGGAAAAGGTTCAACATTCACAATAGTTATACCTTCCGAACCTCAGGGGACGGACGGGGAGACCTGCAAGCCTTGATCGGGGGAGTTGCCGGAACCTCGTCGCCATTTTTTTTTGAGGCGGTTAATCTATAGCTTTATCTATAAAAGGCCTTCAAAGGAGAAAACGATGAAACTTGTGAAAGTACTGATCATTGATGATGAACCACAGAATGTCCGTTATTTGACCACCATCCTGGAAGAGAACGGCTTTACGGATATCCAGGCGGCTTTTGACGGAGTGGACGGGTTGGCGAAAGTGGCCTCGTTCCAGCCCGGGCTGATCCTCCTCGATCTCCGTATGCCCAAGAAAAACGGGATCATGGTCTTTAATGACCTCCGGGGCAACGAACGCTTTAAGGACATTCCGATCATCATCCTCACCGGGGAAGGCGGCTTTCTGAAACACCTGGCGGAATTGCGGCAGTTTCGCGAGGATGGCCCGCCCCTGGATGACAAGACCGCCGAGGAGGTGCTGGGACGCTTCATTGCCTCCCACCCGGACGGATTTTTGGAAAAACCCGTGGAGCCGGAACGTCTCCTGTCCATCATCAGGAAACTGCTGGTCACCCTGGAAGAGGTCAAGGAGGCCCGGCAAAAAGAGGTCAATGCGTTACGGGAGCGGAAGCTTACAGGGGGGGTGCAATTCAAGGGCGTGTTATTCGACAGCCGCGAGCAGAGCCGCAACGCCCTCGCCGCTACCGCCGCCATGCTGGCGGCCCTGGATTCCAAACTGCCGGAGGGGTTTGCCTGGCGCTCGCTGGACAACCGCAACATCGCCATGGACCCGAAGGAACTCCTGGCTTTTCAGGCGGCCATGACCGGCTGGGTCTACCGGAACTACCAGGCCTCCTGGGCTCATAAGGCGGCGATTGCAGCCCTGTCCAGCATCGAAGAGGCCGAAAGCTACGACCTGCAGCGGGGCTGGCCCGAAAAAGTGCTTTAGGCCGGCCTAATCCGAGCCCGGGCCCGCCCCCTTCCCTCTTCATCTATGGAGACCCCAGCCCCGCCTTCTTCGAAAGGACGGGGCTGGGGTCTCCGGCTTTGGAAATCAATCACTCGCCCACCGCCTGATAGCGCAGTGCATCACACTTCTTCATCGCCCGGGGCTTGGCTGCGCTGCGTCAGCCAAGGGGCAATGGAAAGCCCGAGGCCGGAGCCTTCGGCTTTTTAATCGATCCGGCAGAAGGCGTCAAAGACGCAGATCAGATCTTCCGGATGACTGCCTGTCGCCGCCATGGTTTTTCTTCCTACTCGGAAAGGGTCCGGTCCTTTATAGGGCCAGGCTGTTTAGGCTTTTGGTTCCGGCCCCCGGTCCGGTATTCCCGCAACGGTCGGCCGGCTTCCAGCCTGATCCAGGTTGGGCCCGACGGAGAAGGAAGCCTGCGGTGCGGCCGGCGGTGGCTTCGGTTTTCCGGTGGGGGCGGTAAAGATATACAGATACCCGATAAAAAAGACCAGGAGCAGCAGGCTGTGGGGCAGAATCCGGGCCAGGACGTTCTGTTTAGACCGACGGCGGGCGATCATCACCAGGGCGATCAGGGAGGCCAGAGCTCCCCCGAGAATAATCATGAATTTGACCAGGGTGTTGATGGAGCGGTGAATAAAGGGCGGGACTTCCGGCGGTTCGCTCCCGATAGGCGTCCCGGCACTCAGGTAATCGTAGGCCATGGCCAGATAGGCGATAAGTTCATACAGCCCTTCATCCAGGAATTCGTGCCCGATATGGGCCAGGTGCCCGGACAGGGCCAGGGGGATGAAGGCCATGCCGTAATAGGCCATATTTTCCGATATCTTTTCCTGGGAAGCCGCCGCCGAAAGGGTCGAACTGAGCAGAAAGGGCACCAGGGCCAGGAGCAACCCCAGGCCGTAGAGCAAGGTGTAGACCAGTCCCGGGGAGATTTCGAGGGTCTTTTTGGTGACCTTCCAGAAGGTCCCCTCCATGAATTGATGGTGGGCCATCAAGCCGACCAGCAGCACCCCGAAAATAGACAGGCTGAGCAGCGGCTGGGCCTGGCGCCACAGTTCCTGGAGCGGCGGGCGCAGGTTCAACTGAACTCCCCGCTGGTCGCAGGTTTTCAGGCAATTGAAGCACATCATGCATTCGGCATTGGTGCTCAACGAGGCCGGATAAGAGAACATGGGGCAGCCGGCGCCCTTTTCGGTGCCTTTCAGGCAATGATTTTGACCGCACTGGGTCTGACAGATCCGTTTGTTTCCTCGGACTTCCACCAGGCTGAGAGTGGAATAAGTTCCCAGCAGCCCGGCCAGGGGGCAGACATAGCGGCAGAAAGTCTTGCGCTCGTAGAGGACGCAAAACAGGGCGGACAGGCCGATGATGATGAGCAGCAGGGTCCCGGTAGCCAGGGGGGTCCCGGCGATATCTAGAAATTCTTCCAGATAATCCAGCAGCAGAAAGGTAAAAACCACCAGCCAGAAATCCAGCCGTTTCAAAAGGCGGGGTACCGGCAGATTGAATTTCTTTATCCGGGAAACCAGGTCCCCGATACCGGCAATGGGACAGACGCCGCACCAGATCCGTCCCACCAGGGCGGCCGAGAGCGGCAGGAGCGGAAACCAGACGATCCAGGTGATAACCATGCCCAGATTGTTTTCGTACTGTTGCCACGGATCGTCGGCCGGTTTGAACAACCCGGTGTACAGGGTAAATCCGGCCATGAGGGTCACCATAAATATGTTGAACCAGATCAGACTCTTCATGGTGAGGGGGTGCATCAACAGACGGCGGAGCCCTTCGTTCCGGAGAAGATTGATTTTGTGGGTCTCTTTTTCGGAGGGTCGGACGAAGATCAGGTCTCCGGGGATGATCAAGTCTTCGGAGGTTACGATGGCCGCCCGCTGGATGACATTTTCCAGTTCTTTGATATTCCCCGGCCAACTATAGGAAACCAGTTTTTCCGTGGCCTCCCGGGAAAGGCCGTTGGTCTTACGGCCGTTCATCCGGGCGAACTTTTTTAAAAAATGATCCGCCAATAGCGGGATGTCCTTCAGTCGTTGGGTCAGCGGCGGCAGGAACACCACCCGATCCAGGAGGAGTTCTTTCAACTCCGGGATAAACTTTTCCAGTACTTCCGCTTCCGTTCCCGAGGCCAGGAGCAGGACCCGGGTCTGGGTCTTGACGCTCTGCTGGCCGTAGACCCGATGAAACCAGCCGTACTTCAGATAGGTGGCCAATTTACTCTGCTGATGGGCATCCAGTTGTTCGGCGTGGACGATGGCCAGGGTGCCGGATTCGATCAGTTCCAGATAGCCCAACTGCCCTTTCATATGGGTGGCGGCCGGATCGGGCTCCAGTCCGAAAAGGACCGAACCGACCTGATTTTCCTCCAGGTCCGCCAGCGAGATTTCCACGTAAGGATAATCGGGGTGGGGGCTTTTTTGGTGAAAATAGCGGGCCAGGGTCTTTTTGCCCGTCCCGGAAGGCCCGATGAGCAATAAAGCCTTTTCTTCCCCGGCCAGTTGTTCGATCTTTTGTCGGGCTTCCAGGATTTTTTTGGACTCCCCGATGATTTCGACATTGGTGGCCGTGAGGATGTCCTTCAGGTTGTCCTTTCTCCGTCCGGAGACCTCGGCCCGGCCCTGGGCGGACTGGAGCTGTTTGAAAATCATCCGATAAAAGGTTTTATGGAGTTCCGGATTATCCTGGAGCAGGGCATTCAAATTATCTTTTTCCAGCTCCAGCAGAATACTGTCGGAGTCGGCGATCAGGGAATAGGGGCTGAACTCGCCGGCCAGCAGGGCCCGCTCCCCATAGAAATCACCGGAGGCCATTTGATCGATCAGGCGCTCCCCGCCCTCTTCGTTGATTTCCACTACCCGGATCGTTCCGGAA
>JACRCK010000136.1 GCA_016219065.1 Deltaproteobacteria bacterium
GAAACACGGGCAGGATGCTCAGCGGACGGTCGATAAAAACGGCTCGGTTCAGGCCGACAATGGTGTAGGTGACCAGGAAGAAACCCCAGTTGGTGACCGCTCCCTGATAAGGTTTCAACTTATCTGAAAAACCCGACCAACGCAGAATCCGGGAAACCGCCAGGGGAGCCAGAATCAGTTCGATCATGACCCAGACCAGTTTTTCCGGTGCGGCAAACCCGGCTCCCAGCAGGCCGAAAGTGATCAGCGGCATCAGGAGCAAGGCCCCCAGATAGCAGCCGACGGTGGCCACCAGGGAAAAGGGACCGTCCCCTTTGAGGATCACGGTGAAGGGGATTACGGCTACCGCCGGCGGGGCGGCCGCGACCATGACGAAACCGGCCCGAAGCGCCTCCTCACCGATCAGCAGATAACTGAGCCCCAGAATTACTCCTCCGTGCAGCCCGTAATTCAACGCCAGGCCGGCCAGGATCGGCCAGATCAGAGACCGGGGCGACCGGAAGATGCTTCCCGGGATACCCATAACGGCCAGGGTCATGACGACCGCCAGGCCGGGGATCACCAGGTCCCGGGTCCACCGCGCCCCCTGACCCAGGAAGAGCCCGAGGACGATGGCGAACACCAGGAGAAAGTTACGGTTTTTTAAGAGCTTGGGCACGGGCGTCCTGGGAATAGGGGTTTGTACAAGTAAAAAATTAAAGCTGCTTCTTTGAGAAAGTCGAAATTCAGAATTTGATATTCTTTGGCTGATTCTCGCATCGCCGCGCCTATCCGGGTTCGGCCGGGAGGGTAAAAACCCGCAGCAGGGTGAGGAAGGCCAGGGAGGACAGAAAGAGAAAAGGGGCGGTGAACGTCCCGGTCAGGTCCAGGAGATAGCCGAAGATGATGGGAAAGAGGAAGGCCCCGATGCTGGCGATAAAATTTATCAGCCCGATGGTCGTCCCGGCTACCTGGGGCGGGGAGTAGCGGTAGCCCAAAGAAAACACCGAACCGAAGGTAACCGAACTCATCAGGGCCGCCACCCCCAAGAGCACCAGACCGGGGGGCAGGGTCCGGCTGACCCCCAATCCTCCGTAAGCCACCGCCAGTAAAGCCAAAGCTCCGATGATCAGGGTCCTGGGGGATAGCCAGGAGGGGACCCAGACCCCCAAAAACCTGCCGGCGGCGCTGACGGCTATGACCAGGCCCCCGATCCAGCCCAGCCAGGGCAGCCAGAAAGGGCCGGGCGCCGTTTTCAGCAGGTAGGAGGTAATCCAGGTTCCGATGGTCATCATCCCGCCGAAGAACAGGGCGTGGCTGAACCCCAGGGTCCAGGCCGGCCCGGCCGTGAAGACCCGGCTCACCTGCATTTTGGAAACCACGGCCGCCTTTTCCGGGTTTTGGCCCCAGATCCAGGCCGCCAGCAGAGGCAGGAAAAAAAAGAGGGCGGTCAGGAGATGAATCAGCCGCCCGTCATATTGCAGCAAAAGGGGGCTGGTAAAAAAGGGGACCACGCTACCGATATTGATCAGGCCTCCGAAAATGGCCTGGACCCGTATTTTCTGATTCTCCGGGGTGTGGGCTGTACCATAGTGCAGCCCGGCGACAAAGGAGAGCCCGGTGCCCAGCCCGGTGAGCAGCCGCAGGGCCAGGAGGAAGGAATAGCGGTTCGAGAAAATGGATAGGAAGCAGCCCAGAAAACCCAGACCCAGGGCCAGTATGAGGCCCTTCCGGACCCCCAGCTTGTCCACCACCAGGCCGGAAGGGATCTGCACCAGGGAGTGGGTGAGGACCATGGCCGTCACCAGCAGGCCCAGACGGGCGTAGCTAACACCGTAATAGGCCTGCAATGTCGGCAGGGCCGGGGTCAGATTTAAAAAGGCCACCCCCATCCCCAGGCTGGCGGCAAAGGCTATGAAGGCGTGGCGGTTCAAATAGGGGCGTTAGACCGGGGCCGCGTTCAGGACTGGAGATCCCAGGCGACCTCTTCCCCCTCGTGCACCACGGCCGCGACCCGCAGGGGGGAGCCGGTCCCGCCCCGGATTTTCAGCGGCAGGGCGATAAAGGTAAACCGTTTTCCCACGATCCGGTCGAGGTTGCACAGATTCTCGATGTGGGTGGTGCGCCGTTCGGAACAGACGGTGTGGCAGGGGTAGGTCTTGTCGTACCACATGTCCGGGCTGGGGGAATCGACGCCGAAATTGATGCAGCCCTGGTCGATGATGAATTCGGTGGCCCCGCGGTCCAGACCGGGGTAGTCGGTCATATATTCGGGTTTCCCGTAAAACCGATCGTAGTGGGCGGTGTAAAAAAGGACCGTGTCCCCTTTCCGGATGTCCAGATGCCACCGCTTCAGCTCGGCCTCGATCTTGGCCCGCCCAAACTGGGTCTTTCGGGGAATGTCGCTCACGTCCAGACAAACCGCCGAGGTGACGCAGTACTCCAGGGGGATCTTGTCCACCGGGGGGGCGTCCGGATCGGTGCAGAGATGGCTGACCGAATCGATGTGGGTCGGGCCGTGGTCGCAGAACATGATGCCGCGGGTCTCGTAGGAAAAGCCGGTGCCCAACTGGCGGCCTACCTCCTCGTGGGAGGCATGGGTCCAGATGACCGTTTTCAAATGCCCGGGATAGACGGGCATGCCCTGGTAAATCTCCTGACTGAGATCGATGATTTTCCCGCTAAGCTTCATGGCGCACCTCCCGGATTTTTATATTTTCCCTGGAATTTTTATATCTTTTTTCAAAAAGGGATGCAACCATATAAAGCCCCCGGGTGGGCGCCCGCGAAGCCTGAAAATAAAGGGCCTGGCAAGGCTTAAGGCTAATAATCAATAATCAATTCTTAATTGTTAATTCTTAACGGACCGGACGTTTTTTTAACCAGTAACCAGCAACCAGCAACGATTTTATCCTCTCCGCTTTTTTTTTCAGACGGGCTGAGCGCCGTTCCCTGGCGCCACCTGCCCTACGTCTAGGGGGCTTTTTTTTACATCCAGATTGCCGGCATTATTTTGATCACTACCGGGGTTTGAGGGCAAAAGATTAAATAATTTGCCCGCCATCTACTAAGGAAAACAATGCTTCGAGCATGAATTTTATCCTCCCGGTGAAGCATGCTTCGAGTTTTCGATTGACTTCAAATGTGCTATGATCGTTATTGGCCAAAGGCGAGTCAAGATAAAAGATTTCTAAAACAATGATACCCCCAGGAGGCAATGATGAAACAAAATATTTATGTAACCCGCCGCCTGCCGCAGGCGGCCATGGAACTTTTGGAAAAAAATTTTCAGGTGGAATGCAATCCCTTTGATCGGGTGCTCCACCGGGAGGAACTCCGGGAGCAGGTGAAAGGCCGGGACGGGCTGCTCGCCCTCCTGACCGACCGGATCGACGAGGAAGTGCTGGAGGCCGCCGGGAAGCAGCTCCGGGTGATCGCCAATTATTCCGTGGGTTTCAATAATATCGACGTGGCCAAGGCCACGGCCCGGAAAATAGCCGTTACCAACACCCCGGGGGTCTTGACCGACACCTCGGCCGATTTGACCCTGGCCCTGATCCTGGGCGTGGCCCGCCGGCTGGTGGAGAGCGACAAATATGTCCGGGCGGGGAAATTTGAAGGCTGGGGGCCCCTACTTTTCCTGGGGGCCGACGTGCACGGCAAGACCCTGGGTCTGATGGGCTTCGGCCGGATCGGTTACGCCGTGGCCAAACGGGCTATGGGTTTTGATATGCGCGTTCTCTATCACGACACCCACCGGGCCGATCCCGAACGGGAAAAGCAGGTGCAGGCCCAGTACGTGGACCGGGACACGCTGCTGAAGGAGGCGGACTTCCTGTCCATCCACGTCCCCCTGACCCCGGAAACCGACCGCTTCGTCGGCGCCCGGGAATTTTCCCTGATGAAGCCGACGGCCTATCTGATCAATACGGCCCGGGGCAAGATCATCGATGAAGGGGAGTTGGTGTGGGCCTTGAAAAACAAAGAGATCGCCGGGGCCGGCCTGGACGTCTTCGAACACGAACCGGCCGTCCACCCGGCCCTTTTAACCATGGACCAGGTGATCCTCCTGCCCCATATCGGCAGCGCCTCCATCGAAACCCGCACCAAGATGGGCCTCATGGCGGCCGAGAATCTGATCGCGTTTTTTAAGGGCCAGGTCCCGCCGAACTGCGTGAATCCGGAGGTGTTTGGCAAGTAAACGGACGGGCTGTTTAAAACGAATATCGAAGTTTTTGACATAGGGAGGGGGTTCATCCCCCTCCGCTTTTATAGTGCTTGGGGGCAGAATTCAATCAGGTTGGCTGAGACTTTCGAGATCCATCTTGCCCCCTATCTTCTGGTGCGGACCGGTCGATGAGCCTGGAGGAGTCTTTAACAAAAACTTTGTAATTGGACAAAAGCATCAGGCCACCTTCCCTGAGATTGCCGCCAACGCCGCCCTGGTGTTGCTGGCGGTGGCCTGCAGCCTGCTTGATCGCCAACTCGCTGCGTAGGCCAGGGCCTTTGAAACCGAGGGCGGTTTCACCGAGCGCCTCTAGCGCGTTCGCTGTGAAAAACGGTCAACGCGCCCTTCGTCCAATAGGTCCACCCAGTCCACTAAAAGTTGAAAAAAAGAACGATTCAGGAGGAAACGTGGACCAATGGTACGGAGAGTATTGGGGGCAAACCTGGTATAAAAATTCTTTCCTGGTGCGCAGGCCCGAGCAGATTGCTCAAGCCAGGGGACATGACCGGGAATGGAATAATATCCATGACTCGGGCTGCAACTTCACTTGCTTGGCCATGATGGTCGGTGTCGACCCGGCGCGCCTGTCCTCCGCCATGGCTGCGCTGTCCTTTTTCTTTTCCGACCGAACCATACCGGCCCGATATCTTACCGGTAGGACCGGGGGTTTGGTTTGGGATCAGAATGAGCCCTACTCCAGAATTAAAAAAGTTGTCATGGATAACTTCTGGCATTCAAAACTCGGCCGGCGGACAAAGATCACGATACAATTTAAGGGGGAGACCACGACGGCGGACTATCCGAAGGGAAAACAAGTCGTTATAGACGCCCGGGGGAAAGGCCACCATATAATCTGTGGTTCCGAAGAACACTCCTACCTGGTGGCCGGAAGCAAGGGGGAAGACTTTTTCCTCTGGGACCCGGATGACTCGAAAATGCCGATAGAAGAAATCTTAGCAGGCCGGGTGACGCTACGTCACCTCTTCGAGGAGTATGCGGGCGAACAAATTGAATTTTTGAAATACCGGATAGATATTTCCTGACCATTCGTTCCCAGGATACAAAGAGAGACTTTTCGTTAAACCTTGGAGGCAGGGAGGCGACCCGGGGTAAAAAAGGAAAAGGAACCTCGGTCGCCCCGTGTCTGGATTTCCAAGGCAAATTAATATATACATTAATATTATTTTTAGGCGGAGAGGGGGTAAGTCCAATGCGGAGTAAAGCCATTTCCTTGGTAATGTTGCTGTTTTGGGCCGGGGCCAGCGGTCTATCGTCCTGTTCCCGGGGCGAGTATTCCGGAAAGGTGGAGACCCTGACGATTGCGACTGTGCCGACAGAGCTCAATGCGCCGCTCTACATTGCGGCAGACCAGGATTTCTTCACCCGCAACGGCCTGCAGGTTACGATCAAAGAAAACTATGATTCCGGAGCGACGGCAACCGCCGGGATGTTGAATGGTGAAGCGGACGTGGCGACAGCGTCTGAGTTCGTGATCGTGAGGCAGATACTGAATGGAAAAGATCTCCTCAACTTTGGAACCATAACCAAGTACGAGAACACGTTCATCGTCTGGCTTGCCGATCGTGGCCTCAAGACCATTCAGGACCTCAAGGGGAAAAAAGTCGGCGTTACGCTGAAAACGATTTCAGAATTCTACCTGGGAAGAACCTTCGGCTTGAATGGCCTGGACCTGAAGCAGGTAACGCTCGTTGACGTCAAGGCGGCCGATGCGGAGAGGGCTATCGCCCAGGGGGAGGTTGACGCGGTCGTTACCTGGGAACCCTGGGTAACCCGCATTGATCAACACCGGGGGAAGGAAGTAATCATCAGTGCCTTACAGAGCAGCCAGCAGGCCTACTGGAATTTAGTCAGTACCGGCCAGTGGGCCAAGAACCGTTCCGAAATTATAAAAAGGCTTCTGAAATCGATAACACAGGCGGAAGGCTATCTCGCTCGTCACCAGGCTGAGGCCAAAGCAATTGTCAGAAACCGGTTGAAATTTAATGATGCGTTTATGGAGCGGGTTTGGCCACGGTACCAGTTTTCGCTTTCTCTGGACCAGTCGCTGATCGCCGCCATGGAAGATGAGGCCCGTTGGATGATGAGCCACAACCTTACCCTGGAAAAGAAAATGCCTGATTTTAAGAATTATATCTACGTAGATGGTCTGAAAGCCACGAAACCGGAAGCGGTCAACATTATTCCGTAACCAGAATGCCGGATAAAATTACAGAATCGGACCGACGAATTTATACGGGGTGAGAGTGAGTCCAATGCGCAGTAAAGCCATTTGCTTAATAGGGCTACTGCTCCTGACGGCGACCATCGGTCCAGGGGCTTGTTCCCGGGGCGGCGATCCCGGGAAGGTCGAGATCGTAACGATCGGGGTCCCGCCTCTGGAACAGAACGCGCTGCTCTATATTGCGGACCAGAAAAAATTTTTCGCCGACCACGGCCTTCGGATAGTGATCAAAGACTATGATTCCGGGGTGAAGGCTGTCGGCGCCTTGTTGAAAGAAGAGGTGGATCTGGCCGAGACGGCCGAGTTTCCCTTTGTCCAAGCGGCCTTCCAGAAAGAAAAAATCCGCATAATTGCCTGCAACGATAAATTCGAAAACGATTATATCGTGGCCCGCAAAGACCGGGGAATTTCAAAAATTTCGGACCTTAAGGGAAAGAGAATCGGCCTCACCCTTAAAACCATCAACGAATTCTATCTGGGGCGGTTTCTGGCCTTGAACGGCCTGAATATCCGGGATGTCATCCACGTCGATCTGGCACCGGCCCAATACCTCAAAGCCCTGACCGGTGGGGAAGTGGAGGCGATCATCGCCTGGCAGCCCTATGTGGACCGGATCAGGAAGGAGGTTGGCGGAGTCGTGGTCTGGCCGGGGCAGAGCAGCCAGCCAGCCTTCGGTTTACTGGTTGGCCGCCAGGACTGGTTGATCCAGCACGCCGTTACGGTTAAACATTTTCTGAAATCCCTGGCCCAAGCGGAAGAGTATCTCCAGCGTCATCCCGATGAAGCCAAAGCGATCGTCCAAAAACGACTGAATTATGACGATGCCTACCTGGCCAGCGTCTGGCCGCTGCACCGGTTCAGACTCTCACTCGACCAGACGCTCATTGTGGCCATGAAGGATGAGGCCCAGTGGATGATAAACAACAATCTGATCGGAGAAACGCAGATTCCGGATTTGGGGGGTTTCCTCCATACCGATAGCCTCCAGGCGGTGCGGCCGGAGGCGGTAACAATTATCCGGTGAAGCAGGAAACAGGTCCTAGGCTTCCTGGGCCAGGCCCTTATCCTGGATAGGAAAGACGAGGCGGGTGGTCTGACCCCGGGGAAAAGGTGCCCGTTTCCTGGGCGCTAGCGGCGCGGACGCCCTGAAGGCGATAAAACCGGAAGCGGTCAATATAATAGGGTAGAATACCAGATCAGCGTCTCCGAGGGGAATTCATGAGACTAAAAACGCAATTCATCATTACCATATTCCTGTTCGGACTAGTTCTGGTCGTTATGGCCACGTCGGCAATCATTACCAATCATCAGGTGAAGAAGACCGGCCAACAGGAAAGGATGGCCTCCCATATCGCCCAGGGAGCCAATGAGCTAAGTTACCTGGCGAACGATTACCTGATCTACCGGGAAAGCCAGCAACTCAAGCGCTGGCAATCCAGGTTTGCGGCGTTTACCGCACAAGTGGCGGCTCTGCGTACCGACCGACCCGAGCAGCAGGCCCTGGTCGCCAATCTACGGGCAAACCAAAACCGGTTCAAGGAGGTTTTCGACAGCGCCGCCGCTGCTCTGGAAAACCCCTCCCGGGACCTTCCTTCCTCCCTGGCCCCGGCCTTTTTTCAGACCTCCTGGAGCCGGCTGGCGGTCCAATCCCAGGGGTTGGTGGCAGATGCTTCACGGTTGTCACAATTATTGCGTCAAGAGATGGATCGGCTTACAGAAACCAGAACCAGGCTGATGTACGGGATAGTGGGTTTGTTTGGTCTCTTTCTCCTGGTCAGCTATAGGCTGACCTACCGCCGCATTCTGAAATCGATAGGGACCCTCCGGTCCGGGACTGCTGTTGTCGGCTCCGGTAATCTTGATTTTATCATCGCCGAGCAGGGGCATGATGAAATCGGCGAACTATCCCAGTCCTTCAACCGGATGACCGCTGATCTGAAGAAGATAACCGCTTCCAAGGCAGACCTTGAAAAGGAGATTACCGAGCGCCAACGGGCCGAAGAGGAACTGCGCGAGAGCGAAACCAAATATCGCAATCTTTTTGAGAACATGGCCGAGGAGGTGCATTTTTGGCGACTCGTCCGCGATGAGGCCGGTCGGATCAAAACCTGGCGACTGGTGGACGCCAACCCTCCGACGCTCCAGACCTGGGGCCGGACTTCGCTGGATGAAATCCAGGGCAAGACCACGGATGAGATCTTTGGCCCCGGTTCCACAGACCATTATCTGCCGGTCGTGGAGAAGATCATGACGGAAGGCCTTCCGTATGCCTTCGAGGACTATTTCCCCAATCTCGACAGATATTTCCGATTTACCAGCGTTCCTCTCGGGGATTACTTCATTACGACCGGCGCTGATATCACCGGCATTAAAAAGGCCGAAGAGGCGTTGAAAAGAGCCCACGATGAACTGGAAGTCCGGGTCCAGGAACGAACGGCCGAACTGGCTCGAAGCAATATGGAGCTGACCATCGAAATTGCCGAACGACAAAGGACGGAGCAGGCACTGCAGGAATCAAAAGAGCAACTGCGCAGCCTGGCCTTCCAGATCCTCTCCGCCCAGGAGGAGGAAAGGAAACGGATCGCCCTGGAAGTGCACGACGTTCTGGGATCGTCCTTAAGCGCCATCAAATTCAAGGCGGAAGAGACCTTGCATCATCTCCCCAAGGACGGACCCGCTAATATTTTCAAACCCCTGGAGACCCTTGTCGCTCTCATCCAGGATATGATTGGTGAGGCCCGCAGAATTCAAGCCGATTTGCGGCCGCCTCTCCTGGACGATCTGGGTATCGTAGCCACCCTTTCCTGGTTCTGCCGGAGATTTGGAACGATTTACTCCGGCATAAAATGTGAACCGGCAGTTACCCTCCGGGAAGAGGCAATTCCGGATCAACTGAAGATCGCCCTTTTTAGGATCACCCAGGAAGCCATGAATAATATCGGCAAACATGCCCTGGCCGACTCGGTGCTTCTCGATCTGCGAAAGGTCGACGGCGCCA
>JACRCK010000137.1 GCA_016219065.1 Deltaproteobacteria bacterium
AAATTGTTCCCCTGATTTCCAGCAGGTTTTTTGTAGGGAGGGGTTTTATCCCCCTCCGTCTGGGCGAACACGGGTCAATCAAGTCAAGGGTGGGGATAAACCCCTCCCCTACAACAGACTTCAATTCCTGGGCTGTTTAAAAAAGTGACCACCGCCACGCTCGCAGTGAGCACCTCCGAAGAATGAAAGTTCTGGCCAGTTTGGGTTTTCGTAGATTCGATGTCCCGCCTCCTGCCCTACGTTTTAAATTCGATGTTGGACGTTGGATGTTCGATGTTGGACGTTCGTTTTTTTAGCCTTCCTTCGGGCCGGCCTTCTTAACCCCGGCGGAGACTTTGGAGGCGTACTGCTTAAAATTTTCCCGGAAACGAGCGGCCAGTTCCCGGGCCTTGCGGTCGTATTCCTTCTTGTCTTTCCAGGTGGACCGGGTGTCCAACATCTCTTGGGGAACCCCGTCACAGGCCGTGGGAACCTGCAGGTTGAAGATCGGATCCAACGCCACCGGGGCATCCTGCAGTTTTCCTTCCAGGGCCTGGCGGATCATGGCCCGGGTGTAGGCGATTTTCAGGCGTTTGCCCTTGCCGAAGGGACCGCCGGTCAGGCCGGTGTTGACCAGCCAGCAGTGGACCTTGTGTCCCTGGATGCGTTCGCCCAACAGGCCGGCATAGACGGTGGGCGGCAGGGCCATGAACGGCGCCCCGAAGCAGGTGCTGAACGTAGCCTGCGGTTCCTTCCCCAGACCTTTTTCGGTGCCGGCGACCTTGGCCGTGTACCCGGTCAGGAACTGGTACATGGCCTGCTCGGGAGTAAGCTTGGCGATGGGCGGCAGGACCCCGAAGGCGTCATAGGTCAGCATGATGACGTTCAGCGGGTGGCCGCCAATCCCGGAACGGAGGGCCTTGGGGATATGGCTGATGGGATAGGCCGCCCGGGTGTTTTCGGTCAGCGAGGCGTCGTTCAGATCGATCCGGCGGGTGATGGGATCGATGGCCACGTTTTCCAGAATGGTGCCGAATTTTCGGGTGCACTCATAGATATCCGGTTCGGCCTCTTTGGATAAACGGATGACCTTGGCATAGCAGCCCCCTTCAAAATTGAAAACGCCGTGGTCGCTCCAGCCGTGTTCATCGTCCCCGATCAAATAGCGGTCCGGGTCGGCGGAAAGGGTCGTTTTTCCCGTTCCGGAGAGCCCGAAGAAAATGGCCACGTCCCCTTTTTCCCCTACGTTGGCCGAACAGTGCATGGACAGCACCCGCTTTTGAGGATAGAGATAGTTCAACACGGTAAAAACCGATTTTTTTATTTCTCCGGCGTAGCTGGTTCCCCCGATAATGATCAGCTTTTTCCCGAAATTGACGATAATGAAGGCCTCCGAGTTGGTGCCGTCCCTTTCGGGATTGGCATGAAAACGCGGAACATTGATAATGGTGAACTTGGGGACGTGGGTAACGTATTCCTCCAGATTTTTGATCCGGATGAACATGTTCCGGGAAAAGAGATTGTGCCAGGCACTTTCGGTGATGATCCGGATCGGCACCCGATATTTGAGGTCCGCCCCTACGTGGCAATCCTGCACGTACATTTCTTTCCCCTGCAGGTAGGCCAGCAGCTTATGGTAAAGGCCTTCAAATTTTTCCGCCGCCATGGGCATGTTCACCGGACTCCACCAGACTTTATCCTGGCTGGAGGCCTCCTTGACGATCCGCTTGTCATTCGGCGATCGGCCGGTATGGTGGCCGGTCCGCACCACCAGGGGGCCCAGATGGGCCATTTCCGCTTCCCGCCGGCGAATGACTTGTTCGTATAGTTCCGGCGTGGAAAGATTCCAATAAATGGTCCCTGGATTTTTAATCCCGTGGTGTTCCAGGCCGTAACGGGGTTCTCTGGGATGATTCATCCTTTTCCTCCTTTGATGGCGGCCCCCGTGCTCCCATTGCTTCACGCCAAGAGCCATCCTTAGATTTTTTATCCTAGGGTTAAATTTTAACTCGGGCCGTCACGGGGAGCAATTGTTTTTTCAGGAAAAAAGATCCCGGACGGCTGAAAAATAAATTGCTTGACCTGCGGGGGCCAAGGGTTTAAAGTGAACATGTTCATTAAGAGAACGTGATCATTGAAAGACCGGACCATGAAACCACCAATTTCCCGCCGTCAGCTTCAAAAGGAAGATACCCGCCGGATCATCCGGGAGGCCGCTTACCGCCTGTTTGCCGAAGAGGGGTATGAGCAAACGACCATGCGCGCCCTGGCCCAAAAAGCCGGGGTCGGACTGGGGACCATTTTCAAGCATTTCCCGGACAAGCCGTCCCTGCTGGTGGCCGCCTTCCAGGAAGACCTGGGCCGGGTCGTGCAGGAGGCCTTCCGGACCAGGCCCAAAAAGGGGCTCGGGCGGCAGCTCCTTCATCTAACCGAAAAAATTTATGATTTTTATGGGAACCATCCCCGCTTTTCCCGCACCCTGGTCAAGGAAGGGTTATTCCTGGAAGGCGGTTACGGTCAAATCCTTGATACGCAGTTGCTGACCTTTCTTCAGGACGTCGCGGAGTTGATCCGGCAGGCGGTGGAAAACGGGGAGCTGTCTGCGGAAACCAACCCCGTCGAAGGGGCCCTGGTTTTCGGATCGTTTTATTTCTCGGGGCTGGTCATGGGACTCAAGCAGCCGGTCTTCGATGTCCGGGCGCAGGTGAAATTGGTCGGGACCCTGCTGGATGGGTACTTAATACGAAAATAAGACGAACGTCCAACATCGAACATCGAAGGGTGTAGCACAGCCGCCCTCGGCTGTGTCCCTACGGTTGCTATTTTCATGCTTCGCTGGTGGCCGCAGGCTAGCCGGCGGAAAAAAACTTCCGGCCTGAAAGGATGGCGAAAAAATGAGGCTCAAATATGTGCTTTCCCTGTTGCGGATCATGAAAATCCCTGGCTTTTTCCCGCTGATGAAGGATTGGCAGGCGTTGGTGCGGCTCCATTTCATCTATGCGGCCTTGGAAGCCGGCCTGCTGGAAGCCCTGAGCACTCCGCTCTCCCGGGATGATTGTATCCGCCAGTTGAAAATTTCCCGGCCGGAGCTCCTCGATGCGCTGCTGGACGTGGGGCTGGCTTCCGGAGAGCTGGCCCGCAGAGACGGAAAATTCAGCCTCCGGGGGAAGAGATCGCAGGCGATGACCGGCAGGGCCGGCGATATGCTGTCGGCCATGGTCCAGGCGAACATCACCTATTACCATGCGGCCTATTTCCACGCTGCCGAACGCCTGCAAGGCGCCCCTTTGGGTGACGATCTCGAAAAAATCGGGGACCTGGTGGCCCGGTTCTCCAAAATCGGTGAGCCCGTCATCAAACAATTTCTAACCGGCCTGGCGACCGGGAAAAAACCGATGCGGGTCCTCGATGTGGGCTGCGGTTCCGGAATTCATCTGAAAACGATTGCGGAGGTCAATCCGGAGGCCACCGGGATCGGCGTCGACGTCGATCCCCAGGTGGTCGAACAGGGGCGGTCGAATATGAAAGCGTGGGTTTTAGGAGAGCGGTTTCAGATTGTGGCTGGGGATATCCGTCTTGCTCCCGGCGAAGCGGGAGGTCCTTTTGATCTGGTTACCCTCTTGAATATTCTCTATTACTTTCCCCCGCCGGAACGTCTGGGGTTGTTACGTCAGCTGCGCTCCCTGCTGTCCGAGCAGGGCAGGCTCGCCCTGGCCATGAATTTCCATGGCCGGGGAAAGGACCTGGCCTCGGCCCATCTGAACCTGGTCAATTGCTCCCTGAAAGGGTTGGAGCCCCTGCCGGACCTCGATGAAACAGCGTTACTCCTGAAAGACGCGGGGTTTAGCCGGGTCGAAATCCAGAACCTGATACCGGGGAGTTCCTATTACGGGATGGCCGCCGAACCGTAAAAGAAACCGGCCGGAAGAGGAACATGATTCGTTGTGAATCGTTTCCTGGTTTTTAATCCTGGGTACTGATACTGATGCCGCCGCTTTTTTCTTTTTCATTGAACATGGCCATAATCAGCAGTTTGCCTTTGGTGGCCTGAATCATACCCCCCTCGGCGGTGGATATGGTGGACAGGGATTTCCAGCCCGCGGCCTCCAGTTTTTTGCCATAATTTTGCAGGGACCCGGTCTCGATCGCTTCCAGAACCACGTTCCACGATTGTTTGCCCCCCTGGGTGGAGCGGGTGACTCCTTTGATTTTTCCCTGGGCAAAGGCCGGCACATCGGCCGGGAGGTCCTTGGGCCAACTGCCTTCCTGGCCGAAAGAGATCTCGCTTTGCCCATCGCCGGTTTTCACCGTGACCTTCCCCTGTTGGAGGTCCACATCGGCCTTGTGCCCGGTGGCCTTTTCCAGGGCCTTTTCGGCGATTTGTTCCTGGGCGCTTTTCCCGGAACAGGCGGCCAGGGTCAGCATGATAGCCGCTCCCAGGGTCAGGATCAGCCGGCCGGATCGCCATAACAGTTGGGTCTTCTTCATTGTAGGCTCCTCCGATAAATAACTATGATATTCATATCAACGATGGGTGATGAAGTTTTTGACTTTTCCCGGCGCGCTCATAAAAGATCGTTTGTTCATCCGTTCGTAGCAGACGGCGGTGATCCGCTGTTCGGCAAGGGTTTAGACCAGGGCATCCTCCTGCCAGCCCAGCCGGATGATCTCGATCCGGTTCAGGTCGCTGGGACCGAGGCGGTATTTCTTGTCGGCGGCGGCGATGTGGATCGGCTGGACGTCCAGTTCCCGGTCTTCCCCGAAAAAGGCGATTCGTTTCTTGCGGAGCAGCTCTGCCCCCACGGCATCGACCGACACCGGGTTGGTGCCTACGATCAAGCCTTGATAAGGCCAGAAATAGCGCCGATCAACCGAATGGGGTCCGCGGCCGTAGAACTGGGGGGTGAGGGCCACGAGGATGTTCAGCCGGGTCTTGCCCTTGATCTCGGGCCGGGTCCAGATCTTGCCCAGGTCGGAGCAGGCCTCCCCGTGGTACATCCAGGGGAAGCGGACGAACATGATGTAGTTTTTCAGGCAACTGCCCATTCCCGACCAGTGATGGACGCGCACGGGGCGGACATTGACCAGGGCGGTGGCCTTCAGGAAAACCGGGTTGTCGCGTACGCCGCGGTCATCGACGGCCAGGGCCGCTTCCGGAATGCCCATTGCGAGCAGCCGGCGGCGGATGGCCTCCTCCATCTCCTTCGGGGTGGACAGGTGGGTCCAGACATTGGTCTTGATGCCCACCACATCCTTTTTGTTGAAGAAACGCTGCCAGGCCGGACCGCTGCTTTGCTCGCCCGCCAGGGTGCGGACAGCCTCGTCGAGCATATTCTGGAGGATGGTTTCATTCACCCGCCCGTCGGGGGCGAGTACCTGGGAATCCCGGATCAGGACCACCCGGGCCCGTTCCTCGGCCCCCGTATCCGGGGGAAGGGACGCGCCCAGGCCCAAGGTCATCGCCAGGCCGGCGGTCCCCCTTAAGAAGTCGCGGCGCGTCACTGCGGATTTTTTCTTCATCGTTTTTCCTTTTTGAATTTTTCCAGTGTACCGCACAACAGCCGCTCGGCCTCGGCCGGTTCCCCGGCCCCGAAAACGACCACCACAAAATTTTGATACCGGTCCGCCTTGGTCCAGGCGCCGTCCTCCGTCCGAACGGCCAGGCCGGCGGGGCCGCTCTCCGGCAGATAAGCGGACTGGAAGCCGGCTAGGGCCGATCGGGCCCTAGCGGCGGTGGGATAGCGCAGCAACAGGAGGCGGAGCCGGTTTTTCTCGCCGGGATACTGGGCGAGCAGGGCCTGGACGTCCGGTCCCAGCCGGAGAAGGTTCTGATGGGAAATAAAAAAACACCGATTTAACAACACGTGGCTGCGGACGAAGCAGACCCGGTTCGGCGGGGGCAGCGGGTCTTGATCCGGAAGCAGGCCCAGTAATCGGGGCGGCAGGCCGGTCGCTTTAATCCCCTTGGCCAGTTCCCGCCCCAGAGTAAGCACGGCCTCCTCCAGCTCCCGGCCGGTTCCGTTTCCCAGAACGGTCACGAAATAAGGACCTTTCCAGAAACGCAGCAGGCTGCCGCCGAACTCCGATCCCTGGCCGATGCCGACTTCCGGGTCCTGACGCTCCAGAGAGAAAACGCCGTAAGCGTCCGCGGCGGAACCCAGGAGGTACACCTCGGCCAGGATATCCGGATGGCCGGGGCGAATATAACGACAGGCCTTTACCTCTTGGAAGCCATAGGCCAGGTAGACCTCCGCCGCCCCGTCAATATGTTCGTAAAGGGCTTTCCCGGCAAAGCGTCCCTCCGCGCCGTCCCACTTCCAGTTGGCGGCCTCGGGCGGCCATATAAATTTCATGGTCACTTTTCCTTTTTCGGCGGGGTGCCCGGACAGAGGCAGCAACAACGAGGCCATAAAAAATAAAGACAAAAGCTCTCCGGGCCGCCAGGATCGTTTGGCCCCGGTTCCCCCGGTTCGTCCACGACCGGCCGCTGAAGGATCATTTTTCAGGATCAGACGAAAGACCCGGAAATTCCCGTTCAATAATTTCTTCCCTTCTCCGAACAACCGTGCTACATTTTTAAATAATGTGCCACATCCCACTGTCCGGATCTTTATTTTAATGGGAAATGAACAGGAATGCCATCATGAAACAGCTTAATATCCGAGAGGCCCGCCAATCCCTTTCCAGCCTGGAACGGATACTGGCCGAAGAAGGCGAGATCACCATAACCCGGCGGGGGGAACCGATCGCCAGGGTGGTTCCGGTGGCCCCCACCGGAAAGATCCCCTCCCACCAGAGCCTGCGACAAAAAATGACCCGCTTGGAAAAGGGCAGCGAAGCACTGATTCGCGCCGAACGGGACCTGCGATGAGTCGAACGGCCTATTTCGATACCAGCGCCCTGGCCAAGTGGTATATTAACGAAAAGGGCTCCGAGGCAGTTGAAAAATATATACTGGAGCAGGGTCCCGTGGCCATCAGCGATCTGACCATTGTTGAAATGAGGTCCCTCTTGGCCCGACGGCGCCGGGAAAAACATTTTGATTCCGCCCTGGAAATGGAAATATTTTCGACCTTTCAGGAAGACCTTCGAAAAAAGAACATCGTTTGCCATTCTTTACCGTACGGGTTGGCGGCCGCGGCCGTCCATCTCCTGAATCGGTTTCCTCAGTTTTCCCTGGCCACCCTGGACGCACTGCATTTGGCCCTGGTGGGGGAGGTCGGTCTGGAAACGTTGGCCACCGCGGACCGGGTTATGTCCAAAGCGGCCGAGGCCATGGGCTTAAAGGTTATCCGGTTCCATTGAAACCATGAAATACATCGCCGCCATCGACCAGGGTACGACCAGCACCCGCTGCCTCCTTTTTAACCGGGCGGGACAGGCCCTGGCCCAGGCCCAGCAGGAACACCGCCAGATCTATCCGCAACCGGGTTGGGTGGAGCACGACCCCGTGGAGATCCGGGCCCGGACCCTGGGGGTTCTGGCCGAAGCGCTGGGCTTTATCCAAGGCGAACCGGGCGACCTGGCCGCCATCGGGGTGACCAACCAGCGGGAGACGACCGTGATCTGGGAGAAAGCCACCGGCCGGCCGATCCACAACGCCCTGGTCTGGCAGGATACCCGCACGGCCGGCATCTGCGCCCGGCTGGCCGCCGAGGGCGGACAGGACCGTTTCCGTCCAAAGACCGGCCTGCCGCTGGCCACCTATTTTGCGGGCCCGAAGATCGTCTGGCTGCTGGACCACCTCCCCGGAGCCCGGCGGCGGGCCGAACGGGGCGAACTGCTCTTTGGGACCATCGATACCTGGCTGGTCTGGAACCTGACCGGGGCCCATGTCACCGACGTCACCAACGCCAGCCGGACGCTGCTGATGAATCTGGACACCCTGGACTGGGACGAAGACCTCCTCCGGGCGATCGGCGTGCCCCGCCCCCTTTTGCCCCGCATCGTTCCCTCCAGCGGGGTCTGCGGCGCCACCCGCGAAGGCATTCCGGTGGCGGGCATCCTCGGGGATCAACAAGCCGCCCTCTTCGGACAGACCTGTTTTTCTCCCGGGGAAGCCAAGAACACCTACGGCACCGGTTGCTTCATGCTGCTTAACACCGGTGAGCAGGCGGTGCCGTCCCGCAACGGCCTGCTCACCACCTTGGGCTTTCAGCTCCAGGGACAAAAGCCGGTTTACGCCCTGGAGGGCTCGATTGCCGTAACCGGGGCCCTGGTGCAATGGCTGCGGGACAACCTGGGCCTGCTGGAAAAGTCCGCGGATGTGGAGGGGCTGGCCGGATCGGTGGACGACAACGGCGGCATTTATTTTGTGCCGGCCTTCAGCGGCCTGTACGCGCCGCACTGGAAGGACAACGCCCGGGGGGTCATCGTCGGGCTGACCCGCTATGTCAACAAGGGCCATATCGCCCGGGCCGTTCTGGAGGCCACCGCCTTTCAGACCCGGGAGGTGCTGGAGGCCATGAACCGGGACAGCGGCGTTCCGCTGCAGGCCCTGAAAGTGGACGGCGGTATGGTCCGGAACGAACTATTGATGCAGTTTCAGGCTGACGTCCTTGATGTCCCGGTCACCCGCTCCAGGATAAGCGAAACCACCGCCCTCGGCGCGGCCTACGCTGCCGGCCTGGCGGTGGGCTTCTGGTCGGACCTGGAGGAATTGCGCCGAAACTGGCAGGCCGACAAGTCTTGGCAGCCCCGTATGGACGCGGACCGGCGCGAGCGGTTGTACCGGGGCTGGCAAAAGGCCGTTACCCGGACCTTCGACTGGATCGAATAAAGGACCAAAAAATTGGACCGCCATCCTTCTATCCCGGGTCGAACGAAAAAAATATTAGGCGCAGGACAGGAGGAAACCGTGAGCAAAAAACTCCTGCTGGCGGCTATGCTGGCGGTCCTGCTTTTTCAGGGAATTACCGCCCTGGAAGTCCAGGGGGCGGACTGGGCCTTGTACGCCGTCAGCCTGGACGGCAACATCGAGGAATATTACGACCGGGAAACCCTGGGTTTTCCCTCCTCGGGGGTCGTCACCGTGACGACCAGAAGCGTTAAATACACCTGCGAAGAGCGGAAGGGCAAAAGAAAAGGCCATGGGGGAAACGCCGATTTGGGGGAAGCGCTTTCGGGCTGCGCCTACACGATTACCCAACACCGGATCGACTGCCGGAATCGGGTCGATATCTTGATGAGCAGCGCCGATTATGAAGGGGACGGACGCCTGATTCATCAGTCCCGGGAACCCTACGCGATCCCCCACCCGCCCCAGCGGCGGCCCCCCCAGGAAATCTATCCGGAATCCGTTTCCGAGAACCTGATCAACCTGGTCTGTACGCAGCTGCCTTTTCGGAAAGCCGGAGAATGAAAGAATTGCCAGCCAAAATCAAGATCACCGACCGGGAAAAATTCGTCCGGAACGTATATGCTTCCCTGGACGAAGCGATTGCCGACGGATTGGACCGGCTCCGGGTCGAAGAGGGCCTCCAGCCGACCTGCAGCGCGGGGTGCGCCCATTGCTGCCGATTTCATATCGTGATCAACCTGGCCGAGGCCCGGACGCTGGCTCAATATATCAGACAGGAGTGGCCTCCGGACCAGATCGCGGCGCTGAAGCTGCGGACCCGGCAATGGCACGCCTGGGACCATTCTCGGCCGGGCCGGCCCGGTTCAAACCCGATCGAAAAAGAAATCGATTTATCCCAGTATGAGGATTGCTGCCCCCTGCTGGTGAACAACCGCTGCAGCGTTTATGCGGTTCGGCCGATCATTTGCAGAACTCATTTTGTTTCCACCCCGCCCGGATCCTGCCAGGCCGCCAATCATCCGGCAGCCACCGGGGCGGCTCCGATAACCCTGGCGGCCTTGACGGCGGCGGCGGATCCCTTTGGCCAAATGATCAGGCGGCACCTGGAAGAAGCCGGTTGGGACTACGACCGGACCCTCATGCTGCTACCTCATTCGCTGGCGATTGCCATGGGCTGGGATTTCGGCATAGCGCTGTGAACCCTCGCCGGGCCGGGAATCGTCACCCCCGCCAGGCCGGCGGTGGGGACGGCCACCCGGCGACAAACTACTCTGAAAAGTTAGGATAAAAGGTAAAATAATGGCAAAAATAAATTATGGCGGGAAAAAAACAAAAAAATCCTTTTCCGGAGGACCATGGGAAAAGACCTCGGAAGAACAGCGGCGCGCCAAGTTGGGAACGGAAAAGAACCCGGCCCGCCTCCGGGTCCAGACGGAAGAAAGGCTCCAGGAAATGGCCGCCCTGCTAAAAGAAAAGGGTTGGGCGTATACCCTGGAACTGGAACCCGGCCAACCGGAAGAAACGGCTGACTTGGAAAGATTGCTTCATCCGCCGCAACCCGTGACGGTGGAGAAGAAGGTTGGGCGCAACGAACCCTGCCCGTGCGGCAGCGGGAAAAAATATAAAAATTGTTGCGACCGGTGAAGCGATACCCTCTTAATATGCTTACTGACTTGACTCGTAAAAAAGACCACTAGTCTCCCCCTCCCTCGATCCCGCGCTGCCGCGGGACAGGCTCCGGGGGTTGGGGGGTGGGTGAATTCCCAAATCTTCGATGCATTCGGCTTCACCCCCACCCTAACCCTCTCACGCCTGGGGCGTGATCAAGGGGGAGGGAACCCTAAGCTTGACCCTATTCCCTACTGGTTTCTACCTCAGGGACCAGGCAAAATTATTATGAGCTAAGTCAATAAGCATAATTATTACTTACCAGCGGAGGCCCTATGGAGAGCGGGAATTCTTTAAAATCGCTGTTGATCGATCTTCTGGATGTCCCGGGGGTCTGCGGCCATGAGGAGCCGATCCGCCTGAAAATCGAAGAATGGATCCGGCCTTGGGTCGATCGCCTGGAAACGGATGCCCTGGGGAACCTCATCGCCACCCAGGAGGGCCAAGGAGTGCGGCGGGTGGCCCTCTTTGCCCACATGGACGAGCTGGGGCTGGTGGTTGCCAATATTACGGCTGAGGGCTTTTTACGGTTCACGACCCTTGGCGGACTGGACGACCGGGTTCTCCCGGCCACCCATTTGCGGGTATTGCCTCCGGGCTACCCGGAAGTTCCCGGCGTGGTGGCCTGGGTTCCACCACACCTGGCGGACCCGGCGGCCAAGGAAACCCCGAAGACCATTCCGGCTTCCGAGTTGGTCGTCGATGTAGGTGCAGCCCGGGCGGAGGAAGTGGCGGCGCTGGGGATTCAAGTGGGAACCCCGATGGTCTTTCGGAAACAGGTCTCGGCCCTGGCCAATGACAACCTGGCCTCCCGGGGTATGGACAACCGGGCCGGCTGTGCGGTCCAGATCAAGGTGCTGGAAGCCATGGCCGGGATCAGGGCAAGGCCGACCATCCATTATGTCTTTACCGTCCAGGAGGAATACGGTCTGCGCGGCGCCGTCACCACCGCATACGGCCTGCAGCCCGACCTGGCGCTGGTGGTGGACACGGCCAGCGCCCCGGATTTTCCGGGGGTCCCGGCCGTGTACCAGGGGCAGTATCGACTGGGGCAGGGCCCGGTCCTGCGGCTGGTGGACAACCGGATGATTACCAGTCCAAAATTAAGCCAATGGGCCTGGGATCTGGCCCAAAATAAAAAGATCCCGCTCCAGAAAGGGGTGACGGGCGGATCGACCGATGCGGCGGCCGTCCAGTTGGCCCGCCGGGGACTGGCGGTGCTCCCGGTCTGCTTTCCCTGCCGCTACACCCATTCCCTGGTGGAGACGGTATCGCTCCGGGACCTGGAGGCCGCGGTGGACTTGATTCGGGAAATGCTGGGTAATCTTCCTTTCCCCGCCGCCCGGGAGATGGGCGGATGATAAAAGTCAAACGCGTCTACGAGGCCCCGGCACCGCAAGACGGGTTGCGGATTTTGGTCGACCGGCTCTGGCCCCGGGGGCTGTCCAAGGAAAGCGCCCGGATCGACCTGTGGCTCAAAGACATCGCGCCTTCCAACGAATTGCGAAAATGGTATGGCCATGATCCGGGAAAATGGACGGAATTCCGGAAAAGGTATTTCCAGGAACTGGGGACCGTTCCGGAGGCTGTGGAGACCATTCTGGAACTGGCCCAAAGGGGGCCGGTGACGTTGCTGTTCAGTTCAAAGGAACTTAAGATCAATAATGCCCAGGCCTTGAAGGAGTACGTGGCCTCCCGATTAGACGCCGAATAAAGGGCGGGGATCAACAACTTATCGGCTGTATTCGATACAAATTACTCCGAGAATGATCAGGGCAATTCCCAGCAGACGGGGGAGGGTGATGTGCTCTTGAAACAGGAAATACGATCCGGCCAGGACTACGATATACCCCAGGCTGGAGATCGGATAGGCATAGCTGACCTCTTCTTTAGCCAGGACCGCCAGCCACAGCAGGGCCCCGGATCCAAAAAACAGGAAACCCAGCAGCACGTAACCGTTGAACAACCCATAACCGATCAACTGCCAGAGGCCGGCCTGGGGTTGGATCCGATCGACGGTCGCCATGCCCTGCCTGAACATCAACTGGCCCAAGGCCGTCAACAGAACCGACACCAAAATTAAAAAGATATGGAGCATGGTCAACGTTTCCTGCCCAGGATCATCAGGGAAGAGCCGCAGGGAATATTCACCCGCTCGATCAGCCGGGCTTCCCAGGAAAGGACCCGGCGCACCAGGGCGTTAAGCCGGGGACCGGTTTCCTTGAGGTCCGAGCGGACCTCGAGGGGACCACGGCCCAAGCGGAGTTTATCCCATAACCGGGAAGCCGCCACCAGGGGAAAAGTCAGCCCGTAGAGATACGTTTTCTTCAGGATTTCGAAGCGGTGTTTTTCCATTTTTCCGGCCAGTTCCCCGACCGTGTACCGATGGCGGGTCATAACGGCTAGATCATGACGGCTTTTCAAAAAATCCCAGGCCGAATCGGTGACCAGAAAATATCCCCCGTCGGCCAGTAATTCATGGACCTGACCAATGACCTGTTCATCGTCCAGGATTCCCTGGTGATAGAGCAGATCAAAGGCGCTTACCAGTTCAAAAGACCCGGGTTTAAAGGGCAGCCGGTTGGCATCCCCCCGAACGATCCGGGGGCCGGTTCTACGGCAGGAAAAACGGCAGGCCCGGTCATGGTAATCCACCCCGAACACCCGACCATACGTTTTCAGCAACGCCAGCATCCGTCCGGTCCCGCAACCCAGATCCAGGATTCGGCCCTTATCCCGGCCGATATAGATATCCAGGATCCTCCGGACATAGTTCCTTTTGGCTTGGAACCACCAGTGGTTGTCTTCCAAGCGGTACATGGTATCATATTCAGTTTCCTGCATGGCTTTTAAAAATCGCTGTTCCTCGGTTCCGGTCGGCAGGCTATCACGACCCCCAAGGGTCTGTCCAGTTTTTGGGAAAGTATTATACTTTTTGGCCGGTTCAAAAGAAATCGAAATCAACCAGGCCTTCGATTTAAAAGGAATTATTGAAATCCTCCCGGTCTGACAAAATCAAGATAAACGCTTTCAATTAAATCCCGAATAGGCTATATAGAAGGCTGGACGCTCTTTTTTTGTATTTAAACCGAAAGAGTCAAAAATTGACCCCGTCTCCAGATCTCGAGGTTTTTTTTTCCTGATGTGCCGCGTCTCGGTTATCCTGCCAACCTACAATGAATCCGGAAATATTGGATCTCTGATCGAAGAAATCCTTTCCTATCTTCCCGAAGATAGTGAAATCATCGTGGTAGACGACGATTCCCCGGATCGAACCTGGGAGGTGGCCGCCGCCTGGGCTCAACAGGATCCCCGGGTCCTTTTAATCAGGAGAATAGGACGGAGGGGGCTGACCACCGCCATCCAGGAAGGTTTTGAGCGTTCCCGGGGAGAGGTTATTTTTTGGATGGATTGTGATTTTTCCCACCCCCCCGACAAGATCCCGGAAATGATCGAAAAGCTCAGCCGATATGATGTGGTCGTAGCCTCCCGCTATATTCCGGGGGGGGCAGAGCGGGGTCATTCCCGGTTGGGCTCCTTCTTGAGCCGCGTCATCTGCGGCCTGTCCTCCCTGATCTTGAGCCCGGCGATCAAGGATTATACCAGCGGCTATGTGGGGCTCCGGAGGCCGGTATTGGAAGCGATCCCCTTGCGGGGAGATTACGGCGAGTATTGTATCGACCTGCTTTATCGGGCCCATACCCGGGGCTACCGCATCGTAGAAATACCCTATCGCTGCCTCCCGCGGCGGAGCGGGGAATCCAAAACGGCCACCCGCTTTTCAGGGTACCTCAAGCGGGGCTATAAGTATATTTTCACCCTGGTGCGATTGCGTTTTGGAGCATGATTCAGGGATAAAAATCCAGTAACCGGTGGAGGTGGGGGAACCGATATGAAATCCAGCGAATATGTCGAACGGGTGCACGCCGGGCAAAAGCTGATCGCCATCATCATTCGAGGTGCCTTTGAGGACAGCGGCGTCAGCTTTTTCAGTCCCTTTGAATTTTCTCAGCAGGTGGGCATTTTGGTCCATCCTTCCGGATTTGAAGTGAAGCCTCATGTGCATAAGCTGATCAGCCGGGATGTCCGGGTGACCCAGGAAGTCCTCCACCTGATCCGGGGAAAAGTGGAAATCGTGCTGTATGACGAAAACCACCAGCTCATCCAAACCTGCATCCTCCAGGGGGGTGATACCATTCTACTGGCTTCCGGGGGACATGGCCTGCGGGTCCTGGAACCGGCCAAGATCATCGAGATCAAGCAGGGTCCCTACGCCGGAATGGACGATAAGGAGTATTTTTAAGCATGATCCCCGTCAACGAGCCCTCGATCGGTCGGGAAGAGCTGGCCCGGGTAACGGCCTGCGTAAAAAGCAACTGGATTTCCTCCCAGGGAAAGTTTTTGAAGGAACTGGAGGACGAGTTCGCCCGGTATTGCGGCGTCCGGTTCGGCATCAGCACGACCAACGGCACGGCGGCTCTGCATCTGGCCCTGGCGGCCCTGTCCATCGGACCGGGGGATGAGGTCCTGGTCCCGACCTTCACCATGGCCGCCACCGCTTTTGCGGTCTGCTACTGCGGGGCCCGCCCCGTTTTCATCGATGCGGAACCCGAAACTTTCTCCCTGGACGTCAACCGGGTGGCGGACTACCTCCGGCGCCAGGAAAAAAAAGGGACCCTCCGGGTTAAAGCCGTCATCCCCGTGCACCTGTACGGCCATCCCATGGACCTGGACCCCCTCCTGGAGCTGGCCCGGCGCTATTCTCTGGCCGTCGTGGAAGATGCCGCCGAAGCCCACGGCGCCGAATACAAGGGGAAAAAATGCGGCGGGCTGGGCGATCTGGGGTGTTTCAGCTTCTATGCCAACAAGATCATCACCACAGGGGAAGGTGGCATGGTGGTTACCGACAATCCCCGGCTGGCCGACCGGGCCAGGAGTCTGAAAGACCTGGCCCATGATCCCGGGAAAAGATTCCGGCATATCGAACTGGGTTTTAATTATCGGATGACCAACCTGCAGGCGGCGGTAGGGATCGCCCAACTGAAAAAGATCGACCGGCATATCCAACAGAAGCGTTGGATGGCCGGGGAGTACACCCGGCGGCTGGAAAGTCTCCCCGGACTTACCCTGCCTCAAGAAAAATCCTGGGCTAAAAATGTTTATTGGATGTATGGGCTGCTGGTGGAGCCGGAGTTCGGTCTAACCCGGGACCAACTCATGGCCTACCTGAAGGAAAAAGGGGTGGATACCCGGTCTTTTTTTATTCCCATGCACCTCCAGCCGGTGTTCACCCAGGGGCGGTATAAGGCCAAAAGGAACGGCCCTTTCCCCGTGGCCGAAGAAATTGCCCAAAAAGGGCTGTACCTGCCTTCGGGATTGACTTTGACCGAATCCCAAATTCAGTATGTCTGCCGGCAGATGAAGAAGGCTTCCCTGGCCGGGCGGGGGCAGATCGAGGCGGAATTGTCCCGGCGATGAGCACCCGCTGGTCCCGGCCGTGCCGGCATGCCGTCTGGATAGTCCTGCTGTTTCTGCTGGCCCCCATTCATTTCCTTCAACTGCTGCCCCATTTCTCCACCCACCTGGTCGGTGATGTGCTGGATACCGCCGAGTACCCCTGGAACGTCTGGTGGACGGCCCATGCCCTGCTGGACCATCAAAGCAACCCTTTTCACAGTAACCACATGTTCTATCCCCTGGGGATGAATCTGGTCCAGCACACCTATACCTTTCTGGACGGGCTTTGGTATACCCTGGTCAGGCCGTGGGTGCCCCTGCTGGCTTTTCATAATCTCCTAACCTGGATGTCCATTTTTCTCAATTCCCTGGCGGCCTATGTCCTGGTTTTCCGGCTCACCGGGTTGAGCGGGATGGCCTTCATCGGCGCCCTGGCCTTCGGGCATTCTCCGATCCTGACCAGTTATCTGGGGACCCAAAGTCTGATCGAGCCTTATCTGTTCGTTTTTTTTGTTTGGGCCTCTTACCATCTGTTTGAAGTCCGCCGCTACGGTTGGGGGGTCTTGGCCGGTATCCTCCTGGGGCTTGCGGTTTACAACTATCCTTATTTTTTTGTTTTCGGTCTGGTCTGGCTCACGGTACTGGTTAGCTACCGGCTTTTTCCCTGGTCCGTGAAGCCGAGCGGGGTCTCCGGGGAACCCGGAAGGGCCCGGATCGGAACCGTGCTGCCCTGGTTGATTTTCGGTCTGCTCTTTGCCCTGACCTTGCTTTCCAGGGAAGCCTGGGAGATGTTGAAAATCAGCGCCTTTTTCAACACCCTCAACGGTCTGGGATTCCTGACGGGAATTTATTTCCTGCTAAAAGCAGAGGATATTTTTACGGCGAAGAGAAAAGCGGGACGGGAGGCCGATCCTGCTCCTTCGGGTTGGGTAAAACGGCTGGGGCCCCGGTCGCTGGAATGGCGGCCCCCGGGGGGGAAAGAAACGGTCCGGATCTTGACCCTGTCCGCGTTGGTCCTGGCAGCGGCCCTCCTGACGACCTTTCCTTATACGCAATCCTACCTGACCGACCCGGGAACCCGGTCGGCCGTAAAAAGCCTGCCGATCGACTTTGAAACCTTCAGCGTGGATCTGGCCAGTTTCTTTGCCCCCATGCATCCTTGGCTGTCAGGCTTATCCCAAAAAATCGCCGCGGACTGGAAGCTGGGACGACCCCTGCTGGGGACCCACGGGTTCTTCGGATATTTGTGGATGATTCTCCTGGTCGCAGGGATCAGCTTTTTTTTTAAAAGGCCGGCGTTACGGGTGTGGATCATGGCCTGGCTGGTTTTTTTCTTTTTTTGTCTAGGACCTTATTTAAAGTTTCACGGCATTACCTATACCGGTCTCGTCCTCCCGGGAACCTTACTCCCGAAGCTGCCCTTATTGGGCAGCACCCGGACCCTTTCCCGGTTTGTGGTCCCTTTGACCCTCTGCACGGTGGTGATCGGCTGCCTGATCCTGAAAGATTTTTTTCAAAAATGTTCGCCCGGCTCCAGGGTTTTCGGTTATGCGGGACTGGGGCTGGTCACCGCCTTCGAAACGGCCTTGTTCCCCTACCCGCTCCAACTCCCCATAACCGATTATCGGGTTCCCGCCGTTTATCAGTCCCTGGCCGCAAGGGCTCAGGCACGGGAAGGGGTCTTGCTGGACCTGCCGCTGCAAACCAAGAGCGGGGAGCATTGGAAAGGGAAGCGGGAAACCCGGACCTTTTTTTATCAAACGGTTCACGGGCAGTACAACGTAGGGGGGGTCTCCTCGAAACTGGATGACAGCGTTTTCGCTTTTTTTCAAAAGCTCCCCGGGGTGGTGGCCTTTTGGGAGCAACGACCGATCACCCGGGAAGAGTTGGCGGCCTTCCTGTCGGTCCTGCGGGTGGACTGGATCGTTTTGGAGAAATCCAGGTATGATCCGAAAACCCTGGAGACCTACCTGACGGCCTTGGCCCAAACCCCGGGCCTGAAGAAATTCTTTGAAGATGCGGATTTTGTGGGCTTTCAGGTACTCCAGAAGCCCGTACCGACTTCCACTACCGGCGCGGCCCTGCCCATCCGCCACGGCCCGGCTTGGATAGGCTGAAATGAACCCGCCAGCTAGACCAGCCGTAGCGGGCCGCCGCCATTGGGCCTGGACCGCCGCCGGTATCGCCGTCGCCGTCGTCCTGCTGGGATCGGCTTATTACCTTAAAAAACGGCCTAGCGGCACCCCGCCGGCCAAGCTTCCCGTCATCCAGTCCGATCGTTACCTGGTGGGCGCCCATTATTACCACTGGTATCCGAGGAATTTCCGGCACGGCTATTTGCGCGAACACCTCCGGCCCCGGCAGACCTTTCCCGGTGGCGAGTACCAGTCAACCGACATCGAGGTGATCGCCCGCCACATCGCCTGGTGCTCCGAATACGGGATCGATTTCCTGTCCATCGGCTGGTGGTCGCACGAGCCGGAACGGACCGAGTCGTTTTTAGACCACCTGTACCGGACACCGAATATCGCCGACATCAAGTTCTGTGTCTTCTACGAAACCCAGTCGCTAGGTTTCGACCCCAAGCTCGGAACAACCAGCTTCGACGAGGCCAAAACGGCCCGGATGATCGCCGACTTTGAAAAGATCGCGGCGCGCTGTTTCAGCCATCCGTCCTATCTGCGCCTCCGCGGGCGGCCGGTCGTCTTTCTCTACCTGTCCAGAACCTTCAGCGGCGCCTTTGCTCCGGCCGTTGCTCGCCTGCGCTCGGCCATGCGAACGCGGGGGTACGACCTGTTCCTGATCGGGGACGAGATATTCTGGAGGGTGTCCCCCGTGGTCCCGTCCGGCCGGATTCCCTTCCCGTTGGTCAAGACCCCACAGCCGGCCCGGTTCTGCCTGTTCGATGCCATCACCTCATACAACATGTACGAAAGCGGCGCCGCCTCCCAGAAGGGCTATGCCGCCCAAAGCACCTACGTCTCCGATGTGGCCGCCAAATACGCCGAGTACATCTCGGCCGCAGCCGGCAGGGTCTACTTCGTCCCGCAGATCATTCCGGGTTACAACGACCGCGGGGTCCGGAGAAGGGAGAATCATTACGCGATCCCGCGGGAATGGAGCGAGGGCTCAGGTGAAGCCAGCCTGTTTGCCAGTCTGTTTGATCGCACGGCCTTGCGATTCCTGGATCCCCGGCTGAACATGATCCTGATCACCAGTTTTAACGAATGGAACGAGGATACGGCTATCGAACCGCTAGAGCCTTCCGGTCCGACCCGGACCGATGACAGCGCCTCGGGGAACGAGTACACCCAGGGCTACTCCTACAGCGGGCACGGGCTGCGCTACCTGGAGACGCTACGGAACAAGGTCCTGGCCCTCTGCGGGACGGTGCGTCGGGGGTCGGGTGCCGTGCCGGGCGCGGTCGTCCGGGCTTACAAAGGCCAGCAGCTCATGGCCGAGACCCGCACCGACTCTGCCGGACGGTTCCGCTTTTCCAGGCTGGCATTGCCGGCGGATCAATACACCATCCGCGCTGCGGACCAGCCGGACTCCGCCTACCCGGTTACGGTCCGCCCCGGAACCTGCAGCACCGGCATCCACCTCAAACGCTAACGGAACTATTTGGCTGCGGCCGGGGCCGGCAGGGCCTGGATGGCCTGGACGATCTCCCGGCCCAGGCGCTCCACCGCCCGGCTTTGGGCGGCCACCAGGGATTGGTAGTCGGATCCGGGGGCCGGCTCGGTGATCCGGGACTTGCGAACGACCCCGTCCTTTTTATCCGGACCTTCAAGGATGGCCCACGTGGCTTCCAGAAGGGCTTGATCCCCGGGAGTCCCCTCGAAACGGTTCAAATTCATGCCAATTCTGAAATCAATGGGAATGGCCCCGATATACGGATAAAGAACGATTTTGTCGGTTTCCAGCAAAATGGAGATATTTTCCGCCAAGACCCGGAGAAAGTCATCCTTGAGGGAACCGGCCCAGAGGTCGAACTCGGCAATCTCGATGGTATTCCCGCTGCGGCGGGTCACGATCCCGGGACGATCGAGGTAATCCGGGAAACGGATGGGCCCCAGCCCGATGGTCAGACCCTTACCCAGCGGTTGCCCGGTCTGGTCCTTAAGGGGGGCGGACAAAGAACTGAGGGTATAAAACCGGGCCTGCGGGCTGGAGGCGCAGCCCCAGCAAAAAAGCAGGCCCAGGCTGAAACAGATCAGGATGGAACGGAAAAATACGCTCTGGCTCATGTTAATGCCCTCCATCGGGACTCTTCCCCCGCAGCAGGGACTCGGGGTGGCGTTTTAAAAAGTCCGCGAGCAATTGGATCGAACGCATGGTCTTACTGATTTCCTCCATGGTGCCGATGAACTCCGCGGAAAGAACGGATTCGTCGGAAAGAATATCGGAGGCCTTCTTCAGGGCCTGACGGGTCTCCACCAAAACCCCTTCGGTTTGATCCAGTGTCTTTTTCAAGCCGGCCGCCAGAGGAATTATTTCTTTGTCCGCGTTCTTCAGCAGGTTGCGGGCCTCCCCCAGGGCGCCTTTGGTTTCGGCGGCCAGGGGATTGATCTGGGCGTCCAGATTCCGGGCCAGGGAGCGGATATCGCCGGACACTTGCCGCAGCTCCTTCAGGGTGGCGTTCAGATTCTTGGCCAGTTCACCGGTCTCCGGGGAATTGATCACCCTTTCGATCCCTTCCAAAGCCAGCGTGGCCTTCTGAGCGATTTCATGGACCGGGATTTGTGCTAAGGCTTTTATAATCTGCTCGGTCCCCGAGGGAATGGTGGGTATTTCCGGGTAGCGGGTCTCGGCCTTCACCAGGCGCAGGGGTTTGCCGGGAAAATAATCGACATAGATCATCAATTGCCCGGTGAGCAGGCTCTGCATTTTGATCTGGGCCCGCAGGCCCTTTTCAATCTGGGTTTTGAAGGTGAAATCCGGCTGGCCGTGATCGCCCTGCTCCTTGAACCGTTTCGGATCGATTTCGACATAGACCGGTATGAGGACCTTGTTTTCCTGGGGATAGTTCCAGAGTTCCACCGCCACCACCGAGCCGATGGTAACCCCGCGAAAAACCACCGGGGCGCCCAGGTTCAGCCCGCTGATCGACTCTTCGAAGAAGAGGACCAGTTTGACCTTCTTGGAGAAAAATTCTCCCGAGCCGAAGATCAAAACGGCCACGAGCAGCAGGGCCACGGCCCCGACTACGAACCCCCCGATCAATGTCTTGCTGGCGCCTTTGCTCATTGGTTCAACACCTCAATGCGAAATTTGGCATTCCCTGCCCTTTCATTAATAATTAACCATCAGTTTTTCTCCCCCCGCGTCAGAAACTTCACCACTTTCGGATCTTCCGCCGCTACCAGCAGTCTTTTGGGGTCTCCCTGGGAGGTCATGGTCCGCGTCTCCACATCCAGGTAAATGGAATTGGTGCCTATGGAGAAAATGCTGGCCAGTTCATGAGTGACCACGATAAAAGTGGTGCCCAGGCTTTCCCGAAGTTCCAGGATCAGATCGTCCAGCAGGCGGGAACTCACCGGATCCAGCCCGGCCGAAGGCTCGTCCAGGAAGAGGAATTCCGGGTCCAGGGCCATGGCCCGGGCCAGTCCGGCCCGTTTGCGCATGCCGCCGCTGATCTCCGCGGGGTAATAGTCCTCGAAGCCGGCCAGCCCGACCAGGGCCAGCTTCAGGGAGGCGAGTTCCCGGATCTGTTTCGCCGTAAGGCTGGTGTATTCCCCCAGGGGCAGGGCCACGTTTTCCGCCAGGGTCATGGAGCTCCACAGGGCGCCCTGCTGGTAAAGGATGCCGACCCGGCGCATCAATTGGTCCCGGACCCCGGGAGCGGCCTCCCAGAAGTCGGCCCCTTTATAAAGGATCTTTCCGTGGCTCGGCTCCTTGAGCCCGATCATGGTCCGCAGGAGCGTGCTCTTGCCGCAGCCGCTGCCGCCCATGATAATGAAGACGTCTCCCCGATTGACCGTAAAGTTGATGTCGTGCATCAGGACGAAACTGCCGAAGGCAATGGCGAGGTCCTGCACCACGATGGGGTTGTCGTTGGGTCGATCTTCCACTAAACTTTCATTCCCGGAGTAATGGAGTATTGGAGTAATGGAGTGATGGTCATTAAAGCAATACTCCAATACTCCACCACTCCATTACTCCAATCTCTATATTCCAATGAAATTGCAGACCACCGTTATAATCGCCGTGGCTACGATGATGCTGATAATCCCGCTGACCACCGCTTCCGTGGTCACCTGGCCGACGGCCATGGCGCTGCGGCCGCATTGGATCCCTTTCAGACATCCGGTCAAGCCGACTAGGATCCCGAAGACCGCGCTGTGAACCAGACCGATCCAGAAATAGGTCAGGGTCACCGAATAAACGGTCTGGTTATAATACTGCATGAAACTGATGTCCAGCATGAAGACGCCTACGATCAGTCCGCCGAGCATGCCCATAAAATCGGAGTAGATGCCCAGCAGGGGCATCATCAGGGTCAGGCCCAGGATCCGGGGCAGGACCAGGAATTCGATCGGGGAGATCCCCAGCGTCTGCAGGGCGTCGATCTCCTCGTTGACCTGCATGGTCCCCAGTTCGGCCGCAAAGGCCGCACCGGTCCGTCCGGCCATGATGATGCCGGTCATGATGGCCCCCATGACCCGCAGCATGGCTATGGCCACCAGGCTGGCCACGTAGATCTGGGCTCCGAAGAGGGTGAGCTGGACGGCCCCGACAAAGGCCAGGATCAGACCCACCAGGACGCTGATCAGGGAGACGATGGGCAGGGCATCCGCCCCGGTGCGCTGAATAATCTGCAGCAGATCCGATCGGCGGAACTGGGCCCGGCCCCGCAGCAGCCTTAGAAAGGCCAGGAAAATTTCCCCCACAAAACCCAGCATAACCCGGACGAAGCCCATGCCGTCCAGGAAGCGGGAACCGATCCGCCCCAAAAAAGAATCCCGGTCTGTATCCCGCCGGGCGCCGGTTCTTTCGGGAACGGCGGCAGCCAGGGCCAGGAGACGGCGCACCCCGGGGGGCAACCCGTCATCTTCAACCGCGATTTTATGCTGTTCACAATAGGCTTTGATTCGGCTCAGAAAAGTCAGGAGGACGCTGTCCCAGTTTTTGAGCCGGGACGTATCCAGGACCAGGATTTTTATCCGGGTATCGGACGTCAGGTGCTGTTGCCATTCCTCCGGATCGGGAACCGGCTGCCCCATGGTCCAATTCCCGCTCATACCAAGAACCAGATACCCGGTCCCCTCTGCGGTTACGGCCAGTTGGGGCGGTTCGGATTGGACTTTTCCCATGGCGGCGCTGATCGCTCCTGGATTTATTCCTTCGGTAAGGATTTAAGCCACTGGTCTAAGGGGACGGCCGGTTTATCCGTCTCCCCGGTCATTTCCCGGGCCATGGTCCCGACCAGGGAGGCGATGGCGTCGGCAACCATACCGGCGATCTGCTCCCCGGTCCAGGGATTGGCCAAAATCCGCTGCGCGGGGATGGCAACGTGGTAGGTTTTTTGCCAGTCAGGCTGGCCCTTCCAGGTCAGACGAAGTTTGGCCTCCAGAGAGCCCCCCACATCCAGTAAATTATTATGGGGGGGCCTGGCGTCGGAAGGAAAGTAGACCATATCCAGGAAAATATTTTCAAAGCTCGGTTCGATAAGCAGCGGATAGGTGCCGGCGACCGGAAGATTGTCGACCACCGTAACCGTCTGAAAAACTTCAGAGAAAGCCTGCAAAGCGGCACTCGCGAAAAGCTGCCCCACCGGGATTTCGAAAGGCCGGATGATGCCGTAAGTGGGCCTGATGATCCAGGGGATATAGTCGGGACTTTGATAGCTGAAATTTTTTGTTTTTTCGGAAACATAATAGACCGCCCGCAGGGGGAGCGGTCTTTGAAGGCTCGGCGGCGCCGGCGGAGGGGCCGGTGTGATCAGTTGCCGTTGATTGCTGCAGGCCGGAGAAAAAGCCATCGCCAGCAGGATTAGGATAAAAAAAGTCGCTTTCATCGTAGACCCTTTTCTCTGAAAAAAACCGCTTAGAAAAAACCCAAGCGAACGTATTTTTTATATAGATTTTTATGGGCATTGTTTAAGAAGAAATCTCAGAACAATGGCCATAAAAATCTATTTGGCTTCTTTCTTCATTTGCTTCATAGCCTTGGCGCGTTCCTGGTCTTCCTCCACGATGAGCTGGTAAGCCAGGTAATATTTGTAGATGTTGGACACGTAGGTCACCGTTTCCCTCCCGATCTTCTCCGCCGCGATCAGTTCCACGTTGTTGAACCAGACGTTGGGGTCGAGATTGCGCTGGGCCGCCAGCTTCCGGAACTGGGCGATCCGGGCCGGGCCGGCGTTGTAGGCGGCAAAGGCGAAGAGCCCCTTGTTGAGCGTGTCCATGGGCTCATTTTTATAGTATTGATCCACCATGAAACGGATGTATTTCACCCCGGCGTTGATGTTGGGTTCCACCTGGCGGATATCGCCCACCTTCATGTCCTTGCCGGTGGCCGGCATGACCTGCATGATCCCCACGGCTCCCGCCTTGCTTTTGGCGCTGTGGTCCAGACGGGACTCCTGGTACCCCTGGGCCATCATCAGCAGGTAGTCCATTTCATATTGCCCGCTGTATTTCCGGAAGAAATCGATCGTTTTCTCGAACTTGGCCATCTCCGCCTGGGAGGTGGCATCCTTGACGTACTTGGCGCTCTTCAGGTATTTCTGCAGCAGCATATTGCGCGTCTTGGACCCTTCCGGGTAGCGGGCCAGAAATTGGTTGACGGCCGCCTGGAGTTGCGGGCTGTTCTTGCGGAACATCCACCCGAACTCCCCCCCGGTCCGTAGGGCCGCTCCATAGTTGAGCACGACCTTGGGGAAAACCTGCTTCCAGAATTCCGCCAGAGGGGAATCGACGATGGTGGCCTTGACCAGCCCGGCATTGACCATCTCCAGCAGGTCTTCCACTTCCAGATTTTCCGGCGCCAGGCGGATCCGCACCGGCGGCCTTTTCTGGCGGGCCAATTCGGCGTTCAGTTGTTCCAGGCTTTCGTAAAAACTCGAGGATTGGCGCACATAGACTTCCTGGCCGGAAAGGGCCTCTTTATTGGCTAGCGGCTTGGAGGCCGGACCGGTGACCACGATTTCCGAGACATTCTTGGTGGTGGGAATGGAAAAATCCACTTCTTTGAGGCGCTGCGGGGTGATGGTCAGGTTGGCCACGGCGAGATCCCCTTTGCCCTCCCGCAGGTAGGGGATGATTTTGTCCCGGGTCACCGGCAGAAAGACCATGTGGATCCGGACATGTTTCTTTTTGAGTGTTTTATTGAGATCATCCTCGGCCAGCCGGAGGACCTCATAAGCCAATCCCCGCTGGGTTCCGCGGTCGATGAAATAAAAGGTTTTGGACATGGGTACCAGGGCCCGAATATACCGGCGCTTGATCATCCCGTCGAGATCGCCTGTAAATTTTTTGCTGACCACACTGGGCAGTTTGGTGGTGGCAGGGGAGGTCTTGGTCGGTTGGGAGGGGGGCTGTTTCGCTCCGAAAATTGGTCCGGTAAGAGAAATGGATAAGATCAAAGCGGTGAAAAAGGTGAACCATCTGTACTTCATGCCGGCTCCTTCAGGTCGAATAACAATATTTCTCAGTATTGGGGTAGAATATACCTAAGTTCAGCAAAAATATCATGGAAAAAATTGGTCCGGGAGGAGCTGGAATTAGCGGTTGCCAGATCATAACGATGTGTTATAATTTAAATTTAATTGAAATTCACATTTTATACAATGAGAAAATTCAGGGAATTGCGGGAGAGGCCCGTAGGCTTCAGGCCATAACAACCGAAGACCATTTAGAGGGCCAGGGCTGTTGCCGACCCAGCCGGAATCGGCATCGTCCGTTTTTTGAGCCAGGAGGCCGATCATGAAAAAGTACCTGATAGGAAGCATCCTCATGGCCGCTGTTTTCGGATTGGCGGCCTGCCACCTTTCGAGCATCGGCCCCGAAGCACCGCCGCTTCAAAATTCGGCCTTGGTCATCGCTCATCGCGCGGGCGGCGGCCAATGGCCGCAGAATTCCCGCACGGCCGTGCTCAACTGCATCGACCGGGCCCAGGCGGGAATTCCCGAAAAGCGTATCGACGGGATGGAGATGGATATTGTTCTGACCAGGGACGGCATCCCGGTTTTATCCCACGACCCCTGGGTTCATACCACCCTGTGCACGACGGCCTCCGGTGAACCGATCCGCGAGCGCGTCCTCATCCGTGACAAGACCTGGGGAGAGCTGCAATCGCAATACCTTTGCGGAGGAGTTCGGGATCCGCACTTCCCGCGGGTGGAACCGAAGGCCGAAACGATCATGAGCCTGGGGGAAGTACTGCAGGCTTTGAAAAAGGCGCCGCAGATGATGCTGTATTTGGACGTCAAAATCGACGGGGACCTGACGGCCGGCGCTGAAGACTACGCCAACGCCATATCCCGGCTCTGGGAGGCCGCCGGATTACCCAACCGTCTTTATATCGAGGGGCCTTCGGCCGAAAGCCTGGCGGCCTATCGAGCGGCGATCAAGACGGATTTTGTGCCCGTGTTGTCCTATCCGGCCTTCAGCGTCATGGAAAATTCCGCCCGGACGGCGCTCAGAGCCCGCTGGTTGACCAGACTGCGATTATACAGCCCCTGGACCGAGGCTCGTAACGCCCAAGCCGGGGCCGTCGTCGGTCCCACGCAGGTTGTCTTCCGCTTTGCCGCTACGGAAGCCCGGGGGAACGGAGTGCAGGTGGTGTTGTTTACCATCAACACCCGAGAAGATCTCGAAAGTTATTGCCGTTGGCCGGTGGATGTGTTGATCACCGATTATCCGGACCTGGGGCACTGCCCTTGAGACTAGGAATTGACACCGATATACACAAACCAAAGGCACTGCCTCAAACAACAATTGATCTTCACTCCGTTTTTCCTGTTGACGGATATATACAAATTAAATAATATGTATATATAGATGAAAATGGAGGTGAGGAAAATGGCCACGGCAATGACCTCCATCCGCCTGGACATTCATTTGGCGGACGAGGCGGCCCGGGTTTTGGGCGTAAAAAGCAGGACCGAGGCGGTTCATGTGGCCCTGCGCGAAATTGTCGCCATGAAGAAGTTCAAGAAACTCATGGCGAAAAACGCCGGCAAGCTTAAGTTTGAGGCGCTGGGTGAGTAGCCTGATCATCTTCGACACCTCTATTTTTGTTGACCATCTCCGATCAGGGCGTCACCGGGAAAGGCTGGACTCGGTAACCGGCCTGATCCGGACATCCGCGGTCGTTCTATCCGAGCTCTGGCGAGGTGCTGCCCGGCCGGCGGAGAAAATTTTTTTAAAGAATTTGGAGAAAAATCATCCCATTTATACCCCCACAGAAAAAAACTGGCTGGAAGCGGGACAATTGCTTGGTCGAATGCAGGCGGATCGGGGGTTTTCAACCGAAAAACTTCGGGATTTACACTTGGAGGTGTTGATAGCCTTGACCGCCGGAACCCAGGGCGCGTTTTTAATTACTTCCAATCGGGCCGATTTTGAATTAATCCGGGGGTATCGCGAATTCAAGCTGGAAATATGGTGATGGGCGGGAGCTTCATTCGCTCGGCGGCCTTTGGTCGCTGTTTGAAGAAAACAAAAGCTTTGGGGTAAAATAGGATCTAAAAACCATTATTAAAGGAGGAAGTGCGATGAAACGTTTTACGACGATGGTACTGGTCTTGGCTATGGTTCTGGTGTGGTCCGGAATGACGTTGGCCGAGGAGAAGAAACCCGATGCCACCCTCAAGTTCTCGGAGGGGTCGGTGGCCGTGGGCATCGGCTGGAGCTGGGGTAAGGGCGTCCTGAACTATAAAGGGAAGGACCAGGCCTTCAAAGTCAAGGGGCTTTCCGTGGGCGAGGTAGGCATCACGAAGGCCGAGGCGACGGGAAAGGTCTTCAACCTGAAGAAGCTCGAGGACTTTGACGGTTTGTATGCGGCCGCCGGTGCGGAAGGCACCGTCGCCCTGGGGGCCGGGGAGACGGCGCTGAAGAACAAAAAGGGCGTGGTGATTTATATCAGCCCCCTGACCAAGGGGGTCAACTTCAAGCTGGCGGTGGAAGGCGTGAATTTCACCCTGGAAAAGAAATAAGAGCAGAGGGGCCGGGAGCAGACCCGGCCCCTCGTTTTTCAAATTATTTGAATTCGTGGCCTGATAAAGTCGAATGCACTCCCGCTGCCGTCCGGCAGATAAAAACTCCCCGCTGCCAGCCCAAAAAGGATTATCAATCGTCTTGAAAAATTAAAAACCGATTCTGGACCGGCCGGTGCCAAAAAACCGGCCGACGAAGAAAATTTATACCGCCGGAGGGAAACCGCGCACACAAAGGAGTAAGCAATGACGACCTGGAACCGGAAATATAAAAAGGCCTTGGGGGCCATTTTAACCTTAGGACTGGTTTGTTTTCTCCTGGTTCTCTGCGGACCCGTCCCGGCCTTCTCCCAGAAAGGCCAACCGGCGGCGGTCCCGGCCGGCCCGGACCCCTGGCCCAAGTCGGCCGACATGAACGGGACGAAGTACACCATCTATCAGCCCCAGTTGGACACCTGGGACGGCTACCGCTTCGAGGCCCATTCGGCCGTCTCGGTCCTGCCCCCGGGCTATTCCGAACCGATTTTCGGGGTGATCAACGTTACGGCCGCCACCCAGGTAGACCGGTTGGCGCGAACGGTCCGGTTCAGCGACCTGCAGGTCTTAAAAGCCACCTTTCCTTCAGACCCCGGCAGCGAGACCAGCTATCAACGGGGTTTCCAGAGCCTGATGGCCAAGCGCGTTACCAGTATCCCCCTCGACCGTCTGGAGGCGGCCCTGGCCATAGAAAAGGCGGAAAAGCGGGGCCGGTCAGTTCCGGTGAAAAATGAGCCGCCGCAGTTCGTGTTTTCCCAGACGGCCGCGGTTTTGGTGGCCATCGACGGGGAACCGGTCTGGCGCCCGGTGGAGAATACCGGCTTGCTGCGGGTCATCAATACCCGGGCCCTGCTCCTGAAGGATCCGGCCGGGGGGATCTACCTGCACCTCTTTGACGGCTTCCTGGGGGCCCCGTCCCTGTCCGGGCCCTGGACGGTGGTCAAAAAGCCGCCGGCCGCAGTCGGAAAGGCCGCCGACAATCTCGCCCAGGCCCAGGTGGTGGATATGATGGAGGGACCGCCGGATGAGAAGACCGGCAAGAAACCTTCTCTCGGCCCAGTCGTCCCCCAAATCATCACGGTCACCCGGCCCACCGAACTGATCGTGACCGACGGCCAACCGGATTGGGTTCCCCTTCAGACCACGAAGCTCTTGTACCTGAAGAATACCACGGGCAATGTCTTCAAGAACCTGGGCGACCAGCAGACCTATGTCCTGGTAACCGGACGCTGGTTCCGGGCCCCTGATTTCAAGGGACCGTGGCAGTACGTGGCCGGGACGGACCTGCCGGCGGACTTTGCGGGCATCCCGGACGACAGCCCCAAGGAGAACGTCAAGGCCTCGGTACCGGGCACACACCAGGCGCGGGAAGCCCTCATCGCCAACGATATCCCGCAGACCGCCCAGGTCGACCGGACCCAGGCCCGGTTTCATTCGCAGATCAGCGGGGAACCCGAGATGAAGCCGATCCCGGAGACCGATCTCAGCTATATCGCCAATTCCCCCACGCCGATCATCATGGTTTCGCCGACCGCCTGGTATGCCGTGCAGAGCGGCGTCTGGTTCACCGCCTCTTCGGTCCAGGGACCGTGGGTGGTGGCTACCTCGGTTCCGGCGGCCGTCTATGCCATCCCGCCGAGTTCTCCGGTCCACTATGTCACTTACGTGAAGATCTATAATGTGACGCCCCAATTCGTAACGGTCGGCTATACCTACGGCTACATGGGGACCGTGGTCACCACGGACGGCGTAGTGGTATACGGGACCGGTTACTATTATGCTCCTTACCTCGGTCCGACCGTCTGGGTTCCCTATCCGGTCACCTACGGCTATGCCGCCAACCCCACCTGGACGCCCTGGACCGGCTGGGTCGTGGGCTTCGGGGTCGGCTGGGCCTACGGGGCCGCCGTGGTGGGGTCCACGGCCTGCTGGGGCTATGCCCCCGCACCCTACTGGGGGGCCATGCCGTATGCCTATCGCGGAGCGGCCTACGGGCCGTACGGCGGCGCGGCGGCCTGGGGTCCGGGGGGCTGGGCGGCTACTACCGGCAACGTCTACAAACAGTGGGGGCCGACCACGGCCGTTTCCCGGTCTTCGGCCGGATACAACGCCTGGACCGGCAATGCCTGGAGCAGCAAGGTGGGCACCTCCTACAATTCCGTGACCGGACGGGTCTCGGCCGGACAGCGGGCTTCCGTCTCCAACGTCTATACCGGCGGCTATGCTGCCGGGCAGCGCGGGGCCACCTATAACCCGAACACCGGCGTTGCCGCCCGGGGTGGCTCGGCTGTGGTCGGTAATGCCAATACCGGCTCGCAAACCACGGCCCGTTGGGGGCAGGCCTCCGGGCCCGGGGGCCAGAGCGTTTCGGCGGCCAGGGTCGGCGATAACGTCTACGCCGGCCATGACGGCAATGTCTACAAAAACACGGGCAGCGGTTGGGAGCAGAAAACCGGCAGCGGCTGGGGCAGCGTGCAAAACAGTGGACAGGTGCAATCACTCCAGTCCCAGCAGCAGGCCCGTCAAACCGGGGAACAGCGTTCCGCGGCCTCCTCGTCGCGGGGCGCCTGGGGAGGCGGGGGCTACAGCGGTTCACGGCCCGCCGGCGGCGGGGGCGGGCGGCGACGTTGAACCTTTTAGAGAGGGGGGTCTTTCGCCCACTTCGCGCGAACTAGCGGAGGTGGTAGACTTATAGAAATGGCTATAAAAAACCCTATTAAAGGATTCCGGATTTCGCTGGTTCTGGCATTGGTTGGTTCCGCCCTTGGTCTCTTCCTGTGGGTCCATCCCGGATTCAGCTCCCCCTTCGGATCCATCGGCAAGACTAGCCCGAAGCAGCAGGGTTTTACCGGCTCCGGCAGTTGCCGCGAGTGCCATGAAAAGTTCTACCAATTATGGGCCCCGTCTCACCACGGGCTGGCCATGCAGCCCTATACCGCCGAATTCGCCCGGAAGGAACTGCTGCCGCAAACAGAGCCGATCGTCGTCGGGAAAGTCGGGTACCGGGCTGTCATCGATCCCGGGAAAGGCTATGTACTGGAGCAGGGACCGAAGGGAAAAAGGACTTATAAAATCGCCCATGTCCTGGGCGGCAAGAACGTCTATTATTTCCTCACCCCCCTCGATCGCGGCCGGCTGCAGACCCTGCCGGTGGCCTATGATGTTCGGAAAAAAGAGTGGTTCGACACCGCTGCCAGCGGAGTCCGTCACTTCCCCGGGAGGCAACCGGATGCGCCCGTAAACTGGAAGGACTGGCAGTACACCTTCAACACGGCCTGCTACAGTTGCCACGTGAGCCAGCTTTCGACCAACTACCACTTGAAGAGCGACACCTACAGGACCACCTGGGCCGAACCGGGCATCAACTGTGAGACCTGCCACGGGCCGGCCGATGAACATATCCGGGTCTGCCGGGAGGCCCCCAAGGGCACCGTTCCCAAGGATTTGAAGATGATCCGTGGGGGAAGTTCTTTTACTGTGGATCAGAACAATGCCGCCTGCTCCTCCTGCCACGCCAAATCGACTCCGCTGACCAAGACCTACGTCCTGGGGGAGCGCTTCTTCGATCACTACGACCTGGCGACGCTGGAGAACCCGGATTACTATCCCGACGGGCGCGACCTGGGCGAAAACTACACCTATACCTCCTGGATCATGAGCCCCTGTGTCAAATCCGGGAAATTGAGCTGCCTCCATTGCCACACCTCCAGCGGCCGTTTCCGCCAGAAAAAGGAGCCCAACACCGCCTGCCTGCCCTGTCACCAGGCCCGGGTGGAAAAGGCCGCCGAACACTCCCATCATCCTGAGGGCAGCCCCGGCAGCCGGTGTATCGCCTGCCATATGCCGCTGACCGAATTTGCCCGTATGCCGCGCAGCGACCACTCCATGTTGCCGCCTGCGCCGGCCGCCACGCTGGCCTACCAATCGCCCAATGCCTGCAATGGCTGTCATCAAGACCAAGACGCCGCCTGGGCCGACCGGACCGTCCGCCAGTGGCGACCCCGGGATTACCAGAAGCCGATCCTTCTGCGGGCCGGCCTGGTGGAGGCCGCCCGGAAGCGGGATTGGCGCCGTTTACCGGAGATGCTGTCCTACCTTACCGCTCCGGACCGTGACGAGGTCTTCGCCGCCTCGCTCGTCCGTCTGCTGGCGATGACCGGGGATGCCCGGGTCGTCCCGGCCTTGCTTCCGGCCGTCCAGGACCCTTCGCCATTGGTGCGCTCGGCCGCCGTCGAGACCCTGGGCTTGAACCTCACGCCCCGGACCGTGCTCGTCCTCCTGGCGGCCGCGGGGGATGAAATCCGCCTGGTCCGCGTCAAAGCGGCGGCGGCCTTGGTCGGCTATCCCCGGGAGCGGCTCCAGGGCGAGGAGGCCAAACGGCTGGAAAAGGCCAACGGGGAGTACCTGGCCTTCATCCAGGCTCGTCCGGACCAATGGACCGCACACTATAATATGGGTAACTATTATTTGAACACGGGGCAGTTCAAGCCGGCCATCGCCTCCTATCAGACGGCGCTCCAAAAGGAACCCCAGGCCGTGCTGGCCCTGGTGAACTCCTCCCTGGCCTATTCACGGACGGGCGATAACCGCCAAGCCGAGGAAGCCCTGCGGAAGGCGATAAAGATCGCGCCGGAGAGCGGGGCCGCCCACTTCAATCTGGGACTCCTGAAAGCCGAGCAGAAGAACTATAAACAGGCGGAGCGTTCCCTCCGGGCCGCGCTGAAGGCTGACCCACAGCTGGCCCCGGCGGCCTACAACCTGTGTGTCCTGCTTTCCGCGGACCGCCCGATGGAAGCGATCGACTTCTGCCGAAAGGCCAGTGAACTCCGTCCTGATGACCCCCGGTATTCCTTTACCCTGGCTTTTTACCTTTATAAGAAAGGAGAGGGTCGGCAGGCCGTAAAGGTCCTGGATGCTTTATTGGAGAAGCACCCCGATTACCGGGACGCCCAGATGCTGAAGCGGGAGATATCGGGCTCGAAGACTGGGCCCTGAGGAGCTTTCAATTCTTGTTGAAATACTTTTTGGCCAGATCCTTTTCCTTTCTTTTAATATCCTCGTCGACCTCCAAGGCCAGGCGGATAAAGGTTTCCTCATCGGGCGACCCGTTGTGCCGCTTCAGGGTGATCAGACCGTACTGGGAATGAAGCCAGGGTGCGGTATAGGGTATCACCACCAACTTCCCCTTTTCCAGTTCGGTCTCCACCTGGGACAGCGTAAATAGGCCGAGGATATCGGTCCCGGAGACAACTTCCCGGATGACGTCCAGATTATCGGTGATGACGGCGACCTGGGGTCTTAGGGAAGACTCCGGCAATCCTTGTAACATGGGCCCCATAATTCGGGAGGGAAAGTGGGAAACGGCAGCGAGAGGAAACTGCAATACCCTCTGCAGGGATGGTTCCTCCTCGCTCAGCAGCGGGTGCCCGGCCCGCCCCAGGAAATAGCCCTGGAGCGGGGTCAACGGACGGATTTCCAGGTCCGGTTCTCCGGTCAATTCACTGAATTCCGCAAGCGCCAGGTCGATTTCTCCGGAACGCAATTGTCGGACCAGATTGAGCCAGTGATCGGTACTGACCCGGACGCGCAACCCTTGGGGGCCCGACAATAGCGTTTTTAAAGCCGGCTTTAGGATCAATTCCGCAGGGTAGGGGCCGGCCCCCATATTAAGCTGCCCGCCCCGAGATCCGTTCAGCAGGCTCACTTCCCGCTCCAGATCGTCTCCGCGGGCCAGCAGATCCCGGGCCCGGTTGACAAAAAGCAAGCCCGCTTCGGTCAACTGAATCTGCCGCCGGCTGCGGTCAAACAAACGCTGGCCGATCCGGGCTTCCAGTTGCAGAATGCTGCGGCTTAAGCCCGGCTGACTCAGATGAAGCATTTTAGCCGCCCTGGCGTAACTGCGGGCTTCGGCTAAAATCACCACCTGTTGAAGGATACGCATCTCGATCATCATGCATTCCAGTTATTGAATTGATGTTAATTTGGTATTGGATATTATCAATTTTCTTATGTAGAATCAATAAAGTTTGGGTAACAGACAAGATTTATGACAAAACTTTATCCTGGTTATACTTTTCCATCTCGAAAGGAGCAGATATGAATCGATCTTTAAAAAATTTATTATTGTTCGCGGTGATGGTGCTGGCTCTGGCGCTCGCCGCCGGCCCGGCGCCGGCCCAGGATAAAAAACCCAACATCGTCATCATCTGGGGGGACGATATCGGCCAATCCAATGTCAGCGCCTATTCACACGGTCTGATGGGCTACAAGACGCCCAACATCGACCGGGTTGCCAGGGAAGGCCTGATGTTCACCGATTACTATGCCGAGCAGAGCTGCACCGCCGGCCGGGCGTCGTTCATCACCGGCCAATCCGGCTTGCGCACGGGCCTGACCAAGGTTGGTTTGCCGGGCGCTACGGTAGGGTTGCAAAAAGAAGACCCGACGATCGCCGAGCTGCTGAAGGCCCAAGGCTATGCCACCGGCCAGTTCGGTAAGAACCATCTGGGCGACCGCAACGAGTACCTGCCCACCGTGCACGGCTTTGACGAGTTCTACGGCAACCTCTATCACCTCAACGCCGAGGAAGAGCCGGAACTGCCGGACTACCCGAAAGATCCGGCGTTCCGCGCCAAGTTCGGACCGCGCGGTGTGTTGGACTGCCAGGCCTCGGACCAGGACGACCCGACCGTGGATCCGCGCTTCGGCAAGGTCGGCAAGCAGGTGTGCACGGACACCGGTCCCCTGACCAGGAAGCGGATGGAAACCATCGACGATGACGTCGCCAACCGCGCCGCGGACTTCATCCGGCGGCAAAACAAGGCCGGCAAGCCGATCTTTGTCTGGGTGAACTTCTCGCACATGCATTTCCGCACCCACACCAAGCCGGAGAGCATCGGCCAGGCGGGGCGTTTTCAGAGCCCGTATCACGACACCATGATCGATCACGACCAGAACGTCGGCACGGTACTCAAGGCGCTGGACGACCTGGGGATCGCGGGCAATACCTTTGTCATGTACAGCACCGACAACGGCCCGCACATGAATTCCTGGCCCGATGGAGCGATGACGCCGTTCCGCAACGAAAAAAACTCGAACTGGGAAGGCGCCTACCGGGTGCCGGCCCTGGTCCGCTGGCCGGGCAAAATCAAGCCGGGCAGTGTGTCCAACGAGATGGTCGCTCACCACGACTGGCTGCCGACCCTGCTGGCCATGGCCGGCGACACGCAGGTGAAGGAAAAATTGCTCAAGGGCTACCGGGTGGGCCCCATGACCTACAAGGTCCACCTTGACGGCGACAACCTCGTTCCCTACCTGACCGGGCAAGCCGCGAAGAGCCCGCGGGAATCGTTTTTGTATGTGAACGACGACCAGCAGTTGACCGCCCTGCGCTACGACAACTGGAAGATCGTATTTATGGAACAACGAATTCCAGGGACGCTGCGCATCTGGGCGGAGCCGTTTGTCAGCTTGCGGGTCCCGAAGATCTTCAATCTGCGAACGGACCCGTACGAGCGGGCGGATATCACTTCGAACACCTACTACGACTGGCTATTGGATCACGCCTTCCAACTGGTTCCCGCCCAGGCCTTCGTGGGCCAGTTCCTGATGACTTTCAAGGACTACCCGCAGCGCCAGAAGGCGGCCAGCTTCAACCTGGATGAAGTGCTGGAGAAGCTGAAGGAAAACCCCGGATCGAAATAATACAGACGCGGAGGGGAACTGCGGTTTTAACGCTGCGAGACGACCCCTAACTTGACGCATCACTGCTGCGCCCGCCGTTGTAGGACGGCGGGTGCGCTCGTCTGGCCGCCTTGATCGCTGCGCGAAGCCGACGGGTCGCTGAAAATCCTCATCGCCAGCAAAACCAATGCGGCCGTGCCGGAGACCAACTGGCTGCCCGCACCGGAGGGCAAGACGCGCGGGGAGCGGTTTCCGCTGCTCCGGAGGCTGTAATAGGCCAGGGGCTGGCTCGAGAGAATGAAGTGATTGATCTAAGGAGAGAAAGAACGATGAAAACAACCCACAGACCATACCTCATTGGGGCCGCGCTCGTTGGCGCGCTGGCTCTGGTCGTGACCGTCGCGCAGGCGGCTGACCCGCTACCCTCGTGGAACGACGGCAAGACCAAGCAGTCCATCGTGGATTTCGTAACGCGGGTGACGAAACCCGGCTCGCCCGACTTTGTGCCGGTCGCTGAGCGCATCGCCACCTTTGATAACGACGGCACGCTGTGGGCGGAGCAGCCTCTATATTTTCAATTCTTCTTCGTGCTCGACCGCGTAAAGACCCTCGCGCCGCAGCATCCCGAGTGGAAAACCAAGGAGCCGTTCGCCGCGCTGCTCCGGGGCGATTTGAAAAACGCGCTCGCCGGCGGTGACAAGGGGCTCCTCGAAATGGCCATGGCCACTCACGCGGGCATGACCACGGTGGAATTCGAACAGCTCATCAAGGATTGGATCGCCACCGCGAAGCATCCGCAGACCGGCAGGCTCTTCACCGCAATGGTTTATCAGCCCATGCTCGAAGTGCTTTCCTATTTGCGCGCGAATGGTTTCAAGACCTTCATCGTGTCCGGCGGCGGCATCGAGTTCATGCGGCCGTGGACGGAGCAGGTTTATGGCATCCCGCCGGAACAGGTCGTCGGCAGCAGCATCAAAACGAAGTTCGAGCTGCGTGACGGCCAGCCGGTGCTCGTGCGCTTGCCCGAGCTGAACTTCATCGATGACAACGTCGGCAAACCCGTCGGCATCCAGCAGCATATCGGCCGGCGCCCAATCGCCGCCTTCGGCAATTCCGACGGCGACCTGCAGATGTTGCAGTGGACCACCGCCGGTTCCGGTCCGCGCTTCGCGCTGCTCGTTCACCACACCGACGCCGAGCGTGAATGGGCCTACGACCGCACGTCGTCGATCGGCAAGCTCGACCGGGCCTGGGACGAGGCCATGACGAAAAATTGGACGGTTGTGGACATGAAACAGGATTGGAAGATCATCTTCCCACTCCCGAACAAGTAAGCGTTGAGCAGTACCGAGCATCTTGACGCTTCGACGGCGTCTGATTCGATAGGCTCACCACCCGGAGCGCGGCCGAAGAGCAGGCCCCGCTTAGTCTCAATCCTGAGTAAACCCCGCCTGAAAGCGCGAAGTAGTCGAATGATTGATTGACTACCCACAGGAACTGAAGGCCAAGATAAGCGACGGAGGATTCAGCCTTTACCGACTACAGGAGGATTGTATGCCTAGATACATGAAGATCTTGGCCGTGCTCGGCATGGTCTTCGGCTCGCTGCTCGGCGTTACCGGGACGTCGAGCGCCAAGCAGAACCCGGTCACGGCCATCGACATCTTGCTGAAGCCGGACGCCACAATGCTCCGGCAGGCCGAAGCCAACAACGCCCGCCTGCTCAAGGTTTACCCCCAGGGGTTCGCTCTTGATGCAGCGCACCATCCGCACATTACGTTGATCCAGCGCTTCGTCCGAACCGCGGACCTCGACAAGATCTACGCCGCCGTCGGGAAGGTTCTCGCCGGCGCCCAGGTGACCGCCTTGAAGCTGGAGGCCTTCAAATACTACTACGCCCCGGGTAGGGCTGTGGGCGTTGCGGGCATTGTCGCCAAGCCAACCCCCCAATTGCTCAAGCTGCAAAAGGATCTGATCGCCGCCGTGGCCCCGTTCACGGTGGCGACCGGAACCATGGCCGCATTCGTCTCTAAACACGACGACCCCGCCCTCGACGCGATCATGATCGAATACGTTTCGACGTTCGTTCCGAAATATTCCGGCGAGAATTTCAATCCGCACGTCAGCACCGGCGTCGCTCCCAGGGAATACCTCGACAAGATGCTCGCCGAACCGTTTGAGCCGTTTACCTTTTCGCCCGCGGGCGCGGCCGTCTACCAGCTAGGCCCGTTCGGCACGGCCGCGAAGAAACTCAAAGTATGGCACTTCAAGCCCTGAGGAGGCTGAGCGGGTTGAGACGGAGGAGAAAACAAACCAGTTGCCGATCGAACCCCTACCGGATGCAACCATGAAGACCACGAGCAGACAAAACTTTCTCGCCGCCGCGCTCGTCGGAGCGCTGACACTCCTTACGGCCATCGTGGTGCAGGCCGCGGACGGGAAACCCAACATTGTCTTCATCCTGACGGACAATCTCGGCTATGGTGAAATCGGCTGTTACGGCGGCGGCCTCACCCGCGGGGCGGCCACGCCGCGCATCGACTCGCTCGCCAGGGAGGGTCTGCGTTTCCTGAACATGAACATGGAGACGCAATGCACGCCGAGCCGCTCCAGCCTCATGACCGGACGCTGGGCGATTCGTTCGGGTACGCATTCGGTGCCGTTTGGCGGCGTAGCCGATGGGCTTACCCAGTGGGAAGTGACCATCGGCGAAGCGCTGGCGGACGCCGGCTATGCGACCGGCTACTACGGCAAGTGGCATCTCGGCAGCCAGGACGGACGGCTGCCCAACGACCAGGGCTTCGACGAGTGGTTCGGCATTCCGCGCACCACCGACGAAGCGCTTTGGCCGTCGGCGCCCGGATGGTCGCCCGGCATCATGCCGCCGGAAAAGATGATGGAAGGCCGGAAAGGCGAGCCGAGCCGCGAATTGCAAGTTTACGACGTGGCGCAGCGCCGGCTCATCGACGCGGAAATCACGCGACGCTCGGTGGCGTTCATCGAGCGGCAGGGGAAGGCCGGTAAGCCGTTCTTCGCCTACGTGGCGCTCACCCAACCGCACCTGCCCACGCTGCCGCATCCCACTTTTGCCGGTAAGACCGGCAACGGTGATTGGGCGGATATGCTCGCGGAGATGGACGTCAATGTCGGCCGGGTGCTCGACGCCGTTGATCGGGCCGGCGTTCGCGACCACACCATCGTCATCTTCACCAGTGACAACGGCGCTGAATTCCTCCGGCCCTGGGACGGCTGGGCCGGTCCGTGGCGGGGCCAGTATTTTACCGCCCTGGAAGGCGGCCTCCGCGTGCCGTTTCTGATCCGCTGGCCGGGTAAGATTGCCGCCGGGCGGATCAGCAACGAGATCGTGCATGGCGTGGACCTGTTCGCTACGCTCGCCCGATTTGGCCGCGCGAAAGTGCCCGACGACCGTCCGATCGACAGCCTGGACCAGTCGGACTTTTTTCTCGGCAAGACGGAGAAGTCGGCCCGCGAGGGTTTCCCGATCTTTTGCGCGGAGCGGATGCAGGCGGTGAAATGGCGCAACTGGAAGATGCACTTCCTGCGGCAGGAGAACATGTTCGACCCGCCGGTGAAAAACCCCGTGCCGACGATTTACAACCTCTACACCGACCCGCGCGAGGAGCAGCCGACGGCGGACACCTGGGTGGTCGGTCCGATTTTGAAAATCGTGGGGGCCTTCGAGCAGAGCCTGAAGCAGCATCCGCTCATTCCGATGGGGACGCCCGACCCTTACCTGCCGAAACAGTAAAAAGGAAAAAAGCCTAAACACTGCTGCTGGAAGTCGGTCCGGCCGATTAGAGCAATTGGCAGGCAACTGACGACTCCAGCCATAGCGCGCGCCATCCAGACGTGCCTGACCAAGTCCACGCCGTCAGCGGTCAACTCGGTTTGACCTGCGTGCCTACACCGAAAGGAAGATTTTTATGAAACATTGTGGTATATTAATTGGGTTGGATTAGGGATATCTTTGTCGGTCGGAGCGACAACGGGAGAAAAACCGGCCGCCCTAGCCGCCGGACGAGTGACGATGCCAGCGACCGTCGAAGCCAGAGAATAGGAAAACCCGAATGAAACGAAGCTACCTGGGGATATTCGTTTAAGCATTCCGAAAGCTCAGCTTAACCTGTTTTTAAATGGTTTATATTTTTTTAATCACCAAAGGGGGATTTATGCCTCGATTTCGAAAAAACTTCTTATGGCTGTCAGCGATGGTGCCGGCCCTGGTCTTGGCCGCCAGCCTGGTGGCGAGCCCGGCCTACGCTCAAACCAAGGCGGGGCCAGGCAAGAAACCTAACATCCTCATCATCTGGGGCGACGACATCGGCTACTGGAATGTCAGCGCTTACAACCAGGGGATGATGGGCTACAAGACGCCGAACATTGACCACATCGCGAAGGAAGGCGCGCTGTTCACCGACTGGTACGGCCAGCAGAGCTGCACGGCCGGGCGCGCGGCGTTCATCACCGGGCAAACCGGCTTTCGCACCGGCCTGCTCAAGGTCGGTCTACCGGGC
>JACRCK010000138.1 GCA_016219065.1 Deltaproteobacteria bacterium
AAAAACACAGAGGGTATCATTTTTTATTAAGGGGAGACAACCCGGCAAATGGCTTAAAGGCCTTTTGCCGGGACTGCCTCAATCCCCTTTTAACCATAGTTGTCTTTAACCATTGGCTTTCCCACGGGTTTTAGCTTTGCCTTGCCCAATTATGCTGTATATTTGTTAAGCGGACTGATTATCGGGAACCGGTTCGCCCAGTCCACCAACAAGGAAGTACCACCGGGTAAATTTTCCGAATGATCACAGCAAAAATCGCTTCAGCCCTTAGCTTCCTATTCTGCTTCTGCCTGCTTCTGCCCACCTCCGTCCGGGCGGAATTTTTTCGCGTGGCTCCTTATGGACAAGACACCGCCTCCTGCGGGGAGATCTCCCAACCCTGCCGTTCCCTCCAGTATGCCGCCAACAAGGCCGAAACAGGGGATACCCTGCTGGTTGCCGCAGGGACCTACACCTTCAACCAGGTCGCTGATGTCTGTTCCCCGGTGGTCGGCGATACCGCGGTTTTATGTTTTTATAACAAAGGCTTGAGCATCATTGGTGGATTTTCGGCGGACAACTGGGTGACATCGAATCCTGCCGACAACCCCACTATAATCGATGGCCAAGGCTACAGGAGAGGGGTTTTGTTAAAAAGGGCCGATGCCTCCCTGAAGGGATTGATTATAAAAAATGGTCTGACGCGGGGGGCTTCCAACGGCACGGGTTACTCCACTTATGCCTTCGGAGGGGGTATTCTGGCTGATTACGGGACTTTGTCTTTGAATAATATCAGACTGATCAATAACCAGGTAATCGGCGGCAACACGAACGCTGAGGCTTACGGAGGGGCTGGTTCGGGCGGAGGACTGGCCGTCCGGCTGGCCTCCCGGGTAGACCTGGAACAAGTCACTTTCGAAGGTAACAGCTCAACGGGCGGGTGGGGAAATCTGCGGGGAGGATACGGCATGGGCGGTGGATTGTTCACCTACCAAACCACCGTCTTTGGCAAGAATCTGGATTTTTTTAATAACAGTTCCCGGGCCGGCAGTACCGGCGGTAGCGGAATAGACCAGATAGGGGAAAGATCGGATGCCTGCGGTGGCGGGGCCAGTTTTCAGGAGGGCAGCCAAGTGGTCCTGGAAAAAATTACCGCTTCCGGCAACCAGAGCTTTGGAGGAAATGCCGCTCAATATGCCGGGGGGGCCTTTGGGGGGGCCTTCAGCCTGGAGGAGGCCCAGGTAACAATAAAAGAAGCGGACATTCGCGACAATTTGGCCCAGGGCGGTAACGCCGTCAACGGCTGGCTGGGAAACGGCGGCGGCATCGAGGCTATTAATTCCACGTTAAATATCGAGCGCAGCCTTCTTATCAAAAATACCGCCCGGGGAGGAAACGGCACCACCGGTGATATGGGGGCAGCAGGCGGTGGAGGCCTGAACGTTACCTGGTTCGGGTCGAGTTTATCTTCCAATCTATCCATATCCAATACCATCGTGGCCGATAATGAAGTGGTCCAGGGCCAGGGAGCCAAGGTAACCGGCGGCGGCGGCGGCGGGTTGTGGATTCAAGGGACCCGAGCGGCATTGGACCACCTCACAATTTCGGGAAATACAATCTCCGACAACATGCAGGGCCAGGGCGTTCTCTTGATCGCGGTGGGAAATGTTCCAGCTTCAGCCACCATGGCCCACAGTCTGGTTACCAACCATGGGGCGAATTCCAGCGCAGCGGCTCTGCATGTAAAAACCAACAATACCGTTACCTTAATCGATGGAAGGTGGTCGGGGAATTTGAAAGACCACAACGCCGGAGATTCGAACGCCGGTACTTTTATCGGTTTGGGCACCATGACCACCGTTGACAACCCGGGATATGTGGCCCCCGGCGCCCCACTTTATGACTACCATCTGCGCTATGCTTCGCCGGTTCGGGACCAGGCCAAGTCCAGTTCCATGACCGTTGACCTCGACAACGATAACCGCGCCCTTCCGGATATGGGAGCGGACGAATATGTGCCGTTCCCCCTCCGGGTGTCTTCAGGGGACGGGACTCTTTATCTCAATTGGGGAAATCCTGCGGCAGGGATTTTCTCGCCGGACTATTACTATGAATTGACCGTTCAATGCCCAACCGGGGCCGAAACTCCCAAGGAAATCCGCTGCGGTCAGTCCCTCAACATCGGGAGCCTAACCAGTTTTCTGTTGACCGGCCTGACCAATTACCAAGGGTACACCCTTTGGGTCGCCGTGAAAGAACCGGCCGGCGCTATCTTGGACCTTTCCCGGACGGTCACCGCTTTCGCTACGGATATTCACGTTTATCTCCCTCTCGTGGTCAAGCAGCAGTAACCTGCCGGCTTGAAATCGGCCTAATTGCAAAAGGCCGAGGGGTCGTAACCTGAATCATGAAAATAATTTTTGGCTTAAGTCTTCTCTGGGCCTATTGGAATCTTTTACTCCTCTGGTCGCACCCCCCCCAAATAGCCACCGTAGAAGAACCTCGGCTCGATTGGGCGGAAGGGGCGTTTATCTCCCTGGTCGGCTTGACAGCTTTTTTAGGGGTGAGCGTTATATGCTTAGCTTTATCAGGATACTATTCCCTCTTAACCCTGGTCCTCGCCCTCAACGGTTTTTCCATATTACTGGTTATCTGCAATCGGCAAAAGAAATTTCCCCGTTTTTTACCGGGGGGAATTTACGAAGTCGGTCTGGTCTTGCTGCTGGCCTGTTGTGCGCCGCTTTATTTTCAGCCCCACGAATATATTCTGGGCTGGGCCGACGCAGGCACCTACATGAATATCGGGGTAAACCTGGCCCGAACCGGGCACTGGGTCGTTCAGGATGATTTTTCGGGCTGGTTGGGCCAGTTTGCGCCAAACGCGTATTACCAGGTCCCGAAAAATATCCCGGACCAAATGCAATTTTTTGGCTGGTATAACCATCCGGTTTTCAAGGATCAAATATTCCCCCAGTTTTTTCCCCTTCATCCTTGTATCCTCTCCATCGGCGTTCTAATAGCCGGGATCTGGGGCGGGTTATATGTTACCCCCCTCTGGGGCCTTCTGGGGGTGGCGGCGGTTTATTTAGCCGTCCGCCGGCTTTTTAACCGGCCGACGGCCATCCTGGCCGCCCTTTTACTGGCCTTGACCCCGACCCAGATCTTCTTTTCCAGGTACCCAACGGCGGAACCCCTGACCCTGCTGTTCCTCTTCACCGGTCTCTTAGCCCATCACCACCTTCAGGAGGGTGACCGCTCACCTCGTTTATGGGCGCTATGGGCCGCCGGCGCCTTCGGCTGTGCCCTGCTGACACGCATCGACCTGCCCTTACTGGTGCTGGTGGTCTTTCTGCATCTGGGAATAATTAAATCCGGAAACCGCTGGAACCGGAATTGGACTATATTCCTCTGGATATTGGCAGCTTTTTTACTGGGGGCGGTCCTCTTCGGCTATTTCTGGGGCTGGATGTACATTGCCAACACCTACGGTTTCATTTTAAGAAATGCCCCCAGGTCCGCAGCCATCGCTTCCGGGTTTGCAATACTGGCAGTGCTGGGGATTGCCTACGTCATGCTGCCGGCCGGACACCGTCCTTTTTCGAAAAGTAAAACGGGGCTCCTCTCCATCGATCATTTAAAAGGGACGGCGGCGATACTGGTTTTAATCCTCAGTTTTTACGCGTACTTCATTCGCCCGGAAGCGCCCCTCCCGACAGCGGAGAACCATGGGTTATTCGATTGGAACAGCCTCAACTGGGTCCGTCTGGGTTGGTACCTGACCCCCCTGGGGCTCTTGCTTTCCACCTGGGGCCTATTTATGATCATCAGAAAAGCAGACCTGGACCGCTTGGGGTTATTTTTATCCCTCGGCATATTGACCACCTTCCAATATATCCATAACAGCCAGATCACCCCCTATCACATTTATGCCATGCGCCGCTACGTACCCCTGGTAATTCCGGTTTTGATCATTTTCGCGGCCTACGGCCTTTATGATTTTTACCGTCGGAGCAGGCCACTAAAATGGCGGGCCCTGGTCATCGCGGTAGGTTTATCCCTGGGTCTGGGGCTCGTCTATCAATCGCGCCACCTTTTTTTTTTACGTGATTTTAAAGGAGTAGTCGATAGCCTGACCCAGTTTTCCCAAAGAATGGTCCCGGGGTCAGTCATCTTGATCAATGACCACGAATTCGGAGATCGTTTCGGCGTCCCCCTAAAATATAGTTTTGGTTTTGACGTGGCCACCCTCCGTCAGGATAACCAAAACGCCTTACCTTATCTGGAACAGTTAGTCCAAAGGGCCAAGCGGTCCCGTCAAAAAATATATCTGCTGGCGGTTAATCCTCTATCCGAAACGGTCAAAAGGCAGCTGACCTACCAGCCGCTTTTCCTTCACCCGCTCCTGATCAAAATGCTGAGAAATACTTTCATCGGGTATCCCAAAACAATCGAGGAATCCTTTTACGGGATCGAAACCTATGAAATAATTGGACTGGTCCGGGATACCCAACCCCTTCTCCGCCAGCCGCGCCACCTAGACATGGATCTGGGCGGGTTTGATGCCGGCTATATTCAGTCTGGCTTCTTCGAGAAAGAATTCATCCCTCGATTCCCCACCATGCGCTGGACCGAGGGAACTTCGGTTCTTGAATTTCCGAACCCGGTCGCGCAAAGGTTGAGGATTGCGGTTCAAGCCATGACCTTGCTTTCGGTAAAATATCCATCGCCGCGGGTCGCTCTTTTCTTGGATGGGCATTCAATCGGACATTTTTATCCGACCCGGAATTGGGAAACCTACCGTTTTACCGGCCCAAGTGAACCCCGGAACGGGCGGACCGTTTTGACCTTCGTTTCCGAAACATTCAACCCGAAGGCCATCGGTCTTAACCAGGACACCCGGGACTTGGGCTTTTTGCTGGACCGGGTTACCATTGATTTTTCCCGCTGAGCGGTTATGACCAATTATACCATAAGCGTCGTCATCCCCCTGTACAATCATGAAAAATATATTGCAGATTGTATTCACTCGATTTTAAAGCAATCCTACCCGCCCTATGAAATCATTATCATCAATGACGGTTCCTCCGACGACTCAGGAAAAATCGTCCAAGCTATTAAGGATCCGCGGATAAAATACCGCTACCAGACCAACCAGGGGGCAGCGCGAACCATCAATCAGGGAATACGGTTATGCCAGGGCCAATTTATTGCTATTCTGAATTCGGATGACTGCTATCACCCCGAACGCTTCCGTGCATTCATTGAAGTATTCGAGCGCCAAAAGAACCTCAAGGCTTTGTTTAGCAATCTGGAATATATCGATGAAAACGGGGCCTTCATCAAAAACAAGGATGGCTTGGCCGACAACTATGTTCAGTTACTTCCGGGAGATTACTCCTTCCAGGGAGACTCGGACCTTCTTTTACACCTTCTGAGCGGTAATTTTTTTGCCACCACTTCCAACCTTTTCTGTACCCGGGAGGTGTTTGCCGAACTGGGCTATTTCAGCCCGCTGCAATTCACCCATGATTATGATTTTTTTTTACGTCTGTGCTACCGTTATCGGGGGGAAATTCATTATGCCCCCCAAACGTTGCTCCAATACCGCTATCACGGTCAAAACACTTTAAAAGCCGATCATCGTTTGTTTTATTATGAATTGGCGGTCATGTATGCCAAATTCTTTAAAACGGCTAATCTGAATCGCCTTTTTGGCGATCACGCGAATCGGCTCGAAACCATGGCCAAGTTCCTCAACTCCTTCAACCGGTTCAATTTATTAAATCACAGCCTAGATAAAATCGTTTTGACCGCCCTGTTATTCGGGGAGGAATTCAAGGAACAGGAACTCTATGACGTTTTATTGGGTGACCGCGGGAATCCTTTCAGAGGGGAAGCCTTGAAAAGAATTGCCCGCGAGGAACACGAAAATATTGATGACTACTTGAAACACCAGCAGCACTTTCTGCTGCTGGATAAAATCCTGCATTCCAAGGCCTTTCGGGTATATTCATTGATCCGGGAGGCCCAACGAGACAAAAGCCAATGGCTCCTTTTTCCCTTTCGCTTAATGCGCTTTTTAAAGCACTCCGACTGATCCTGCCTATTCAAGTCCCCGGCGGTTCATTATGCTGACCGTATCCATAGTCATCAACACCATCGACCGGGTCCATTCCCTGGCGAACCTGCTGGAAAGCCTGGAAGAACAAACGTATCCCCTCTTTGAGGTCATCGTCGTCGTCGGTCCGACCAATGACCGCACCCTGGCCATGCTGGCATCTTACCGGAACAGGGTAATCGTTCGGGACTGTCCGGAGGCCAACCTGGGCATGTCCCGCAATATAGGGATTGGAGAAGCCCGCGGCGATTTGGTAGCCTTCATCGACGATGACGCCGTTCCCTCCAGAAGGTGGCTGGAGCAAATCGTCCGGATATTTGAACGGACCGACCTGCAGGGGACGGGAGGCTCTGTCTTTCTGATCCATCCCGCCGATCCGCGTCTGCAATACCGCTTCGGCATCATCTCCCCGCTGGCCGAGCAGATTGAGGTCCAGTCGTCACCGATGGCGCAGTTGGTCACGCCGGGATTATCGTCCTGCTGGGTCGGCCGCATGATGGGCACCAATATGGTTTTTACAAGAAAAGCCCTGTGGGAAATCGGCGGGTTCGACGAATTCTATCAATGGGTCTACGACGATGCCGATACCGCGCTGCGGATGAACCGGGCCGGTCACATCGTCGCCCCAGCTAAAGAGGCCCTGGTCTACCATATCCCGGCCTCCAGCCGCAACCGGAAAGCTTTCACCTTCAGGGGCAGGTGGTGGATCCAGACCAAGGCCGGCATTTATTTCAATTTGAAAAACGGCCGGGAATACCGAGAGGCCCCGTCCTTCATCTTCTGGAGTTGCCTGAAATTCCTGTCCCGCCATCTTAGAGGAGACTTCCGGATCCTGCGGGCCAAATCCATCAACTGGCGGGAATTTTCAGGGCTGGTGACCGGAGAGTTTTACGGGGCCCTGTCCGGATTACTCCACGGCCTTTTTTCTCCCCGGAGGCTTCTTTTTGAAAAGGGTTCGGTCCCCTATGCCGCCAGGCCGCCCGAAGATCTCCGGCCCTTCCCGGCCGGCGCTGCCCCTCCTCGGACCGCCCTGGATCCCATAACCGGCCACAGATCCTCAATTCAAGTTAAAGCCCCCCCGCTACGTATTTGTCTGTTAAGCAGCGCCTACCCCCCGGAAAGAATTGAAGGCGTCGGGCGTCATACCAACCTGCTGGCCCGCGGGCTGTTTGAGTTGGGCCATACCGTGCATGTAATCACCCGGGGTGCCCGCGAACAAACGTCCTTCTACGACGGGGCCTACGTGCACAAATTGCCGGTCAGTTACCAGCGTTACGACCGTCTCCGCGGCCTGAACAACCTTTATGCGAACCTCAACTACAGCCACAACGTCCATGACAAAGTAGAAAGCCTGGTTTTAAATGAAGGCGTGCAGGTGTTGGATTCTCCACTCTGGCAGATTGACGGACTGGTCACGGCCCTGCGCGGAAAACTCCCCTTGGTGGTCCGGATGCAGACGGCCATCAAACAGATTTCGGGCCTGCAGAAAGATAAACGCGATGACTTCCGGCTGCTGGGGGAACTGGAGGGCGTCCTGGCCGAACGCGCCAATTACCTGATCGCCAACTCGATCGCCTCCCGGGAGGCGATCGAGACGGTGTACCGACTGGATTTCTCCCGGGTTCCCTGCACCACCATCCCCATCGGCATCGTTCCCGTTCCGGATGAGTTGGTTTCCCCCTATCCCCTCAAACCCGAAAAAGACCATTTTACGATCCTCTTTCTAGGCCGGCTAGAAAAAAGAAAAGGGATCTTGGACTTGTTTCAAGCCATCCCCGCCGTTTTGAAACATTTCCCCCGGACCTCCTTTATCATTGCCGGGGCTGACAACAGCGACAACGACCGGTTCAAAATCAAAACCGGCCTGACCTACAGCGCCTACTTTCAAAATCACTTCAAGAAAGAAGCGGAGCGGGTCCGCTTTCTAGGCTATGTGAGCGAGGAAGCCGCGCAGGACTTGTATAAGAAATGCGACTTGTTTGTAGCCCCCTCCCTGTACGAATCCTTCGGGTTGATCTATCTGGAGGCCATGAATTACGGCAAGCCGGTCATCGGTTGCCGGGCGGGGGGGGTTCCGGAAGTGATCGATCATGGAAAATCGGGCATATTGGTAGACCCGGGGGTGCCTAAGGAACTGGCCGAAGCCATCCTATCCCTGCTCCAATCGCCCCTTTCGCTGCGGGAAATGGGGTTAGCCGGACGGGAAAAACTGATCCGCGAATTCCATTACCTCACCATGGCCAAGGGTTTCGAGGCCGTTTACAAAGAAATCCTTTCCACCCGGGGAAAAGGTTTTTAGCAAAACGGAAACCGGGAAACCCGATGGGGGGAGGAGAAGAGAGGTACCATGCCGGATATGCTAACCACGAAAGATATCATCGAAGAAATCGAATTCGAACTGGCCCAGGGGATCATCGGCCGGTACGGGCCGGGACGCTCCATCGGGGAGATGCGGGAATTTGCCAGCCGAACACGGACAACGTTGTTGGACAGCCCAAAAATCTCGGGAAGTTTACGGGACGTCATCAGAAAACAATTTCAACTGACCGAGATGCTGCTGAAACTGCTGGAGGAGTCGGCGGCCTCCATTGAATCCCTGCAGCGGAATTTTGAAAAACACTACCGTTCATCCGGCCCAGGTCCGGCTATTCCCTCCGGCCCGGAAAACCGATGCCAGCCGGAGATTAACCCCCAGATCCCACTGAGAAAAAAATATTTTTTTTTAAACCCCGAAGAAATTTTGGGCGGCACGCCGAGCCATTCTCTGAAACCGGAAATGCCGGTCAGCCGTACCAGGTCGGTCTGGATGACCCGCCTGGTATATTTCTTTAAAAACCTGTATCACCGGCCGGCCTATTTTTATACGGCCCAGTTGGCGAAAAAACAGGAAACGGTCAACCAGTTGGTTGGCGACTGGCTGATCAAACTGAATGCCAACAATCAAAATATTTTCGAGCACCTGGAAAACCTTTCGGGCCGCCTCGCCCGGCTGGAAAAAGAAGCGGGGCGGAATCGCCCACCGAGGCTTCCGGTGGAGCCCTTAGACTCCTAAACCCGACCGGAAATGAAAATCGGCATTTACAACCGCTCCCTGGCCACCCTGGGGGGAGGCGAACGGCACAGCCTTTCCCTGGCCGAGCACCTGGCCCAGGATCACGAGACGACCTTTATCAACCACGAGGCGGTGACCCTGGAGGCCGTCCGAGCCAAGCTGCCCGTGGACGTATCCAGGGTCCAATTCCTGGTTTTCCCCTCCTGCGCCGCCCAGGACCTGGAAAAAATGACCACCCGCTTCGATTGTTTCATCAACGCCTCTTACCTGCGTTTTTTTCCGGCCCGGGCGCGGCACAACATCCTGATGGTCTATTTCCCCTCCCCCTTGGAAGCGGGAATTCCCCAAAAAATCAAAGAGCGGCTGGCGCGCCTGCTGAAGCGCCTTTTTTGGCTCCCCACACTGAACAACTGTTCCGCAACGCTGGCGGACGACAAAAACGAGCCCGTCTTCCGCACGCTGACGGCCATCAGTCTGGACCTTCCCGGCGCCGGGGCCGACTATACCGTCCGTTTTCAGATCGCCTCGGGGCACCGGTCCGTAGGCAGAGTCACGGTCTACCTGGACGGCCGACCCCATCAGAAAATCACCCTGCCCCCGGGCGGCGAATTCACGGACTGCGAAATGATGATCCCCCGGAAGGACACAGCCGGTCCCAACCATCTCTTCATCACCAGCGAAGGGGGTCCCCCCGAGGTCGCGGCTAATCCCGCCGCCCTGTTGCTGAAAAACCTGCGCAGCAACCATCCCGGGCAACTTCTTTTCCGCCACCTGTCGGCCCGGCTCGGCCCCGAATGGAAGGACCGACTATGGCGCGTTTCTGTTGACCAACCGTCGGTCAGGGAGTGTCTCGATACCTACCAGACGATCTGGACCATCTCCGCTTACTCGCGCGACTGGATCAGCAGGTATTGGGGCCGGGAGAGCGCGATTATCAATCCTCCGGTTGACCTGCGCCGGCTCAAAGCCGGGAGAAAAGGCCGGCGGATACTCAGCGTGGGGAGATTTTTCCCCGGCCTGCACAATAAAAAACACGCTGTGCTGATAGCCGCTTTCAAAAAAATGATCGACCAGGGACTGCCAGGCTGGGAACTGCATTTAGTCGGAGGCACCCGGAACGAAAGGCCACACCAGCGTTATTTACAGGAACTTTCGGCCCAGTCCCGGGGGTATCCGATTTTTATTCATTCCGATCTCCCCCATGGGGAACTGGTGACCCTTTACAGTGCCAGTTCCATTTACTGGCACGCCTGCGGTTATGGAGAAAATCCCCTGCGTCATCCGGACAAATTCGAGCACTTCGGCATCACTACCGTGGAAAGCATGGCCTCCGGATGTGTTCCCGTCGTCTTCGACGGGGGGGGACTGAAGGAAATCGTCCGTCACGGCCACAACGGATTTCTGTGGTCTAATCCGGATCAACTAATCCAGTATACCCGGCGTTTGATCCGGGATCCCGCTTTAATCCGGGAACTTTCCGCAACGGCCTTCCGCGACAGCCGCCGTTTCGACCTGACCCGCTTCCGGTCTCGTTTGTCCGAACTCAGCGCCGCGGCCGGCCTGTAGAATCCCTGCCGGGTCTGCCGACGCCTCAGGGGCGCGTCTGCTGCATGGCCCCATACAAATCCCGGTAGCCCTCTAAAGCCTCGGAAAGGGAAAACCGATCCCGCCCCACTTCCAAGGCTTTTTCCTGATACTCCCGGTAACCGTCTTTAAGGTTTTGGAACCCTTGAACGACTTCGTCAAGGGAGTTGTCGTTGAATACCAACCCACATCCGGTCTCCTCCACCAGATCGGCCATGGCGATGCAGCGGCTGACCAAAATCGGCTTCCCAGCAGCCAGCGCTTCCATCAGGGAGTTCGGATAGCCTTTTACTAATGTAGTCCGCTCGGCCAGGACAATACCGGCATGCACCCCGGCCAGCACCCGGTTCACGTCCACGGCCTCGTTGATCAGCTCCACTTGGTCGGTCACACCGGCCGCTTTAATTCTTTTTTCCATTTCTTTAACGAAAAACCCCCTCCAGAGAAAAACCAACCTAAGGTTGGACATCTTTTGGGCGGCGGCCAAAAGAGTATCCACCCCCTTGGACTGGAATTGGCTCAAGTTCCAAGGAGAGGAGCCAACCAGCACATTCAGCCGGTCCCCAAGGGGCGGCCTGGAAACGGTGAAACGGGAACGGTCAAATCCGGGCGGAATCAGCCGCAGATTATGAAACCCTAACCGCTGCAGTCTCTCCCAATCTCGCCGATTGTTGACTACAATCCATTCGATATGGCGCTTCAGGGACAGCGGCGGATCGATTCCGGTTTTGCTCACCCCGGCCACCGGAGAATAAATGATTGGGCGTTTCAACCATTTCAACACCGGGAACAGATAGAGGTCGGGGTTGAAAACATGGTGAAAATCAACCCCGCTTTCCTGGCGTCGGAGCCAGGGCAAGTGTTGAAAGCCAAAAAGAGCGCGAGGAAAGGGGATCTTGGCCCGGAGTCGGGGACGGAGCAGGACCGTTCGGCCCTGGAAATGGTACTGCAAAAAGTCAATTTCCTGGATGACCGCATCCAGGCGCCGTAAGCCCAGAGGGGCGGCGGTATGATGAAAAAAGATCGTCATCGGCCGGATGCTCTCAGGAGAGGCCGCTCTCCGGCAGAATGCGCCGGTTTTGGTTGCCAACCCTTCCGGTCCAGGCATCCCACAAGGCCAGGCCGATGGCTCGACAACGCCGGGTCCGCCCTTGAAGCAGTGCCGCCCCGGCCAGTAACAAACCGGCGGCCGACCAAAAAGCCAGGAGCCGGCCCTTTTTCTCCTGACGGAATTTCCGGACAAAGAGAAACCGATTGCGTATTATATAATAGACATGAAGATTGTCTCTGATGGCCGAGGAGCGCTCCAGATGGTGGATGGCGCTGGCCTGGTAATGGACCGCCGCCTGAAATCCGACCTGTTTCGCCCGCTCGCAAAAATCGGCCATTTCTCCGCCGAAAAAATAATCTTCATCAAACAAACCGATCCGGGAAAAAAGGCGCTTACGGATCAGGGCCACCGTGCCGGGCAGGTAGTCCACGAGATGCAGAGGATCTTCGGCGGCCGGCCCTGTCGATCCTGCCGCAAGGTAGACATGGGAATCCAAATTCCTGGAAATATCCCTTCCTCCGCCGACTTGGCTTGGAAAGCGTCCCCCACAATTTTTTATGACCGGGCCGATCAGACCGAGGCGTCGATCGGCTTCCAGCGCGGCGCTTAAAAGGGCGGCGTCTTTTTCCTCCAGGATGGCGTCGTTGTTCATCAAAAGGATGAAGCCGTCTTCCCCGCCTTCCAGGATCTTACGGATGGCCAAATTATTGCCACCGGCGAAGCCCCGATTTACCGGGCTGTTGATGACCATGACGGTAGGAAAACGCTCCGCCAACGCCCTCACCCCCCGATCGGCCGAGGCATTATCAACCACCCAGATCTTGGGGGGCTGGGACCAGGAACGGAAACACTCCAGGCAGGAAAGGGTTTCGGGAGTGCTATCCCAATTGATGATGACTACGTCCAGATTGGTCACACTGCCGGTCTCAAACCACCACGCCGGATTCAGTCCCCTGCCCGGTTTCCGGAAAAGGCGGCGCTTGACATAAAAAGTAACTCGATCCCCGATCGCACTGCCGCCGGTTGCCCGGCAGTTCGTTGCGGGCCTGATCAATGATCCGCCATCCCAACCTTTCCAGTCCCCGCTTCAGTCCTGCATGCGTGAAACGGCTGCCGTGTTTCCAGCCGGGGGCGGGGGTTATAAAATAATCCTCCGCCTCCGTTTCCAGGGTAATCGCGCTCTGAATCACCAAAAATCCCCGAGCGACCCGCCGGAGTTCATCCAGCAGTTGGAACGGATTGGCCAGATGGTATAATCCCCCGGCGCACAGGACCAGGTCGAAGGCCGTTTCGGTCGATTGCAGAAAATGAAAAACGTCGTCCCCCTGGAAGGTCACCTGAGGAAGCTCCAGGATTTTGGCGGCGGCCCGGGCCCGCGTCAGATCCGGCCAGCCCCGGTCGACGCCCGTGACCACGGCTTGGGGTCTCATCCGGGCCATCAGGCAACTATAATAACCATCGGCACAAAAAAGTTCCAGGCAGACCGGATGCGGCGGCAGGGCTTCCAGCGCCCGGCTCAGATAGGGGATCAGATAGGCTTCCTTCTGAGGTTGGTTGAGGCGGTGGGGTTGGAGGGTCCTCGGAAAGGAAGCCTGACCTTTTTTCTCCCGGCCGGCACCCAGGTCGGCAGGCCGGCGCATAGCGGACCGAATGAAGGCGGCGCCCCCTCGCAGCAATGCCCCCGGCCGGGAATACGATGCCGGGAAGTCGGTTTTCAGGCCTAGCCTGCAGAAATCGTGGTACCAGGGCCGGAGGTTATAAATCTCCTGGACAAATCTGGGCTTCGAGGGACTTTCCCAGGTCGTATCGTTAGTGGGGGTAGAAAGAAACAAGACAATCCTTCGCCAGCCAATATCTTTTATTGAGAAACCATTGGCGCCGATCGCGCCCCTGTTGGTATAATCATATTATGAACAAGGTCATTTTGTCAATAACCGTCCGGGGAAGCTCGGGCGGACCACTATAAAATGGGCACCCAAGCCCGGCTTTCCACTGGGGAAACCGGCCCCCTGGCTTCGGTTATCATAATCAATTGGAACGGGCGACCATACCTGGAGCGTACCCTTCAGGCCCTGGCCGACCAGACCTTCCGCGACTTTGAGACCATTCTGATCGACAACGGCTCCACGGACGGCTCGGTCGATGGGCTGGAATCCCGCTGGCCCGAAATCCGGGTAAGGCGTCTCCCCCAAAATCTTGGTTTCGCCGCCGCCAACAATCTGGGTGTGGCCCTGAGCCGGGGGACCTGGATCGCCCTTTTGAATAACGACGCCTTCCCCCGGACCGACTGGCTGGAAGTGTTGTTGGCGGCTGCGGCTGAAAACCCGGAATATTCCTTTTTCGCCTCCTGCCTGCTCTGGGCCGGCCGGGCGGATTGCCTGGACGGGTTGGGGGACCTTTATCATTTTTCCGGGTATGCCCGGCGTCACGGCCACGGTCGGCCGCTCACCGGGACCCTCCTGGCCCGAACGGAGGTATTCGGCCCTTGTGCCGCAGCGGCCCTTTATCGTCGTGAAGATATGTTGTCCGCCGGGGGTTTTGACGAGCATTATTTTTGTTACCACGAAGACGTTGACCTGGCTTTTCGCCTGCGTCTGCTGGGACATCGCTGCCTCCTCATCCCGGAGGCAATAGTCGAGCACCTGGGCTCGGGATCGCAAGGGTCGGCGAGTGATTTTACCCGTTACTATAATCATCGCAATTTGGTCTGGACCTTTGTTAAAAATATGCCGGGGGTATTATTTTACCTTTTTTTGCCGGCCCATCTCCTGCTGAATCTGGGGACCTTAGGTTACTTTACCCTCGCCGGCCAGGGAGCGGTGATCCGCCGCGCCAAGAAAGACGCCCTGCGCGCTCTGGGACGGGTCTGGCACCAAAGAAGAACCATCCAAAAAAACCGTCGCCTTCCCGTCTGGCGTTTGCTGAAAAACCTGGATCTCGGCTTCCTCCCCCACATCGGTCCACCTCGGTAGCGCGGCATGCCTGACCTTCCCGTTATCACCCTCTCCATTGTCAGCCACCGGCAGGGCGACCTAATTCTACCCTTGTTGCATGATATCCAAAAGGATTGCCCGGGGAAAAGGATACAGGTTGCGTTAACCTTGAACCTGCCGGAAACCCTCCTCTTCCGGCCGGAAGACTTCGGCTTTCCCCTCCTGATCATTACCAACAAAGCCCCGCGGGGATTTGGGTCCAATCACAACCGGGCCTTTGCCTCGACCGGCGGGGATTTTTTTTGCGTTTTAAATCCGGATGTTCGCTTTTCCGGGGATCCCTTTTCTCCCTTGTGCCGGCGTTTAGGAGACCATCCCGATTGGGGGGTTATCGCCCCGCTGGTGCAAGATCGGAACCAGCGTATCGCCGACAACGCCCGTTTTTTCCCAACACCTCTTCGAATTTTAAAAAGATTGCTCCATTCCGCCAATCCAGCAGATTATCCAACTCCCTCGCGGCCGATCCGGGTGGACTGGCTGGCCGGGTTGTTTTTATTGTTTCCCCGCCGGGCTTTCGCTGCTATAAAAGGATTTGACGAGCGGTACTATCTTTATTACGAGGACGTGGACCTCTGTGCCCGGTTACGATTGTCGGGCTACGGGGTCTTTCTCGATCCGGCGGTGACCATCCGCCATGATGCGGGGCGCCATAGCCACCGCCAGCTTAAATACCTGCGCTGGCATCTAACCAGCATGGTTCGTTTTTTCAATTCCGAAGTATCCAGCGCCTTGAAACGCTGCTGCCCATGAAAACTTATTTGGCTTTCTTTATTACGGCCCTGATCGCGGCCATCATCCTGACCCCCTGGGCCCGCAATCTGGGAATTCGCTTCGGCATACTGGACCGGCCGAACCGGCGCAAGGTCCATCAGGTTGAAATACCCCGCAGCGGCGGCCTGGCCATACTGGCCGCCACCATCCTCCCCTTTTTAGGTTTTTTATTTTACGGTAACCTGCTCCTGGAACAAATTCGACTTTTTTGGCAACCCTTAACCGGCCTGATTTTAGGCAGTCTCCTGGTTTTCGGGGTTGGTTTCCTGGATGATCTCTATCGGTTGTCTCCCTGGCCCAAACTGGGGGCTGAAGTTGCCGCCAGTTTTCTGGCCGTAGCCCTGGACCTGAAGATTCAAATATCTCCTGATTTACTGGGCCTCCCTTTCGATCTGAGTTGGCTGTCCTATCCTCTGACGATCTTTTGGTTGGTGGGGATCACCAATGCCGTCAATCTGGCCGACGGGGTCGATGGCCTGGCGGCCGGGATTGCCACCTTTGCCGCAATTATCCTCTTTTTTATGACCTTTAACACCATACATAACGTGGTGGCCTTGTTGGCCATTGCCTTGGCCGGCGCCACACTGGGGTTTCTGCGCTATAATTTCTACCCGGCGACCATTTTTTTAGGAGATGCCGGAAGCCTATTTCTAGGTTTCTATCTGGGGGCCCTTTCCATCTGGGCCTCGGAAATAAGCACCATCACCTTTTCACTGCTCATTCCCATGGTGGCCCTGGGGCTGCCCATGGCCGACATGGTCTATGCCGTCTTGCGGCGCTGGAGTCGGGGGCTCCCGCTGGAACAGGCCGATCGAGAGCATATTCACCACAAGCTGCTGGACATGGGCTTCGGACAGTTGGTTACTGTGCTGATCCTTTACGGGGTCAACATTCTGTTAATCGTTTTCGCCGCCATCCTCCTGCTGACCCGGAATTCCCTGGCCGCATATATCCTGGTTTTGTTGGGCTTGGCCCTGGTCTTGGGTTCCCGGGTGTTAGGATATTTTCGCTTCTCCCGCATTATAAGTAAGTTCCGTCAACGATGGAGGGATATTCACCAGACGAAATATATCACCTTTCGCAGTCATCTGCTTAACCAGGCCTTTCAGCGGGAAAAAAACCTGTTCAGTCGCTGGACCCTGGCCCAGGAATTGTTCCCGAAAATTGGTTTCATTCGGGTTCAATTTCTTCCTTTAGCCTCCGAAATCCCCCTGCTGGAATGGTCTGAATCCGGCGAAACAGCGCCGCCGTCATCCCTCCCGCAACGCGCTTCCTACTTGGAAGTGTCCCTCTGGGGAGGGTCCATTCCCCTGGGAGCCATGAAGTTTTTCTGGAACCTGGATGGGGACCCGCTGCCGGCCGGCTTGAATAAATTTTTAACTGTGATGGTTCGGGAATTCGGCAAAAATTTGACCGGGATCGAGAGCCAGCCTCCGCAGCCCGGCCAGACAGAATCGAAAGACTGACGGGTCCCCTGCCTCATGAGACCGCTCTCTCCTTTTTATATAGTAGTTTTTTTTATCCTCTTGGCCTTATCCATTTTTTTTTTCCATCTCCCGGAAACCGGGGCCATTTGGATCACCATCTCTTTTTTCACCGTTCTGGTTTTCCTGCATCCCCTGAACGGCATCTCCTTCCTGTTGCTGACCATCCCTTTTTTTCTAGGTAACCCCTCCAAACCGTACATCTTTCTCCAGGAAATTTTTTTGTACGGGACGGGGATCTCTCTGACTATCCGCCGTCCCTGGCGGCGGCAGGAAATCACTTTCCCTCTGAAAATTCCCTTGGCCTTGTTCCTCCTGTCCGCCTGTTTAAGTCTCCCCTTAAATCTCCGGGAATTGTTGTACACCCTCTGGGCACTTCCTTCCCGCGAGATCTTTTACCAATGGCTGAGTGGCAACCCGGGCCTGGCCATCCACAGCCTGCGGGTGCTCTTCAACCTGTTGAGCGCCGCCGCCCTGTCGCTGGTTTTCTATAAAACTCTGTCAGACGAAGTCGAACCATTCCTAACCCGGGTCATCCGGGCCCAAGCCGTCTGGACCGCCTTGATAGCCGTCACGGGTTTCCTGCTGTTATGGGGATACCTCCCCCGGGGACGCACTTATGCCAGTCTTTCCCTGGTTGGCATCCACGAGGGAGCCATTACGGCCTTTGCCTTCAACCGTCAGTTCCTGGCTCAGTATCTGCTGCTCTGCCTGCCGCTGACCATTTACCTGGGACTGCGCCAGATGAGTGAGCGAAAAGTGGCTTGGTTGCTGGCGGTTGTCGCTTCGATCCTGGTATCGGTTTTTGCTTTGGCCGCCAGTATGCAGCGCTCGGTCTACATCGTGCTGGCCCTGCAGCTGGGCTATCTGGCCGTGGCTTACGGACGGCTGTTACACGTCCGCAAAAAAATCCTGCTCCTCTTCTACGGGTCTCCGTTGCTCATCGCCGCCGGCCTATTTTTAATGGACTGGACTTTTTTTAATCAGAACTTCCTCCAGCGGTTGCAGCTACTTGGTCAGATAAGAGATATCCGTCCGGCCCTTTGGGGCACCGCCTGGGCCATGTTCTCCTTTTCCCCCTGGTTGGGGATCGGTTTGGGTCGCTATTACTATTTCTTTCCTGAATTTTTTCCCGGGCTGCCCGGGACCTGGCAGCAATTCAACGCCAACCGGGGCAACGCCCATTCGGTTTATGTCCAGTTGCTAGCCGAACAGGGGATTTTCGGTTTGCTGCTATTCGGCATCCTGATCGGCGCCCTCCTGACCCTGGCCGGCAAGGGCCTGGCCCGCGAAACACAGCCGGATCGGAAATCGCTGCTCTTGGCCGTAACCGCCTCCGTAACCACCTGGCTGGTTTTGGGACTCTTCCACCATATCGCTTATGACCTCCGGTCCCTGGAAATATTTTTTTGGATCTTTTTCGCCTGCCTGCTGATCCTGACGCGCGGCCTTTCTCCATCCTTCCGGCCGGGGCGAAAAATCCTGATCGGGGTCCTGGTCCTTTTGGCAGCCGCTGGGGGCTACCAGATAAAATTGATCCGGGATTATCCCCTGGGGAAAAATTTTCAGGCCGGCTTCTATCCGTGGGAAAAAGAGCCAGATGGAAGCCGCTGGCGCTGGATGGGGCGCAGAGCGGTAGCCTGTCTGGAAACCCAACCGGGGACCCTTTTGATCGAATGCCGGGCCCCGCTGCCGGAGATCGAAAAAAAGCCCCAGCAGGTTCAAATGCTCGTCAACAATCGGGTATACCGTTTCTCCCTGGGAAATCGGGACTGGGCCCGGATACGAATTCCCTCCCCCGAACCCCGCCCCCCCACCGTAGTCCTGCGCCTGACCACGGACTACACCATCAACCCGGCCCAAGCGGGCGGGAGCCGGGACCAGCGGGACCTGGGGCTGCAGTTGCGGGAATTCCAATGGGAAGCTCCGTAACATACCCAACAATCCGTTGACTTTGATCAGGGAAGGTATTTATACTGCATGAAAATGGAGTATTGGAGTGATGGAATGGTGGAATGAAGGCTAATGGAATGATCGGTTTTAAACCAACACGCCATTACTCCAATTCAGTTAGGCAGGTCATTGCGAGACCCGCCTATAATTGGGCCATATGGCATTAAAGCGTAAAATGACGATTTGGCCTTAAGCCTTTTTTCGTATTTATTCGATGTTGGACGTTCGTCTTCATTTTCGTATTTAAGGTGGTGATGTTCATGATATGGAGCATGGCCAGCCCGAAAGGGCCGCTTCGTTTAGTCATCGGTTCGGGGCATAGATCACATTCAGGTGGAGGAAAATCATGGGCAAAACCATTGCCGAAATAAACGAAAAAATAAAAAAAGGGAAGGCCGTGGTGGTCACGGCCGAGGAGATCATCGATTTGACCCGGGCCAAAGGTCCCAAAAAGGTGGCCCAGGAAGTCGACGTAGTGACCACCGGGACCTTCAGTCCCATGTGCTCTTCGGGGGCCTATTTCAACATCAAGCAGCCGATCCCGCGGATGAAAATCGGAGGGGGCCGGGCCTATTTCAACAACGTGCCGGTCTACACCGGGTTTGCCGCGGCGGATGTCCTGCTGGGGGCCAACGCCCTGCCCGATGACGATCCGCGCAACGCCGTCTACCCCGGCCAGTTTCTTTACGGCGGGTCCCACGTCCTGGAAACCCTGGTAGCAGGAAAACCCATCGTCTATACCGCTTTCGCCTACGGGACGGACTGTTACCCCCTGAAAAAAAGGGAAGAAAACCTGACCCTGAAGGATTTCAATGACGCGGTCCTTTTCAATCCCCGCAACGGCTATCAGAATTACAACGTGGCCGTGAACCTCTCCGACAAGGTGATTTACACCTACATGGGGGTTTTGCGGCCCCGGCTGGGGAATGCCAATTACTGCAGCGCCGGTCAGCTTTCTCCGCTGCTGAATGATCCGCTGTACCGGACGATCGGTATCGGCACCCGGATATTCATAGGCGGAGGAACCGGCTATGTCTGCTGGCCGGGGACTCAGCACAGTCCTAACGTTCCCCGGGGCAAAAACAAGGTCCCCCGGGGGCCGGCCGGCACGCTGGGGATCATCGGTGATCTGAAAGGCATGAGCAGCCAGTGGTTGCGCGGCGTCTCCTTCACCGGGTACGGGACCACCCTGGCCGTAGGCCTGGGAATTCCCATCCCCATGCTGGACGAGGAGATGGCCGTGTTGACTTCGGTAGAGGACAAGGACATCTGGACCCGGGTGGTGGATTACAGCCAGGATTATCCCCAGGGTACCGGGAAAGTGCTGGGCGAGGTCAACTATGCCGAATTGAAATCCGGGAAGATCCACTTCCTGGACAAGGAGATCCCCACCGGCGGGCTGTCCAGTTACCTGAAAGCCCGGGAGGTGGCCGAAACGCTGAAGCGTCGCATCCAGAAGGGGAAATTCCTGCTGACCGAACAGGTAGCCCCTTTGCCTTCAGCCTGAGAGGAGGACCCACCATGGCTAAAAAGAAAGTAATCCTGACCTTCCCGCCGGCCTTGATTGAAGAGCCGGTGACCTATAACCTCATTAAAAATTATGATTGCCAGATCAATATCCTGAAAGCCACGGTCCGGCCCAAGGAAAAGGGCCGGTTGGTTATTGAATTGAACGGCAGCAAGGAGGCGGTCAATCGGGGGTTACAATACCTGAAGGAGATCGGGGTTCAGGTGGAACCCCTGGCCCAGGAAGTGCGGCATCTGAAGGAACGCTGCACCAGTTGTTCGGCCTGCATCCCCCATTGCCCTACGGCAGCCTTGTCCATCGACCGGGCAGAGATGAAGGTTTCGTTTCGCCGTGAGCGTTGCATCCTCTGCGAGGCCTGTCTGCCTGTGTGTGCCTACAAGGCCATGGAGATTGAATTCTAAAAAGCCTAATTATCAATAATCAACTCTTAATTAATAATTAAAAATTAAGAATTGATCGTTGATAATTGTTTTTCCGTAACTTCGAACGACGGGGTAGCGGCGGCTAAAGCTCCCTACCCCTTTTTTACTTCTGGCCCTTCTCTTTTTTTCTAATCCCCCGCCATTTCCAGGGTGATTGGGCGGCCCAGAAAATCCCGGGCGATGGCCTCCGAATTCGGGGTCAAGTCCGAGACGAAAAAACGGTGTCCCCCTCCTTCTCCTTCCGCCGCCGATAAGCTCCCGGCCAGGGTTGGATTTTCTTCCAGGTAGGTTTTAACCCAAGCCGCCACCTCTTGCGACGAATCGATCACCCGCACCCTGCGACCGATCTTGGTCTGAATAATTCCTTTCAACAGGGGATAATGGGTACAGCCCAGGACCAGGGTGTCTATCTGTTTCAGTTTGAGCGGATAGAGGTATTTCCGAACAATCTGCTTGGTTTCCGTGCGCTTAAGCCAACCCTCCTCCACCAGGGGCACCAGCAGCGGACAGGGATGCGAAAACACTTGGATTTCCGGGTCTAGGGCCTTGAGGGACCGCTCGTATACGCCGCTGTCGATGGTGGCCCGGGTGCCGATAATGCCGACCCGCCGGCGGCGGGTCAGGGCCAGGGTGGTTCGAACCGCCGGGGCAATCACTTCGAATATGGGGACGCGGAACCTTTCCTTCAGGACGGCCGTGGCCACCGAAGAAACCGAATTGCAGGCCACCACAATGATCTGGGCCCCCTGTTTCAGCAGAAACTCCGTATCTTCTAAAGCATATTCGATGATGGTCCGGGGGCTCTTGGGCCCATAGGGGGTTCGGGCCGTGTCTCCGAAATAGACAATACGATACCGAGGCAGTTGTTTCAGGACCTCCCGCACTACCGTTAACCCCCCGATTCCTGAATCAAAAATTCCAATCATATCTTTTTCCCCTGGTTTTTTGTCACCTAACCAGATAGGGAGGTTACTGTCAAGTTCTTTAGCGCTTCCATCATCGCCATAACCTCCGGGAAGACCCGGGGCCGGGTACAGGACGAATAACTATGCCTAAGCTATTGATGCCTTATGACGTTTATGAACGCCACCAGGTTGTTAGCAAGTTGCTGCGAAAACGCGGTGTGCGCACGGTGTTAGACGTTGGTGGAAATCTGGGCGTGCTCAAAAAATTCCTTGACGCCGAAATCCTTACTCTCAATGTAGACGGAAGTGCCGATCTGCAATACGATGGCCATACTATTCCGTTTGAAGACAATCGTTTCGATGCCGTCGTCTCGCTCGACACACTGGAACATTTGCCGCCGGAAAACCGATTGCACTTCCTGCAGGAATGTGTCCGCGTAACCCTGCGCTCCCTAATCATAGCCGCACCGTTTGGCAGCGAGGGGCACCGTGCCTACGAACTAAAAATTGACTCGCTGTATACTCAAACCCACGGCACCGTCCACTCCTACCTCAACGAACATGTGCGCTACGGTATTCCCAATCAGCACGACATCGAACAATTAGTCAGCCGGTTGGCCGTTACCAATATCCTGGTCTACTTCGCAGGCGATTTCATCTGGCAGTGTCGCAACTTTGAGAGGTTGATCCGACGGGGCAAAAGCCCCGGTCTAAAATGGTACGTGAATGTGACTTCACGAGCCTTGTTTCATCCCATCCGACTGACTACCAGACCATATGATCGCGCCAACCGTTTCTATCTTTACGCTGAAAAGCCGGTTTGAGATCAAACGGGCGCCCGCCTATGGTCGAAAACTATGAATCAAGAAAAAACCTGGATATGACCTGCCTTGATTATCCCCTTGACAGGGTCCCAAACCCCTTGTTAATTTGTTGCGGTTAGGTTTCAAAGGCGAATCTATGAAAACCGGAATTATTCAAGATCAGATCTATTTGGAACATCTGCGTGGATTGGGTCATATTGAAAGCCCCCGCCGCCTAGAAGTAGTTTATGAAATGTTGGATACGATTTTTTCCGGACAACTGTTTCACCTGCCTTCCCGGGCGGCTACATTTGAGGAATTGGCCTCCATTCATACACCAGACCACATCCACCGGGTGGCGGGCACCTCCGGTCGAAACCTTGTTTCCCTGGATCCTGATACCCAGACCACCGCCCATTCCTACGAAGCCGCCCGGCAGGCCGCCGGCGGGGTGCTAAGTCTGGTCGATGCCCTGTTGCATCAGGAAATCGACAATGGCTTTGCCCTGGTCCGTCCTCCGGGGCATCATGCCGAAGCCCATCGGGCCATGGGCTTCTGCCTGTTCAACAATGTGGCCATAGGGGCCGCTTACGCCCGTTGTCAACACGGGCTGGAGCGTATCCTGGTCATCGACTGGGACCTCCATCACGGCAACGGCACCCAGCATTCCTTTTGGAACTGCCCGGAGGTCCTTTATTTTTCGACCCACCAGTACCCCTATTATCCGGGAACCGGAGGGCTGGACGAAACGGGGGGGAAAGAGGCCCCGGGACTTACCGTCAATGTTCCTCTTTCCAGCGGTTACCTGGATGAAGACTACGCCCAGATATTCGAGCGCATCCTGGTCCCCATCGGCCGGCAATTCCGACCGGACCTGATCCTGGTTTCCGCAGGTTTCGATACCTATTATGAGGATCCGCTGGGAGCCATGATGGTTACCCCGCAGGGCTTTGCCCGTCTGACCCGGCTGGTCATGGGGTTGGCCCGGGACGTATGTCACAAGCGGTTATTGCTGGTCCTGGAAGGGGGCTATCACTTGGAGGGGTTACGCCAGTCGGTTCGGGCCGTGCTGCAGGAACTGACCGGCCCCTCGCTCCTGACTCCGGAGGAAACCCAGCGAGATTGCCGCCCCGACCTGCCGATCGTTCAAAGGGTCTGGTCGGTGCAGCAAAATTACTGGAAAAGGATGGAATAAAGGAGTGGTGGAGTAATGGAGTGATGGAGTAATGGGTTAAAGGCAATTCCAATACTCCAATACTCCAACACTCCATTACTCCCAATCTCAAATCTTTGGTATTTTATGAAACTGACTCCTGAAGAAGTCCTCCATATCGCCCAACTGGCCCGATTGCATCTGTCCCCGGAAGAGGTCGATCTTTTTTCCCGGCAGCTTAACGATATCCTGGGCTACATGGAACAACTGAACGCACTGGATACCGAGGGGGTGGAGCCCACTTTCCACGCCCTGCATCTGATCAACGCCTTTCGAGGAGACCTGGTCCAGCCCTCTTTTTCCCAGGAAGAGGCCCTGGCTATCGCCCCCGAACAGGCCCGCTCGGCGTTTGTAGTCCCCAAGGTGATCTGATGTCCTTAACCGAACTCACCATCATCGAGGCCCGGGAAAAACTAAAAAAACGGGAAATAAGCGCCGTGGAACTCACCCGGGCCTTCCTGGAACGGATAATCCGTCTGGAGCCGCAAATCGGCTCCTATATCAATGTGTTTCCGGAAAAGGCCCTAGAGCAGGCGGAAAGGGCCGATCAACGCCTGGCCCGGGGGGAGGAAGGGCTTTTGACCGGTATTCCTCTGGCCGTTAAGGATGTGATTTCCATCCGGGGGCTCCCCACGACCTGCGCTTCTCGCATGCTGGCCGGGTACCGGCCGCCCTACGATGCCACCGTAATCACCCGGCTGGAGGAGCAGGGGTATGTGCTGCTCGGCAAGGCCAATATGGATGAATTCGCCATGGGCTCCTCGACGGAGAATTCGGCCCTGCAGACCACCCGCAATCCCTGGGCCGCCGAGGCGGTTCCCGGCGGTTCCAGCGGTGGGTCCGCGGCGGCCGTAGCCGCCGCCGAGTGCCTGGGGGCCCTCGGTTCGGATACGGGGGGCTCCATCCGGCAGCCCGCTTCCCATTGCGGGGTTGTGGGCCTTAAGCCGACTTACGGCCGGGTATCCCGTTACGGCCTGGTGGCCTACGCCTCTTCCCTGGACCAGATTGGCCCCTTGAGTAAAACCGTCGCCGACAGCGCACTTCTCCTCCAGGCCATTGCCGGCCACGATCCCCTTGATTCCACTTCGGTCTCCCGAGACGTTCCGGATTATTTGGGTGGGCTGGATCGCGGCGTCCGGGGGCTCCGTTTAGGTCTGCCGCGAGAATATTTCATCAAAGAGGGGATGGATCCGGAGGTCGAGAAGGCGGTCCGCGGGGCCATCAAAGCCCTCGAGGCCCAGGGGGCCGAATGCCGGGAAATATCACTACCCCACACCCCATACGCCGTCGCCGTCTATTACATCATCGCCATGGCGGAAGCCAGTTCCAACCTGGCCCGTTACGATGGGGTCAAATACGGCTTCCGGGAACCGGAGAGCCGGGGGCTGGGGGAGATGTACCGGAAAACCCGTTCCCACGGCTTCGGCCCGGAGGTGATCCGACGCATCATGCTGGGAACGTACGTCCTTTCGGCGGGCTACTACGATGCCTATTACCGCAAGGCCTCTCAGGTGCGAACGCTGATCATTCGGGATTTTCAGGAGGCCTTCCAAGAAGTGGATCTCATCCTGACTCCGGTGGCCCCCACCCCAGCCTTCCGACGGGGCGAGAAGACGGCCGACCCCCTCCAGATGTACCTGACCGACATCTTCACCATCTCGGCCAACCTCGCCGGGATACCGGGCCTTTCCCTCCCCTGCGGTTTCAGCTCGGGAGGCCTGCCGATCGGCTTCCAGATCCTGGGTAATTATTTCGAAGAGGCCCGGATCCTTCAGGCCGCCCACGCCTTCGAGCAGGCCGCCGACTACCACCGGCGCCGACCGCCCCTCAAAACAACAAATTCCAATCCGAAACAAATATCCAGGTAAAAATTCAAAATGGAAGAAACGCCCGCACCGCGCGTGATCGTCCTGGAAGGCCAGTCGATCGTGCCGACGTCCAGGTCTGATCGTCGGTGAGCGGACTGCTGAAAGTACGCATTGTCCCCTGGAGCCAGACCGATATGGTGGCGGTGATGGTGGACCTCTTTTTTGTTGTCAGCCCCGCTCAGGGCTGATCCGCCTGGTCCAATATCTCCCCCAAAGCGTAAGCCGTATCCCCTAACAGCTTTTTACACAGGTGGCGGCGCCCGTCGGCCGCCCCGTAAAAGACCTTGACGGCTTCCTTGTCCTTCCAGTTCACCCGGGCGATATCCCGGCAGTCCACCCCGCCGAACTCGCTGGTCAATTCCTCAAACCTTTTAGTGAGCTTATAACTCAGACGCCACATCCGGGGATGATCCTTGCCTTCGGGCCGACCCTTGCCGAAAAGACTGGACAGAAAGACCACCCCGCCGGTCAGGATTCCGCAGGCCCGGCCGGAACTGGCGATTCCGCCTCCCAGGGCGGCGGTCGCCTTGATCAAATCCTCGTTGGGGGTGCCCATCTTTTCCTGGCCCACGGCCAGGATGGCCTGGCTTCAGTGAAAGCCTTGGGAAAATAACTCTTCCGCTTTTTCACGCATGTCTTCCGGCGTCATGGCGTTTCTCCTTTTCGGATGGAGTATTGGAGTAATGGTTACAAGAACAATACTCCAGTGCTCCAATACTCCATTACTCCCATTTTTTACCTAGGCTTTTTCCGGCTTATTCCTTTCGTAAATAATCCGCAGCCCCTCCAGGGTCAGATTGCCGTCCAC
>JACRCK010000127.1 GCA_016219065.1 Deltaproteobacteria bacterium
ACGAAGCCGAAATAGCGCGAGTCGGCGCTGTTGTCGCGGTTGTCGCCCATCATGAGGTAGTGCCCCTCGGGGACGGTCACTGGGCCGAAGGTCCGCGGGGCCGGTTGCCGGGGGGTGATCTGGATCGGATGTTTTCTGCCGGTCAGGTCTTCCAGCACGCTAAATTGCCCCGCAGCGGCCGGCATCTTCCGGCCCTGATCCAGCGGTTCATAGGCGGCCGCCTCGCCGTTGACCAGCAGGTGATTATTCTCCAGGGCGATGGCCTCCCCCGGAAGGCCGACCACTCTTTTCACCAGCCTTTTACCGTCCACGGGAGAAAAAAAGACGACGATGTCCCCCCGCTGGGGATCGCTCCACTCCGCGAGGTGCCGGGTGGTGAAGGGGACCTTCAGGTCGTAGGCCAGCTTGTTTACGAAAATCCGGTCGCCCTCCACGATCGTGGGATTCATGGACCCGGTGGGCACTACGTTCCAATCGGCGATGGCCGACTTGAAGGAGGCGGCGATGAGCAGCGCTACCAGAATGGAAAAGGCCCAGCTTTTCCAGATAAAGGGACCCTTCCTTAACCAGATTCGAGACATGACGGTTCTCCTTGTCAGTGGGATGGTTTGGGGAAAATATACCGTACAAAAAATTATTTTTCAAATCTTCGGGCAGGACCACCGGTCAATTTGGTCCCTGCTTGCTGTTTTATTGGAATTTTATGGGACGGTGACAGGGGAAGATAAGCCAAGCGGCCGGTTCCGGCCCGATCCGACTCACCCCTTAAGCAGGTGTTTGGCGATAACGAGCTTTTGGATTTCGCTGGTGCCGTCGAAAATGCGAAAGGCCCTGACGTGCCGGTAAAGGCGCTCGACGGTGGTACCCTCGACCACGCCCAGCCCGCCGAATATCTGCAGCGCTTGATCCACTACCTCCTGGGCGATCTCGGAAGCGTAAAGTTTGGCGATCGAGGCCTCCCGGCCGATGGAGGGTGATCCCCGGTCGTGGGCCCAGGCGGCCCGGTAGACCAGCAGGGCCGCCGCGTCGGTCTTAACCGCCATGTCGGCCAGTTTTTCCTGAATCAACTGGTGTTGGGCGATCGGTTTTCGAAAGGTCGTCCGTTCGCAGCTCCTTTGCAACGCTTCGTCCATGGCCCGGCGGGCGAAACCCAGGCACGCCGCCCCGACAGTGGGGCGAAACAGCTCAAGGGCCCGCATGGCGATTTCGAAGCCCTGGACCGGTCGGCCGAGCAGGGCTGTTGCTTCGACGAAGCAATCATCGAAGCGGAGGGTCCCGAGCGTGTGGGGCGGCAATACCCGGAGCCGCTTTTCCAGAGTCACCCCACTATTCGCGCCGGCGACCAGAAAGGCCGAGAGCCCCTGGGCCCCTTCTTCCCCGGCCAGGCGCACGAAGACGACGTACAGGTCCGCCAACCCGGAATTCGATATCCAGGTCTTGCGTCCGTTGAGCACGAAGCCGGCGCCGGACGGGGTGGCGGTGGCCGCAATCGCAGCGGCGTCGGACCCGGCCTCCGGTTCGGACAGCGCAAAGGCCGGCAGGAACTCCGCCCGGGAGTAGGGCTCGATATGCTTGCGCTTCTGCTCCTGAGAGCCGTAGAGGGCGATCGGCAGTGCGGCCAGCCAGGGCTCGGAGAAGGCCACGTCCGCCATGGCCGAACTGTAAGCGAGAATTTCTCGCATCAAACAAACACGGCGGAGATCCATCCGCTGGTCAGGTCCTCCCGGATCCGGAGCAACAGTGGGCCCCAGCCACCCGTCGGCGGCCAGGAGTCGAAAAATCTCCCGCGCCGCCTGCCCATCCCCGCCCTCGTCCGATTCGAAATGGCCGAGATGTGCAGCCACCCAGGACCGAAAGTCTTTGGCAAACAGACGGTGCCGTGGTTCGAAGAACGGCCATTCCGTAGGGGTTATCGTCGGCATCGCAGCTCTAGACCTGCTCTCGCCGGACGATCTCGATTTTCAGCTTTACTTCGCCATAGCCCAGGCACTCAACCCCCACATCCGGACAACGGACATACCGCATGAAGTGGAAATCCTGCGGTTCCAAACCCTCGCTCAGCCGCTCATTAATAAGGGCAATCGGGACGGTGAGTTGAGCAACCAGGTAGACGCACATCCGGGGAGGACATAGCTTGGTTATGAAGCTGCCATCGACGTCAAGAACCAGACGTTGCCCAACCTGGTGACCGGAATTGCAGTGGTGCGCCTCCACGACCTCGGCCACGATCGAATATAAGGGCGCTGCCTCAGAAAGCCGGTCTACATGCCGAAGCCGGTGGCCGGACTCATGGAATGACGCGATTTCGGATTCACTGTATCCGACTCGCCGCGCGTATTTCTTTAGTTTCTCTTCTAACATGGCTCTGTCCTCGGAATTCGTTTCTGATCGGATCAAGTAAAAGTGGACACCCGTGGGGTGCTCGACGATGCGATCGCGGGCCACGAAGCCGAAATATCTGGGCTCGCCGCTGTCGTCACGATTGTCGCTTATCATGACATAGTGCCCCTCGGGGACGGTCACCGGACCGAAAGTCCGCGGGGCCGGTTGCCGGGGGGGATCTGGATTGGATGTTTTCTGCCGGGCTTTAATCAAATAACTCCGTATGGGTTCCAAGGCGGGCCGGCCGGAGTTCAAAATCCGTCAACGTGTATATTAAAAGCCAATCGGGTCCGATGTGACACTCCCGGAAATCCCGCCAGGCGCCTTTCAGTTTATGGTCTTTATAATAATCCGGTAGGGGTTGAGGTATGGAAAGGATCTCCAGGACCGCCTCAACTTGGTTAAGGTTCCGGCCTTGCCGGGCCGCTCTTTGGAGGTCTTTCTTGAACCGGGCCGTGGGACGGATCGGCAGCATCAAAGTCCCAGGTCACTGAATAAATCTCTTACCGTTGCGTATTTTTTCCCTTTTCCCTTTCGAGCTTCTTCCATGGCCCGGACGGTTTGGGAATTGGGCAGACGGAGATCAAAAGGGATTCCCTGATGGGCGATGATTTGTCGGTAGAACATCTCCTGGGCCGCTGAAATGGAAATCCCCAGTTCTTTTAAAATGTCTTCCGCCTGCCTTTTTACCTCCGGGGTCAATCGGGCATGGGTCATGGCGGTTTTAGCCATAGACGGCACCTCCGTTTTTGTATACCAAAATGTTATACAAGGGCCAACCCCATGTCAAGGTCCTTTAATTCTCCACTTTTAAGTTGGGGGATCGGGTAAGTTGAACGTCCAGGGCTGGGCCACTGAACCACATGATAACCTCCCAGGAAAACGTGTTTTCGTGCTTCTATCGTCCTTTGGAAGTCCGACCACCCGTTTCATGCTTGACATAAAAGCATATTTTGCATATTATGACAATATGCGTACTACTATTGAAATCGATAACGATTTGGTAAACGAGTTGAAGCAACAAGGGCTTCGAGAGGGCAAATCTTTGCGAAAGGTCCTCAACGCCGCCCTGCGAAAGGGCTTGACCACACCGCTCGCCAGACCGCAGCGGCGTTACCGCTGTCCGTCATTTTCGATGGGGCAACCCTTGGGAGCGAAGGTTGATTTAGACAAAGCGCTCGCTCTGTCCGGGGCTTTGGAAGACATGGAAATTGTTCGAAAACTCGAACTGCGCAAATAGCCAGCTATGAAACTGATCGATCTGAACTTGCTGCTTTACGCTGTAAATATTGACTGCGTCTCCTATCGACAGGCCAAGGCCTGGCTGGAGGATGTTCTGTCCGGGGACGAACCCATCGCGATACCATGGGTGGTTTTGCTCGGATTTTTGAGGATATCGACCAACTCACACCTATTCCCTAACCCCCTCCAAGTGACACAGGCATTAGAGATTGTAGACGGGTGGCTGGCCCAACCCATCGTACAACTGCTGTCACCCCAAATGCGGCATTGGTCTATTTTGCGTTCGCTGTTAAACGAATCCGGGGCTGCCGGGAATCTGACCACCGATGCCCATTTGGCCGCCCTGGCTATAGAAAACGGCGCGGAGTTGTGTTCGACGGATAGCGATTTTTCCCGCTTCGCCCGATTGAACTGGACCAATCCCCTAGCTTAGCTCCGAATCGATTCGCTGGAGCCCTTCCTCCCGGGCGATGCGGATCGCCTCCTGGAACTCCTGTCGGGTGAGACGGCGGCTCAGGGGCGAGTCCGGCGGGATGTCGCCGCAGGGGCGATACTGATCCATGATATTGACGTAGGTGTTTCTGGAAATCTCCGTAGCCAGGAAATGCAGGGCCTCCCGGGTGCCGGCCAGCCCTTCAGGCAGGACCAGGTGCCGGACCAGCAAACCCCGCAGGGCGATACCCGCTTCATCCATTTCCAGGTCGCCCACCTGGCGGTGCATCTCTTTCAGGGCGGCCCGGGCCACTTCCGGGTAGTCCGGGGCCTGGGAGTACCTTTCAGCAATGTCTCCCCGCGAATATTTGAAATCCGGCATGTAGATATCAAAGACCCCGTCGAGCAGTTGCAGAGTTTCGACCGCGTCATAGCCGCCCGTGTTGTAGACCAGGGGAACGTTCAGTCCCTGTTCAATGGCCGGCGGCAGGGCCTTCAGGATGTGGGCGGCAAAATGGGAGGGGGTGACGAAGTTGAGGTTATGGCAGCCGATCTCCTGCAGGTGCACCATGATCCGGCTGAATTGCTCGAAGGAGACGGCATAACCCTCGCCCAAGCGGCTGATCTCGTAGTTCTGGCAGAAAATGCAGCCTAGGTTGCAGTAGGTCATGAAGATCGTGCCCGAGCCGTAGCGGCCGACCAGCGGCTTCTCTTCGCCGAAGTGGGGGCCGTAGGAGGAAATCTCGGGCAGCCCACCGGCCCGGCAGAAACCCTTTTCGCCGCCGGCCCGGTCGACGCCGCATTTTCGCGGGCACAGGGTGCATTCCTTAAAAAGGGCTTCGGCCTGCTCGAGCAGGCCGGGGAAGAGGCCCTTTTCATAGGTAGTCAGGTAGGCGGCGCGGAAAGCTTTTCTTTTCATGATGCGGTTTTATTATAATGGGAAGCGTACCAATCCACTACCTCTCTTATCATTTTTTGATAAGAAGTTTTATGCTTCTTGGCCTGCTCCTTGAAGAAGTCGATGCTCGATTTTTTTAATGAGATAGTAACTTTAAGATTATCTTCCTTCAAAACCAGTTGATCCGGGGGAGGGAGGAAATCACTCACAACCCGTAATTTCCTTACCGGCCCTTCAGAATATTTTATTTTCCGTTTCATAAAGTTTCTTTCCTTTTCTCCAGTGCCCTGCGCCGTAAATGCGAATTACACGGCCACGGTAGGTAAATCTGACGGTTATGATACCCTCGCCGACTCTTCCCAGGCAGTAATAGCGGTCTTCTTCTGAGCTGTGCCCTAGATCCTCCGCGATAACACGGTAAGGATCAAAAAAAACCTGCTGGGCTGAAATAAAAGAAATACCATGTTGGCCTGGTTTTCTTTATCTTTTTCCTCGTCCCACTCAAATATGACTTTCCTCATTAAAAAAATGATAACAAAATTCTATATAAAGGCAATATAAAAGTATGGATAATTATATGGCTTAAGATTTACTCCCATTGGTTTTATTTCCGTTTGACGAGCCCCCTGGCAGCCGCTATCATGATAATTATGCAAGCGGTCATCGATTATCACGAGCGGACGAAGCATCTCCCCCAGCGGTACGCCCGGTCTCCCGGGTCCCTGGATTGGGCCAACGAGCCCGATCCCTTTCGCCGGTATGAGGGCGCGCCGCTTTTCCCGTTGCCGCTGCTGGCGAAGGATCCGGACAACGACTATCGGGACCTTTACGAAAGAAGCCGCAACCGGCCCCAGCCCTTTTCTTTCAAGAATATAGCCGCTTTTCTGGAACTTTCCCTGGGCCTCTCGGCCTGGAAATCCTACCGGGAAACCTCCTGGGCGCTCCGGATGAATCCGTCCAGTGGCAATCTGCACCCCACGGAGGCCCATCTCATTCTGCCGCCGCATCCGGAAACGGACGAACGAGGAGGAATATACCATTATCACGCCTATTCCCATTCTCTGGAACAAAGAGCGGCCTTTGGAGGGCGGTTCTGGTCGGCGGTCCGGGAGCACTTTAAAACCGACGGTTTCCTGGTTGGATTGAGCAGTATTTACTGGCGGGAATCCTGGAAATACGGCGAGCGGGCCTTCCGCTACTGCCAGCACGATCTGGGCCATGCCCTGGGCTGTTTGAGCTTCTCGGGCAATCTCCTGGGCTGGAAAGTCACCTGTCTGCAGGTCCCGTCAGACGAGGAAGTGTCGACCCTCCTGGGCTTTCCGCAGGTGAAATGGCACCGCTTCGAAGAGGAGCATCCCGGTCCGCTGCTTTTCGTCCATCCTCATTCCATACCCGCCGTCCCCCGGAGCATCCCGCCGGAATTGGTCGAAGCCTTCCGGTCCCTTTCCTTCGTGGGCGAACCGAAGCGCCTGAGTCCCAGTCACCAGGACTGGGCGGTGATCGATCAGGCCGCGACGGCCACGGAAAAACCGAGGACCCCGGAGGTGCCGACCCGGTACCTGAAAGAAGAATTTCCGGAAAAGGAGGCCCCTTCC
>JACRCK010000128.1 GCA_016219065.1 Deltaproteobacteria bacterium
ATGATGACGGCCGATTTTGCCGATATTGTCCGGGATGAAACAAGCGGGAAAGACTATGCCAAAACATTGAATATCGCCGCCGATGCAAAGGGGGTAAAGCTCCAATTGAACGTCAAAACAACCAGGGAAATCGAATCCATGGAGCTTCCCAGGGTGACCGACTGGAAGCAATATTATTACCGCTTTTTGGCCGATTATGATATGAAGATCGAAATTGACGGTCAGAAAGACCGGGTTAAGGGGGAGATGCTCCATGAGCTTATGTTCCTCTGAGATTATTTTATTTGAAAGGAAGATTTTATGAATGCCAATGATGTTGTGATTGTCAGTGCGGTGCGGACGCCTTTCGGACGGTTTGACGGCCTATTGAAAACGGTCTTGAGCATGGACCTGGGTGTCATGGTCTTGAAGGAAGTGGTCCGACGGATCAATCTCGATCCGGGACAGGTGGACGAGATGTATTACGGGACCTGCATTCCCGCGGAATATGCCATCTATACCAATGTGCCGGCCAGGCAGATTACCCTTTTGGCCGGGTTCCCGGAAGATAATATTTCCCTGACCATCGACCGGGCCTGCTGTTCTTCCATGACGGCCCTGCGCCTGGGCTACCGGGCCATCAAATCGGGCGAGGCCCAGATCGTCATCGCCTCCGGCGCGGAAAATATGTCTAACGCCGGACTCATCGCCAGTGCGGCCAAGGCCCGCTGGGGAGTGCGCCTGGGACCCCTGGAGTTGGAAGACGTCCTTTATGAACTCGGCTACAGCCGGAAAGGCTTTGCCCCGGTGGCCACCGATGCCGGTCAGGTGGCCGTCGAATACGGGGTGACCAGGGAAATGCAGGATGCCTGGGCCTTAGGCAGCCACCGGAAATATTTCCAGGCTTATAAGGAGGGGAAATTTAAAGTGGGCGAAGAGTTGATGAAAATTGAAATTCCCCAAAAGAAGGCCCCCATCATTCTCGACCGCGATGAATCGCCCCGAGAAAATCTGAGCCCCGAGAAAATGGCCGCTCTGAAGACCGTTTACGGCAGCCCCACCGTCACCGCCGGCAATGCCCCGGGATTAAACTCAGGGGCCTCGGCCGTGGTCCTCATGAGCCGGCAGAAGGCCGAGTCCCTGGGGCTTAAACCCATGGCCCAGATCGTGGCCTGTGAGGCCGGCGCGGGAACGCCGAAGTACATGGCCTGCGTCCCGGCCCAGACCATCGAAAAGATGTTTGCCCGGACCGGTAACACCTTCGATCAAATGGACCTGATCGAGATCAACGAGGCCTTTGCCGCCGTGACCCTGATTTCGCTCAAGGAATTGGCCAAGGGGGATCAAGGGGAATGGCAGGCCCTGCAGGACAAAACCAACGTCAACGGCGGCGCCGTGGCCATCGGCCATCCGGTGGGGGCCAGCGGCGCCCGGATCACCATGACCATGATGTACGAACTGATGAGGCGGGGCGGGGGCATGGGCGTGGCGGCCATCTGCGGGGGACTTTCCCAGGGAGAGGCCTTGCTGCTTAAGGTGTAGATAAAAAAAGAGTTCGTAATAAATCACTGAGACCCGCGTGGCGTCATTCCCGTGAAAACGGGAATCCAGGTTTTTTAATTATTCATGTGCCGCCTGGATTCCCGCCTGCGCGGGAATGACGGGTTCTTAGACATGGAGAATTATAATGTCCGATTGGATTGATCAAGTAGAACCCTTGACCCTCAAGGGTCAGATCAAAATCCCCTGCAATTGGTCGGTAGGGGAGGTGGGGAGCCGTTTTCTGGTCTCTCTGCGGGATGATCAAAAAATTATCGGAAACCGTTGCGGCCAATGCAAGACCGTTTATGTGCCTCCCCGGATGAATTGCGGAAAGTGTTTTAAGCGTATCAACGATTGGGTGGACCTGAGTCCGGAAGGCATAGTCGAGGCCTTTACCGTCGTCCGTTTTGCCTATCCGCTGCAGCCGGCGGAGCCTCCCTATGCCTTTGCTTTGATCAAATTAGACGGGGCCCATGTGGGCTTTTTGCATATCATCAAAGAGGACCTGGACCGCTTGAAAAAAGGGGTTCGGGTCAGGGCCCGGTTTGCCGAAAAGCGCACCGGCCATATCAAGGATATAGAGGAGTTTACTATTGTGTGATTATTTTTAAAAGTGGCAGTGGTTCAGCTTTTTCAAGACTCCGATAACTTCTCCGTCATTCCGGCGAAAGCCGGAATCCAGGTCACCACATCTCCAAATTTCCTGGATGCCGGATCGAGCCTGCCCCGTACTTGATACGGGGTCCGGCATGACGATTAAAAATAAGTGGGCATCCTTGCCTCATGAGGCACTATGGATTATGAAAAGGGTTTCCCCGAACATCGAACGTTGAACTTTGAACAGTATTTTTTTAAGGAGGCCTATGGAAAAGATCGCCATCGTCGGCGTGGGACAGACCAAGTATGAGCGCAGGAAGAAGGACCAGATCTTCTATGACCTGGTTTACGAGGTCACCATCAAGGCCCTGGAGGATGCGGGTTTTACGCTTAATGATATCGACAATGTCATCACCATCTCCAACGATTTCTGGGACGGCCGGACCATCTCCTGTATGGCCGTGCAGGAGGCGGCCGGGGCCCATGATAAAAATGTCTCCACCGTGGAGGGGGACGGCACCTTCGGCGCCTTTTACGGGGCCATGAGGGTCTTGGGCGGTTTCGGGACGACCCTGGTAGTGGCCCACTCCAAGGGGAGCGAAGGGGACCCCAAGTTCATTACCAACGGCATGTTCGATCCTATTTACCACCGTCCCCTGGGGATCGAGGCCCTCAGCTCTTCGGCCCTGCAGGCCCATACCTATATGGGAAAATATCATCTGACGGAAGAACAGTTTGCCGCGGTTTCGGTCAAGAATCACGGCAATGCCCTGAAGAACCCCTTGGCCCAACTTCCCATGGCCCTCACGGTGGAGGAGGTCATGGCTTCCCGGAAAATCGCCGACCCGCTCAAACTCCTCGACTGCAGTCCCGTAAGCGACGGGGCCGCGGCGGTCATCATCGCCAATGAAACCAGGGCCCTGAAGGCGGCTAAAAAGCCTGTTTGGATCAAAGGCCTGGCCCATTGTGCCGAGGCCTACTTTTTGGGAGACCGCGATTTGGCCGAGCCGATAGCCCTAAAGGAAGCGGCCCAAAAGGCTTACGCCATGGCCGGCATCCGTAATCCCTTAAAGGAAATCGATGTGGTCGAGCTCTACGATGCCTTCAGTTATATGGAACCCCTGTGGCTGGAAGGGCTGGGGTTTTGCGGACCCGGCGAAGGGGGCCGGATGATCGAAAAGAAAATCTCGACCATGGACGGGTCTCTTCCGGTCAATCCCTCCGGGGGCGTTCTGTCGGCCCACCCGGTTCTGGCTGCGGGACTGGCCCGGATCATCGAAGGTGTACTTCAGATCCGCGGGGAGGCAGGGGAACATCAGGTGGACGGCGTAAAAACGGCCCTGGCCCAGGGGATTAACGGCCCCTGCGGTCAGAGTCACTGCGTCTGGGTCATGGGCGGGGATTAAAATATTTTGGACAGGATTAACAGGATTCTTGAGATTTTTTCTTTGATCATGTAAATCATGTAAATCCTGTCAAGATTAAGGAGACACTAAATGGCCAGAAGGGTAGCTATCGTCGGGACGGGTCAGACCCATCATCGCAGTCACCGGCTGGATGTCAACGGCCGGGAATTGATCCACGAGGCCGTGGAAAGGGCCCTGAACGACTGTGAGTTGACCATCAAGGATATAGACGCCATCGTTATCGGCAACATGGATCATTTCGAATCCATCAACACCGTGGACGCCTGGAGCGTCGAGGGCTCGGGCGGGTACATGAAACCGATCATGAAGGTGACCACCGGTGGGACCACCGGCACATCGGTAGCCATTGCGGCTTATTACCATGTGGCCTCCGGCCTTTTCGACAAGGTGCTGGCCATCGGTTGGGAAAAGAATTCCGAAAGCGATACCACCGGGGCCATCATCACCTGCAGTGATCCGGTCTGGGACCGATTTTCCTATTCAGGGGCCATCCCCAGCCTGGCCACGGAGGCCTCGGCCTACATGGAGCAATACGGGGCCACCCAGGAAGACGCCGCTCGTGTGGCTGTCCGGGAACGGACCCACGCCATGAACAACCCTTATGCCCAGCTTCACGGCCGCCCCATCACCATCAAGGACGTTATGGAATCGGCCATGCTGGCCTACCCGATCAAGCTCCTGGATGTCTGTCCCCGGACGGACGGGGCCTGTGCCGTGGTCTTTGCCGCCGAAGGGACGGCCGAGAAGATGGCCCCCAAACCGGCCTGGATCAAGGCCTGTTCGGTGCGCCATGCCACCACCTGGTTCGGGGATGTAGACTACAACACCGGTCTCCTTTCGCTCCAGAGGGCCTCCCGGGAGGTTTACGAAAAGGCCGGCATTCGCCATCCGGTGAAAGAACTGGATGTGGCCGAACTCTATCTCCCCTATTCCTATGCCGGGCTCAAGTGGATTGAGGTGCTCGGATTCTGCGGACCCGGGGAGGGACCGCGATTTGTTTGGGAGGGCCATTCCGATATGGGCGGCAAGCTGCCCATCAACCCCTCCGGCGGGGTCATGAGCACCAATTGTATCGGGGCCACGGCCCTTTTGCGGACGGCTGAAGCGGCCCTGCAAATCATGGGCAAGGGGGACAAACGCCAGGTTCCGGAGGTAAAAACGGCCCTGGCCACGGGCTTCGGGGGGTGCTGGTGGTCCGATGCCATTATCATGAGCAGCGAGAAACCGTGAAGGAGGAGAACGTTACATGGAAAATAGAGAACTGTTAACCCTCAATTCAGGGGACCTGGCCATGCCCTATGAATGGTCCGTCGGGTTATACGGCAGCCGCTTCTTCCAGGAGATCCGGGAAAAGCGGCGTTTTTTAGGGATCCGCTGCCCGAAATGCCAAAAGGTTTTGGTTCCACCCCGGAGGATCTGCGGCCCCTGTTTTCAGAAGCTGGATGAATTGGTGGAACTCTCCGATCAGGGTACGATCAAGGCCTTTTCCGTGGTCAATTATCCCTTTATCGATCCGGCCACCGGGAAGCAGCGGCCGATCCCCTATACCTACGGCTATATCAACCTCGACGGCTCGGACAACATCTTTTCCCATCTGATCAATGAGATTGATGAAAGCAAGATCAAGGTGGGCATGAAGGTCAAGGCCGTATTTAAAGACCCGGCCGATATGGAAGGAAACATCCAGGACATCCGCTATTTCGAAATCGTCTCTAAATAGAGTCCATCCGGAAACTATAACTTCCGGATGGAGTAATCAGCCATCAGCTATTAGCTTTCTGCAAGATCTTATAGAGTATATTGGGCTGAATGCTGATCGCTGACCGCTAAACGCTGCATCCGACTCGTTCGGGATAGGAGGTTTTTAAATGGGACAAAATTTTTATAAGCGGGACGACCGGGATGTGCGCTTCGTCCTGAAGGAACAACTCGGCGTCGAGCGGCTGCTTCAATTCGAAGCCTACAAAGATTTTTCTCTGGACGATTTTGATATGATCCTCGATCAGGCCGGAAAAATCGCGGCCAATGAACTGGCCCCCACCTTTCAGGACGGCGACCGGCAAGGCTGTCGCTTTGAAGACGGCCGGGTTCATGCCCCTGATTCTTTCCACCGCTGCTGGGAGGTCTTTAAGGAAGGGGGTTGGTTCGCCCTGGCCGCCAGCCCGGAATTCGACGGCCAGGGGCTTCCCTTGGTCATAGCCGAAGCCGCTTCCGAGTTCATGATGAGCGCCAATTTTGCCTTCTGCTGTTACTCCGGCATGGGGGTGGGCAACGGCGGGATGATCGAGCGATATGGGAACGATCAGCAGCGGGAGCTGTTCGTCAAAAAGATGTACAACGGCACCTGGTGCGGAAGCATGTGTCTGACCGAGCCGGGGGTGGGCTCCGATGCCCATATGGTGACCGTCAAGGCCGTCCCGGACGGCGATACCTACCTTCTCCAGGGGACCAAGATATTTATTACCTCAGGGGAACATAATCTGGCGGAGAACATCATCCATCTGGTCATCGCCCGCATCGAAGGGGCGCCGGAAGGGGCCAAGGGGGTGTCGCTCTTTGCCGTGCCCAAGATCTGGGTCAACCAGGACGGCTCTTTGGGGGAGCGCAATGATGTGGCCTGTATCGGCATCGAGCACAAAATGGGGATTAACGGCTCGGCCACCTGCGTCATGAACTTCGGAGAGAACGGGAAGTGCCGCGCCCACCTGATCGGCCAGCCGGGCATGGGTTTGGCTTATATGTTCGACATGGTCAACCTGGCTCGGACGGCCGTGGGGCTGGAGGCGGTGGCCTTCGGAGCCAACATTTACGCCAATGTGCTGGCCTATGCCAAGGAGCGGGTTCAGGGCGTGCCCTTTGGAAAACGGGGAGAGCGGGTGCGGATCGTCGAGCATGCCGATGTGCGGCGGATGCTCATGAACCTGAAGGCCTTGACCGAGGGGATGCGGGCCCTGGTTTACCGGGCCTATTTCATGGAGGACCTGGTCAAGGCCTCTCCGTCGGAAGAGGAGCGGAAAAAGGCCCGGGGACGGATGGAACTGTTGACGCCCTTAGTCAAGGCCTACTGTTCGGACCGGATCTTCGAGATGGGCCGGGAAGGGATACAGATCCTGGGGGGATACGGCTTTACCAAGGAGTATCCGGTGGAGCAATACACCCGGGATTGCAAGATCCTTTCCATCTGGGACGGGACCAACTATGTTCAATCCGTCGATTTAATCGGTCGAAAATTGAACCTGGAAGGGGGAAGGTCTTTCAGGAGTGGATCGGCGAAGTGAAGCAATTCATCGGCGAGCATAAACCGAATCCGGCTTTTTCTGCAGATATGGCCATCCTTGAAGAGGCCCTGGAAACCCTGGTGGAGATCAGCCTGTATTACGCCCGCTATCTTAAGGAGGGGAAAATGGGCCTCATCCCCTTGACGGCCACCCGCTTTCTGGACTCCATGGCCGAGGTGGCCATCGCCCATTTGCTGTTGGACCAGGGCCTGATCGCAGCCGGCAAGCTGAGCCGGGGGAATTGCGGGGAGGCCGATACCCGTTTCTACCGCGGAAAGATCGAAACGGTCCATTATTACCTCCGCAACTTTCTTCCCCAGGTGTTCGGCCGGGCCAGGATCATCCGCCTGGCCGATACCTCGGCCATGGATATCAACGAAGAATGGTTATGATGGAGCCCCTTGCAGGGGGGAAAGTTAAAGTCAAGACTGAAGCCAGAAAGTCTGGACCTGTTTTAAAAAATCGTATTGTCAGAGGCTAAAATTAATATGATCGGGAGTGATTTTACCTTCTTCCGTACAATGTCTTCAACCGAAGAGAGGCTCGAGATGCCTGAATTGGAAACGATGAAATGGACAACGGCTGGCAAGATCGCCCGCGTGATTTTCAATCGCCCGCATGTCCTGAACGCGATGGACAACCAGACGACGATGGATTTGAACACCATCGCCGACGCCGTGGCGAAAGAAAAGGACGTGCGCGTTGTCATTCTGAGCGGGACAGGCCGCGCCTTTAGCACAGGGATCGATCTCAAGCAATTGTCCGCGAATCAGATTGATATGACGTATCACTATCGTTTCGAGCGCGCGCTCCGCACGTTCGAGACGATGGGAAAAATCGTCATCGCCGCAATCAAACAGTACTGCCTCGGCGGCGGGCTGCAACTGGCGCTGGCCTGCGATGTGCGCATCGCGGATAGCAAAGCGATCCTGGGTTTGCCTGCGATCAAGGAAGGACTCGTCCCAGGATTGGGCACGTGGCGTTTGCCGCACTATATCGGGCTGGGACGGGCGAAACGCTATATTCTTTCGGGTGAGAATATCAAGGCGCGGGACGCGCTCACGATCGGGCTGGTGGATTACGTTGTGCCTTTAGCGCAGTTCGATCGGCGCGTGGAAAAAATCGCGCACGAGTACGCCAAGGTGTGTGCGGTGGGGACGATTCAAGCCAAGCACCTCACAAATGAAAGTTTCGATTTAGAGTACGAGCCATTCCTGAAAAAATATTTCGAGCGGCAGGAAATCGCCCAGACCTCAGACGATCATATGGAAGCGCGGCGGGCGTACCGCGAAAAACGCGACCCAGTATTCGAGTAATCAGCCATAGAGCACATAGAGGGGGAAGGATCGGTTTTCAGGTCAAGACTACCATGAGACCCTTAATAATTCAGAGGTTCAAGTATCCTGGAATTGGAGGGTGTTCCTTTTACTTGAATCCTCGACCCCTTGAATCCCTTTTCATGCTTCGTGGGCTAGTCCGGGCATAGGGTAAAACAAGAAAGGAGAAAGAAATGAACGAAGTGGTGATAGTCAGTGCCGTGCGAACGGCCATTGGCAGGAGAAATGGGGCCTTGTCGGGAATGAGAGCCGACGACCTTCTGGCCAAGGTCCTACGGGGCCTGGTAGACCGGGTGAAATTGGACCCCGCCCAGGTGGAAGACATCTACTGCGGGGTGGTGACCCAGGTGGGCGAACAAGGATTTGTTTTACCGCGAATAGCCGCCCTGACCGCCGGGTTTCCCCTGGAAACACCCGGGATCACCGTCAACCGGCAGTGCGGGTCTTCCCTGACGGCGATCAATCTGGCCGCGGGTTCCATCGCCGCCGGATACCACGACTGCCTGATCGCCTGCGGCTGCGAGATCATGAGCAAATTTCCGATCGCCGCCGAATGGTTCGGATTGAAATTGGCCGACGGCCGGGAGGCCGGAATTCCCTGGGGACCCGGCTATATGAAATTGACCGGGGGCCAATTTGTGGATCAGGGACAGGCCGCGGAAATGATCGCCGACAAATGGGGGCTGAGCAAAGAGGAGTTGGATGCCTTTTCCCTCAGAAGCCATCAACGGGCGGCCAGGGCCGTGGAGGAGGGAAGGTTTAAAAGAGAGATCCTGCCCCTGGAAGTGACTCTTCCCGATGGTCAGAAGACATGCTTTGAAAGGGATGAGACCGTCCGGCCGGACACCTCCATGGAAAAGCTGGCTTCCCTCAAGCCGGTTTTCGGGACCCGGATCATCACCGCCGGCAACGCCAGTCCCATCACCGACGGGGCCTCGGCCGTTCTGCTTATGTCCCTGGCCAAGGCCAGGGAGTTGGGGCTGCAACCAAGGGCCCGGCTGGTCACCTGTGCCGTGGCCGGGGCCGATCCGGTCATGATGCTCACCGGCCCCATACCGGCCACGCAAAAGGTCCTCAAAAAAGCGGGGCTGAGCATCAAGGAAATGGATGAAATCGAGATCAACGAGGCCTTTGCCCCCATTCCCCTGGCCTGGGGGAAGGAATTGAACCCCGATTGGGAAAAGGTCAATCCCAACGGAGGGGCCATCGCCCTGGGACATCCGGTGGGAAATTCCGGCTGCCGGCTGACCGTGACCTGCCTCCATGAACTGGAACGGACAGGAGGGCGGTACGGGATGATCACCTTATGCACCGGGGGAGGAATGGCCCCGGCCACGATTATCGAGCGGATGGATTGATGGGTTTTGTGCTAAATCGACATGCCCCGCCGGGGCACCAATGAAGTATGAAAACGGGTTTATTGGCACATTGAACCTTGAACGATTCAAAACAGGAGGAGGAAAGACATGGACTTTGAAACCATTGTGTACAAAAAAGAAGGCGGACGGGGGATCGTTTTCTTCAACCGTCCCGATAAACTCAATGCCTTGAGTCAGAAGGTTTTTGAAGAGTTGACCGTTGTTTTTCGGGAGATGGAGAACGACCCGGAGGTCAGTGTGGTGATCCTCACCGGCGGGCCCGATCTTTTCGGCGCCGGAGCGGACATCCAGATGCTTTCCGGTTTGAAGTCGAGCGCCGAATGCTACCTCTTTACCGGCGGCAACAGCGCCTATGCCATCCTGGAAGATATGGGAAAACCGACCATCGCCGCCATCGGAGGGTTCTGTTTGGGAGGCATGCTGGAACTGGCCCTGTGCTGCGATTTCAGGCTGGCCGCCGACAGTGCTAAATTCGGTCTGCCGGAAGTCAAGCTGGGCGTTCTGCCCGGGGGTGGCGGGACCCAGAGACTTCCCCGGCTGATCGGCATGACCAAGGCCAAGGAACTTGTTTATTTAGGCGATTTCATCGACGGTCAGGAGGCCTATCGCCTGGGGCTGGTGAACATGGTAGTCCCTAAAGACCAATTAGAATCGGAAACGGACAAATTCGCCAAACGCCTCATGGGGCGGCCGCCCTTTGGGCTCAGGGTCATCAAGGGGGTCATGAATACCGGGATAAATACCTCCCTGAAGGAATCCCTGGAAATCGAACGCCAGGGTTTTACCATCCTTTTTTCAACGGAAGACAAGAAAGAAGGGATGGCCGCCTTCATGGAAAAACGGAAACCCAAATTTATCGGGAAATAGCCATCCGGAAAGGGCTATTCCCGGATGGACACTTGTTCAGTGAAGCCGTCAGGAGGTGAACCATGGGAAGGAAAGTCATTGTAACCTGCGCCCTGGTCGGATCGGCCACCCGGAAAAATCAAAACCCGAGCACACCCTACACACCCAGGGAATTGGCCGAATCGGCCCATCTGGCTTACCAGGCCGGGGCGGCCATGGTCCACGTCCACGGCGTTGAAGACGACGGGACCAATGCCGCCCGGGTCGAGCGCATCAAGGAAAGCCATGATGCCATCAAGGAAAGGACCCCGGAGCTGATCGTCAATATGACCTCGGCCCTGGGCATGGGGCGACTCCGGAGCAGAGGATGGCCCAAGTCGAGGCGGTGCGGCCGGAAATGGCTTCCCTCAACATGGGGACCATGAATTTTGCCGCCGTGAACCGGAAGACCGGCGAGGTCATCGTGGACTATACCTTCGACAACAGCTTCTTCACCATCTCCAGCTTGGCCAGGACCATGAAGGAAATCGGGACCAAGCCGGAACTGGAGGTCTATTCCTCGGCCGGCGTCGACAACTATTATTTCCTCTCACCGGGCGGATGTTTCACCCACCCGGTGAATTTTAATTTCGTCTGGGGCGTCTGCGGCGGGGCCTCCTTCCGGCCCGGCAGCTTTGTGGCCATGGTCGGGGCCCTGCCGCCGGGGGCCAATTTTTCCGCCTGCGGCGTGGGGCTGGAAGAATGGCCGGCCATCACCCAGTCCATCCTTTGCGGGGGACATGTGCGGGTCGGCCTGGAGGACAATATCCGCCTGCCCAACGGGGAGTTGGCCAGGGATAACTTTGAACTGGTGGAAAATGCCGTTCGGATTATCGAAGCCCTCGGCTGTCAGCCGGCCAACCCGGACGAAGCCAGGGAGATTTTCGGCATCATCCGGAAATAGAATCAGGGTTGGGACATCAATGGGAAGGAGAATGCTCCATGGATTTTAAATTAACCGAAGAACAAAGGGCGCTGAAGCAGGAGTTCGAGGATTTTTTCCGGGAAGAGATGAAACAGGCCCCGAAAACGACCGGGGGGCTGGAGGCCATGCTGGCCACCGAGGAAAGCTGGAAGTTCCACCGCTACCTGGGAAAGAAGCTCGGCCAAAAAGGCTGGCTTTCGCGGCCGTGGCCCAAGGCTTACGGCGGGTGCGATGCCCCCATCGTCGAGCAGCAGTTGTTTAATGAGGTGCGGGCCAAGTACCGCGCGCCGGGGGTCGATCCCTGGGGCGTGGAGATGTTCGCGCCCACGGTGCTCATCGGCGGGACCGAGGAGCAGAAGCAGCGGATTCTCCCGCCCATCGCCAGGGGCGAGGTGCACTACTGCCAGGGCTGGAGCGAACCCAACGCCGGATCGGATCTCGCTTCGGTGCGGACCACCGCGCTCAAGGCCGGGGACCATTATATCGTCAACGGCCAGAAGATCTGGACCACCGGCGCCCACTTCGCCGATCACATCTTCCTGCTCCTGCGCACCGATCCTTCCAGCAGGAGGAACGCCGGGCTCTCGGTTTTTTATTGCCAAAAGGACCTGCCC
>JACRCK010000134.1 GCA_016219065.1 Deltaproteobacteria bacterium
AAATGCAAAATGCAAAATTGAAAAACGCAGAAAAAAAATCTCTTTCCAGTCCTTCGTTTTTTTTCAGAGAAATAGGGGATTTTCAGGTTTTATTTTTTGTTGTTTCATTTTGCATTTTACATTTTGCATTTTGCACTTTGCATTGCTGTTAAATTATGTTTGGTCAACTCCCCAAATCCCTCCCCCCCATCCACCGCATCCTGCTGATCCAGCCCAGCCGCATCGGAGATATCGTTTTCAGCTTGCCCACACTGCGGGCCCTGCGGCGGACCTTCCCGCAGTCCCGGATCACCTGGCTGGTGGACGACCGCTGCCGGGAACTGGTGGAGGGGCATCCGGACCTGGACGAGACCCTGGTCGTGCCCTTTAAGATGCTGGAAAAGGACTTGAAAGACCGGGAATGGAAAAAGGTCTGGCGGACCGTAGCCGGGCTGAAACGCACCCTGCGCGCCGGGTCCTTTGACCTTTCCCTGGATCTGCACGGCCTGGCCAAGTCGGCCCTGCTGGTCTGGCTGGCCGGGGCCCGGCTCCGTCTCGGGTCGGCCAATACCAATGGCATGAAGGAATTCAGCGGTTTTTTTTCGCGGGAGATCCCCGCCGGACCGGAGGACCGGCATACGGTGGAACGGAACCTGGCGGTCATCCGTTACCTGGGCGGTGAAACGACCCGCCCCGAATTCGACCTGCCGGTCTCGGGGGAGGCCCAAAGAGAGGTCCGCGAGATTCTAAGCCAGGCCGGCTGCGGGGAGGAGGACCGTCTGATCGTGATCCATCCCGGCGCCGGCTGGCTGTCCCGGCGCTGGCCGGCGGACCGCTACGCGGCCCTGATCCAAAGACTGCACCGGGACCTGCCGGCCAAAATCGCCGTCATCGGCGGTCCCGAAGGCGGGAGCAAGGAAGATCATTTGTTTCAGGAACTATTTTCCCGGCTGGAAGTCCCGGTAATCAATCTGGTGCGCCGACTGGGATTGCAGGCGCTCCTGGCCCTCTTTAAGCGGGCCCAGCTTTTTATCGGCAATGAGGCCGGCCCCATGCATCTGGCCAATGCCCTCGGCCTGCCGGCGGTGGTTCTGATCGGGCCGACCATTCCGGAGCGAACCGGACCGTTCGGAACGACGGCACGGGTTATCCGTCAAATGGTGGGCTGCAACCCTTGTCGGGAGCGTAATTGCCCGGATTTAAAATGTCTGGCCGCCATCGAGGTCAGCCAGGTAGAGGAGGCCGCCCATTCCCTCTGGAAGCTTCATTGCGGACCGGCGCATTGAGCGGATTCTGATCGCCAAGCTCACCTCCCTGGGGGACGTGATTCACGCCCTGCCGGCGGCCGCCCTTTTGAAAAAGACCTATCCCCACCTGCGGCTATTCTGGGTGGTGGAAGACCGTTGCGCCCCGGTCCTGGAGGCCCATCCGCTGCTGGATCAAGTGATCGTCTATCCCCGGCGCCGTATCAAAACGCTCTGGGCCGAGAAAAGGTGGGCGGAACTCTGGAAAGAAATCCAACGACTCCGGCGGGCCTTATCCGGGGTGCGGGCGGATCTGTCCCTCGACTTCCAGGGGCTGGCCAAGTCGGCCCTGATGGTCCTCCTGGCCCGGGCCCCCCAGCGGCTGGGCTGCACCGGCCTGAAGGAATTTAGCTATCTGCTCTCCCATTCGGTGCCCGCAGGCCAGGGCTTGCACGCCGTGGACCGCAACCTGAAGGTGGCCGAGTTTTTAGGCTGCCCGCCCGGCAACCCGGAATTCTCTTTGGGCCTCCGTCCCGAGGAAAGGCAGTGGGCCGCGGCCTTCCTGGCCGACCAGGGCCTCGGGGAACAGGAGACGATCATCGGCCTGCAACTCGGGGCCTCGTTCCCCCAGAAATGCTGGCCGTCGGAACACTGGCAGGAACTGATCCAACGGTTGTCCCGAACCGGGGGCCGGCAGTTGATCCTGTTCGGCGATCAGCAGGATCGCAGCCGCTTCCAGGAATTTCCGCTCCCGGCCGGTCCGGTGACCGATACCCTGGGCCGCCTGTCCCTCCGGCAACTGATGGCTCTGATGGAGCGTTGCCGCCTGGTGGTGGGGGCCGATACGGGTCCGCTCCATGTGGCCGTGGCCCTGGGGGTGCCCGTGGTCGGCCTGTACGGACCGGACGATCCCCGTTTCACCGGCCCTTACGGGGCTGCCCACCGGATCCATTACAAAAACCTGCGCTGCAGCCCCTGCTACAAGCAACCGACCTGCCAGGGGCGGTTCGACTGCCTGCGGGACATCGAGCCGGAAGAAGTCCTGAGATCGATCGAGGCGTTACTCCAAACCGGGGGCCGAGGACTTCCCCAGGGGGAGAGGTCCCCCTGATGTACACCCTGTTGTATGCCCTGGTGCTGGGGTTGTCCTTCATTCCGAGACCCATCGGGTTGCAGCTCGGGGAGGGCCTGGGCACCCTGTGCTATCACCTGCTGAAACGGCGCCGTGAAATCGCCTATCAAAACCTGACGACGGCCTTCGGAGACCGGAAAACCGAACAGGAACGCCGGGACCTGGCAAAGCAGTGTTTCCAAGGGATCGGCCGGCATTTTTTCGAGGCCGTCTATCTTTTTCGCTACGGCCCCGATCGGATTCGCCAATACGTTCGCTTTGCCGGAATTGAACATTACCAGCAGGCCAAGGCGCTGGGCCGGGGAGTGGCCTTCCTGACCGGGCACTTCGGCTGCTGGGAACTGATGGTCATCAGCTTCGGCTATTTTTTCGACCCCACCTACGTGGTGGTAAAACCGTTGGATTTCGAGCCGGCGGAAAGACTCTCCCGTAAGCTCAGGGAGATCAGCGGGAACAAGATCGTTTCCAAGGAACGGTCCATGCGCCGGATGATCAAGCTGCTCCGGGAAGGACAGAATCTGGGGATCCTCCTCGATCAGAACATCGACTGGAAGGACGGGGTCTTCGTGGACTTCTTCGGAAAACGGGCCTGCACCAATAAGGGGCTGGCCCTGCTGGTCAAGAGCACCGGGGCGCCGGTGGTGCCGGGGTTCATGATCTATGAGGGGCAGGGCCAATACCGGCTGGAATTCCAACCGGCCCTGCCCTGGCTGGATTTTGGTGGGGATCGGACCAAGGAAACCGAAGAGAATACGGCCCAATACAACCAGGTCATCGAAGCCATGGCCCGTAAGTACCCGGATCATTATTTCTGGGTCCATCAGCGTTGGAAGACCCGGCCGTATCAGGCGTGGCCGAGGGAATAAGGCAGAGGTCGGAGATCAGAGGTCAGAGGTCAGACAAAGGCAGTAGGGCGCGATCGCCGAGCGCGCCGGCCCCAAACCCAGCGGGAAGATGGAAGAGGGGAGAGGGGAGAAAAAGAAAAAGCAGAGAGAAAACCGGGGTGAGGCCCCTGCCGTTAGGAATTAACAATTAACAATTGATTATTGATAATTATGTAGTTTTAGCCAGCCATGTCCCTAGAAGCCGATAAAAAATTTACCATCCTGCACACGGAATGGTCGGAGGGGTGGGGCGGGCAGGAGCTGCGGATCCTGTCGGAGATGAAGATCCATCAACGGATGGGTCAGCACCTTTTCCTGCTCTGCCCGCCGGGTACCCGGCTGGGCCGGGAGGCGGAGACCCTGGGGATCCGGGTGTTCAACCGGAAAATAAGGCAGCCCTGGGACCTGGGCGCCATCCGGTATCTCCAAGGGCTGGTGGAGGAACTGGGCGTGGACGTTCTCCACACCCACAGTTCCGTGGACAGTTGGGCCGGCGCCCTGGCGGCCCGCTGGTCGGGAACCCCGGCCCTGGTGCGGACCCGCCACATCTCCGTTCCGGCCAAGCGCCCCTGGTTTAACCGGCTCTATTATTTTCCCGACGCCATTATCACCGCCGGCGAGCATATCCGCCGGGACCTGCTGCGGACCCATAAGATCCCGGCTGGACGGGTGGTCTCCATTCCCACCGGGGTGGATACCGCCTTTTTTTATCCGCGGCCCCCGGACCTGGAATTAAAAAAATCCCTGGGGTTGGCGGAGGAGGCCCTGGTCATCTCCCTGGTGGCCGTGCTGCGGACCCAGAAACGGCATGAACTGGTCCTGTCCGCCGCGCGCCGGATTATCGAGGCCTTTCCCCAGGCCCGTTTCCTCTTTGTCGGGGAGGGTCCGGGCCGGGAGCGCATTCAAAAGGCGATTGCCGCCCAGGGGCTGGAGTCTTTTTTTATTATGACCGGCCACCGTACCGATATCCCGGAAATTCTCGCTTTGACCGATGTGGGGGTAATCGCATCCTCGGCTGAAGGGGTGCCGCAGTTCCTATTGCAAGCCCTGGCCATGGGCAAACCGGTCGTGGCCACCCGGGTCGGCGGCATTCCCGAAATCATCACCTCCGGGGTCAACGGCCTGCTGATACCGCCGGAAGACCCCCAGGCCCTGGCCGCAGCCCTGCTGGAACTCCTGGGCGCTCCGGACCGGTCCGGGCAACTGGGGACCGAGGGGCGGAAGCTGGTGGCAAAGGAACACACTCTCGAACGGATGGGCGAACAAGTCCTGGACGTCTATCGCCAAGTCTGCCGGGAAAAAAAGAGCTTAAAAACCCATGATTAAAGCGGTGCCCATCCTGACCTACCACCATGTCAACCCGCTGCCGGAGGACATGGTCACGGTCACGCCGGAACATTTCGAGGCCCAGATGGCCTTTTTAAAGCAGCAAGGAGACCGGACGCTGTTCATCGATGAACTGCTGGACTGGATGGCCGAAAAGATTGTCCTGGACCAAAAAGCGGTGGTTCTGACCTTCGACGACGGGTACCTGGACAACTACCGGTTCGCCTATCCCCTTCTAAAAAAATATGGCCTCCGGGCCACCATTTTTTTGGTTACCGGCTGGGCGGGTGAAGAACGGGCCGAGGAGGACCTCGCTCGGGTTTATTCCCATCAGGAATGCCGGGAGCTGAGCGAGGCCGGAAAGGCGGGTCGAATGGCATTGAATTGGGAGGAGGCCCGCCGGCTGGAGAAAGAGGGGTTGGTGCGGATCGAGTCCCATACCCACCAGCACGACAAAAATCTGTACGCGGATCTGGTTGCTTTGAGGGCCAGTCTGTGTTTTTCCCAGGAGGCCTTTCAAGAAAGGCTGGGTAAAAAAAGTACTTGCCTGTGCTGGCCGGGGGGTCGCTATAATGCGGAGAGCCTGGAGGCGGCCCGGGAATTCGGATTCACTTCCTGCTGCACCACCGAACGGGGATTGAACGTTCCCTGGGAGGACCCCATGCGCTTGAAACGGATCACCGTCAAAGACGCCGGGGTCGGCTGGTTGCGTAAAACCCTGTTCCTTTTCAGCCGGCCCCGGCTGGGAAATCTTTATGTGCGTATAAAACCAAGGTAGTTCCAAGGAGCTCCACATGAAAATACTAATCACCGGCGTCGCCGGTTTTATCGGCTCCCACCTGGCGGAAGCCCTGATCGGACAAGGCCACCAGGTGGTCGGGATCGACAATTTTATGGACTACTACCCTCGCCGCTTCAAGGAAAAAAACCTGGAGGGTCTCCGGTCCCAACCCGCCTTCGAGTTCATCGAAGCCGATCTGCTGGACACCGACCTGGTGGCCCTGGTCAAACCGCTGGACTCCGTGGTCCATCTGGCCGCCCAGGCCGGGGTGCGGGCCAGTTGGGGGGAAAACTTCCGGACCTATTCGGACAACAACATCCTGGCCACCCAGCAATTGCTCGAAGCCTGCCGGGGGGAGGGGATCAAAAAGTTTGTATACGCTTCTTCCTCTTCCCTGTACGGGGATACGGACGACCTGCCCATGCGCGAGGAATCGGTCCTGAGCCCGGTTTCCCCGTACGGGGTGTCCAAGGCCGCCGGCGAATACCTGGCCTATCTCTACCATAAGAATTTCGGGGTCCCCACCGTGGCGCTGCGCTTTTTTACGGTTTATGGGCCCCGGCAGCGTCCCGACATGGCCTTTCACCGGTTCTGTAAGGCCATTCTGCAACAGGAGCCCCTGATCGTCTGGGGCGACGGGGAACAGTCCCGGGATTTCACCTTTATCGGCGACATCATTCAGGGCTGCCTGCGGGCCCTGGAGGCGGGGCGCGCTGGCAACGTGTACAACATCGGCGGCGGCAGCCGCCACACCCTGAACGAGATCCTGGAGGCCCTGCACCGGATCTCGGGCCGGCCGGTCCGCGTGGACTACCAGCCGGTCCAGAAAGGCGACGTCCGGCACACCAGCGCCAGCCTGGAGAAGATCAAAAAAGAGTTGGGCTACGATCCCCAGGTTTCCATGCTGGAAGGGTTGGAAAGGGAATGGGAGTGGGTACGGGAGCTTTACAGCCAGTAGTAATTGTCAATTGTCAATTAATCAGGGGCAGTTAAAACGTTTCATCCGAACGAATGGAGGGAAAAATGACCGTCAGCAAAGAACTACTGGATATCCTGGCTTGTCCGAAATGCAAGGGCGACCTGCGGTTGAACGAGGCAGGGGATGGTTTGATCTGCGAGTCCTGCAAGCTGGTCTACGAGATCAAGGACGACATTCCGATTATGCTGATCGAGGAGGCGAAGCCCTGGGAGGGGTGAAGAGTTTTAATCTAAACAGCAGTTTCCTTTTCGAGGATGATGCTTTTTGGCAGGCACACCGGTCAACCCGATACGTTTCACTCCTTCAGGAATTTAGTTGAGGATCAGTGGCAAATATAAAAGAATCAATCCTATCGTGGTCACATTAAACGTATCCGAAACCCCGCCGATGGTCAGGGTCGCCCCGGTGGAAGTTGAGCAACTATTGGACGAGGTCAAGCGGACGGTTATCCTATCCCCGTTATTGACCATTCCGGGGGAAAAGGTGTAGGCCATTCCATTAATGGAATATTCTCCCCCGCTAATGGAAATATTGGTCCCCGTATTTATCCCGCTGACTGTAATTGGATTGGAGATCATTGCCGCATTCAACGGTACCCCGATCAGGTCCGTAAAGGCAAAGGGATCGGGCGTGTCGTCGAAGGAGGTCATATAAAGCTCCAGGACCTCATCGGTATCCTGGTCAGCGACATAAAAAACCCGGGAGCTGTCAGCGCTGATCCGAAATAACCAAGGAAAAAACATAACATCCCCACCTGCTGTCAGATCGCCATTCAACTTGATCCCGGAGGCGGCCGGACCCCCGATCGGCACGCTGAACAATTCCATACCGCCAACGGGTTCCTGGTCGGGGGTGATATAAACCACCCGGTTGCTGTCCAGGCTGATCTTGAAAAAATCAATAAATCCGCCTGCTCTCAGGACACCGTTCAACTTGATCCCGGCGGCCGGCCCCCCGATGGGAACGCTGTACAATTCAATGACCTCATCGGTTTGCTGGTCGGCGGTATAGACCACCCGGCTGCTGTCCGGGCTGATCCGGAATAAAGAAACATCTCCGCCCGCTGCCAGGATACCGTTCAACTTGATCCCGGAGGCGGCCGGGCCCCCGATCGGGACGCTGTACAATTCAATGACCTCATCGGTTTGCTGGTCGGCGGTATAGACCACCCGGCTGTTGTCCGGGCTGATCTGGAAGTATAGAACATCTCCGCCCGCTGCCAGGATACCGTTCAACTTGATCCCGGAGGCCGGCCCCCCGAGGGGAACGCTGTACAATTCCCTGACCT